>NZ_DASZBA010000187.1:0-9293 GCF_035944575.1 Noviherbaspirillum sp.
TGATGACATCCGCCGGTTCAACCCATGTCAATATGCGGTCACAATCGGCGGCTAGCATGGCGCTTATTTACTTCGATCTGGCCTACTATTTCCATGCAATTTCTTATTCACGGCGCAACCAGTCTTCTGCCTTCATCCACCGGATTCAAGGAATGGGACAAGGTCAACATCGGCCTTTCCGATGCCTTCATCGACTTTGTCCGGCCGCCTTCCGTGCACGGTGCAATCAACGAAGGCGCTGTCTTCGATGGCACGGGCCTCATTGCCCTGCCGGGCATTGTGGATTTGCATGGAGATGCGTTCGAACGCCAGATCCAGCCGAGGCCGGAGACCGTGTTTTCCTATGACATCGCGCTCGCCGATACGGATAGGCAATTGGTGGCGAACGGCATCACCACTGCATGCCACGGGGTGACGTTTTCATGGGAGGGCGGCTTGCGCGGACGTGAGTCGGCATTGGCCCTGCTGCGCCAGGTAATGCAGAAGCGCAAGCATTTTCACGCTGACCACCGCATCCATCTGCGCTTTGAAAATCATCACGTCGATGGTCTTAACGACGCGCTCGACTGGATCGCCCAGGGATGGATCTCCTTCGTCGCGTTCAATGACCACTTGCCGTCCATCATGCGCAAGTCGAAACAACCGGAAAAATTATCAGCCTACGCAGAGCGTGCCCGCTGCGACGCGCCGACATTTGTGGAGCGCATGCAGTCCGCACACGCCAGGTCGGCGGAAGTCGATGGCATCGTGAAGCGTCTTGCAGCGGCATGCAGGCAGCGCGGCATTCCGATGGCTTCGCATGATGACGAAACTCGCGCCGACCGCGAGCGCTACCATGCGATTGAAGCCACGATCAGTGAATTCCCCCGCAGCAGCGACGCGCTCGCGGCAGCGCGCGAGTTCGGAAGCCGGATCATCATGGGTGCGCCGAATGTATTGCTCGGCGGCAGTCACTGCGGCTCGCTGTCCGCGACCGAGACGGTCAGAACGGGCATGTGCGACATCCTGACGTCCGATTATTACTACCCGTCCCTGCTGCATGCACCGTTCCGGCTGGCATATCAGGAGAATGCGTGTTCTTTGGCCGACGCCTGGAAGCTGGTATCGCAGCATCCCGCTGAAACCCTCGGCCTGCGCGATCGCGGGCGCATCGCGCAAGGCTATCGCGCCGACCTGTTGCTGGTCGAAGCTCAGCCGGGCGGCGACGTACGGTTGGTCGCCACCATCGCCGCCGGCAGATTGGCGTATTGCGCCGAACCGCAGCGGCTCACCACCCACCGGCTTTATCCGCTGGCGGCATGACGCGATACGCCATCTACTTCGCCCCGGCCCCGACATCCTCGTGGTGGCGGGCCGGTTGCCGCTGGCTGGCCCGCGATCCGGAAAGCGGCGAGGTACTGCCGCCTTATCCGGTCATCGGCCTGACGCCGGATCTGACGACAGCACTAACCGCCAGCGCTCGGCGTTACGGATTTCATGCCACCCTGAAGGCACCATTCAGGCTGATGGACGGCTTCAGCGAAACCCACCTGCTGGCAATGGCCCAGGCTTTTGCCGCGACGCAAAAGCCGATCATGCTCGAAGACGTTCGCGTGCGTCGCATCAGCGACTTTCTGGCACTGACTCCGGACGGGCCGCTGGAAGAGATCAGTGCCCTGGCAATGCGCTGCGTAAGTTATTTCGATCTGCTGCGCGCACCGCCGACGCCGGCGGAACTTGCCCGGCGCCGACAAGCCGGCTTGAGCGAGCGGCAGGAAACCTTGCTTAAGCGATGGGGCTACCCGCACACCGAAGAACAGTTCCGGTTTCACATGACGTTGAGCGACTCTCTTGCGAAAGCAGATGCGCATACCGCCGATGCCCTGCGCAGGGCGGCGGACGCATGTTTCAATGATGCCGCCGTCCACGGGCAGATGTCGATAGACAATCTGGCGATCTTTCGTGAAGACAGCCCCGGCGCGCCTTTCCGACTTTGGCGGCGCTTTCCCTTCGATGCGAACAGAACGGAATCCGCCTTCCCGGAAAGCGGGAGGCTGTTCTTTTTCGTCGGCGCATCGGGCGTCGGCAAGGATACGCTTCTCCGCTGGTTGGAGCAGCATTCGAACGCCAGCGGATCGATCGTCTTCGCCCGCCGCACCATCACACGCGACGTGCATCCCAGCGAAGTGCATGAAGCGGTGGATACCGCAACCTTCTGGCGCCAGGCTGCCGCTGGGGAGTTTGCGATGATGTGGCAGGCAAACGACTTGTGTTACGGCATTCGCCGCGGGATTGACGCCGACCTTCGAGCCGGGCGAGACGTGGTCGTCAACGGGTCACGTGAATACATTCCTCAACTCAAGCAGATGTATCCGGCCGCCCGCATCATCTGGGTGGAAGCAGGGTCGGACGTCATCCGCCAGCGCATCGAGGCGCGCCAGCGGGAAAGCGGCGCGGCGCTGCTTCGGCGCATGGACCGCATCGCGCAATTCACGCCGCCACATTCCGATGATGTGATCCGCATCGATAACAGCGGTCCATTGGAAGCGGCGGGGGCCAGGCTGCTGGAAGTTTTCGCGGTGAAGTGACCTTGCCGCAGTGCTGCAGGCCCGTTCCGCGGACCTGCGCCGGCGCAACCGGCCGGTGCTGGTACCGGCCTGGCCTACGCCAGTTCGATACCGAAGCTTACGCCATGCTGGCTGAAGCCAAGGCGCTCATAGAAGCGGTGGGCGTCCTTGCGCTTGATGTTGGACGACAGGCTCAGCTTGTAGCAGCCGGAGCCGGCGGCAATATGGAGTGCCCGCTGCAGCATCGCTTCGCCGACGCCCTCCCCTCGCCTCTCGCGGGATACGACGACCGCATCAAGCAATGCCTGGCGGCTTCCGTGATGCGACAGGCTGCAAAACACCATCAGGCTGAAGGTTCCGACCGGAACACCGGCTTCGTCCAGTGCAAGGTAGGCTTTGAAATCGGGGTAACTTTCCATGTCCGCCATGATCTGGCGGGTAAGCGCGGCGTTGAAACCTTCCGTCTCGCTCGGTTCATCATCCATTTGCGCCAGCAGGACGGCGAGCGCTTCGGCGTCACCCGGCACCGCCTCGCGTACCGCGATATCTGATCTGACGCCGGCGCGTTCCGTCATGGCATCCCTGCTTTGCGTCATGTTCATGCCGCTTTCTCCCCTACTCTTGTCTGCGTCATTGCAATTGCATGCATGATGGTGATGAATTCGTCGAGTGGCGCTGTCACTGCGCCGGGTACCTTCGCCTCATCATCCCATCGGCGCAGGCACACTGCATCTTCCGCATGGGGCTGCGCGATGAACGCGGCGGCTTCATCCGGCGTGAACGGACCGCCCTGCCACATGAGGCTTCGCTTCGATGCATCCGACAAGCTCGACCAGTAAAGCGGCTCGATGGCACACAAATAGCGTTTTGCGTCGACATGCATGCGAACCGGTTCGGTGACCGCCGGCGGAAAAAGTTCCTTCAGCATTGCCGCACCGGTCGGTCCGTGTGGATGATCGCGATCATCCAGGTCGTCCGCGAGATGGCAAATATCGTGCAGCAAGGCTGCCGTCACCAGTTCCGACGCAGCGCCGTCGGCGCTGGCCAGCGACGCGCATTGCAGCGCATGCTCAAGTTGTGTCACCGCTTCGCCGCCGTACATCCCGGCGCCGCGATGGCGCAGCCAGTCTTCGATCCATTCGATGGTCAGTAGCGGTACGGATTGCATCAGATAAACCTCTTGCGCAGGTGAGAGGAAGCCAGATCGATGAGTGTAACCGTCACGACGATCAGCAGCAGCACCGCGCAGGTCTGCGCATACTGGAAGCCGCGGATGACTTCCCAGAGGATGACACCGATGCCGCCGGCGCCGACCATGCCGACGACCGTTGCCGACCGCACATTCGATTCAAAGCGGTACAACGCATAAGAAATCCACAGCGGCATCACCTGGGGCAGCACGCCGTAGACGATTTCCTCCAGCACATGTGCGCCGGTGGCCCGAATTCCCTCGACTGGCTGTGGATCGATTGCTTCGACCGCCTCCGAGAATAACTTGGACAGGATGCCTGTGGTGTGCACGAACAGGGCCAGTACGCCGGCGAACGGTCCCAGGCCGACCGCCACCACGAACAGCATCGCGAATACCATCTCGTTGATCGCCCGCGCCGCATCCATCAACCGCCGAACCGGCTGGTTGATCCACGGCGGCGCGATATTCGCCGAACACAGCAATCCGAAGGGAATCGCACAGATGACCGCCAAAACGGTGCCCCAGACCGCAATCTGGAGCGTAACCAGCAGTTCGTCCGCATACACGCGCCAGTCGGTGAAATCCGGTGGAAAAAAGCTGGCTGCATAGGTCGCCATATTGCCGGCGTCGCTGAACAATTCCAGCGGGCGCATGTCGGCACCCTTCCAGGATGCCGCCAGCACCGCCAGCAGGACGCCCCACATGAACAATTTGCCGAAGTCCTGTCTGGGCGGTGCCGGGTACCGCGGCGCCCCGTTTGCTTGTGTCGAAGCCTGCATGGCGTTTCCTTACAGCTTGGCGATATCCGCCAGCTTGCGATTGATGTCGTCCAGCATCGTTTTCTTTTCTTCAGCCTTCATCGCGCTGTCGTCTTCGACTTTCTTCTTTTGCTTGAACAATTCCAGCTGGCGGATCGGCTTGAGCTGCGCATTGGAGGATTCCTGAATACCCCCGAAGGTCAGCTTCTTCAGGATCTCCTTCTCCTGCTCGGCGTTCGGGCCGGTCTTGCCGTAAGAGAGGAAAAATTCCTTCACCTTTCTTTTCGTCTCGGGAGCCAGATCGTTGCGCCATACGAGCGGGTCGGAAGTAATCAACGGGGATTTCCAGATCTGGCGAATTTGCTTTGCAATCTCCGGCTGCCGGCTGGTGATCTTGTCCAGGGTGTCGGAGCTGTGTACCGCGGCGTCGACCTGCTTGTTGGCCACGGCCAGGATATTGGTCTCATGGTTGGCGCTGCGCACGGTCTTGAATGCCGATTTCGGATCGACGTTGTTCTGCGCGAATACGTAATAGCTCGGTATCAGGAAGCCGGACGTGGAATTGGGATCGCCGATGCCGAAGTTCATCGCCTTCGCATTCTTCAGGACATCATCGAGGTTCTGATAGGGGCTATCCTTGTGCACGCTGATGTAACTGTAATAGCCGAGCGTGCCGTCGACGTTCACCGTCTGCGCAAATACTTCGCCATTGGCGCGGTCGACCGCTTCGATCGCCGATTTGTTGCCCATCCATGCCACATGCACCTTGTTGAAGCGCATGCCTTCGATCACGCCTGCATAATCGGGCGCGAAGAAGGCGGTGACTTTCAAACCGGTGCGCTTGCTCATCTCGTCCAGCACCGGCTGCCAGTCCTGGCGGAGGTTCTGGGTGGATTCGGTGGAGATGATGCCGAAATTGATCGACTTGGTCGTATCCTGCGCATGAACGGCAGGGGCGGCGATGGCCAGCATGATGGTTGCCGCGCAAGCGGACAGCAGATTACGGTACATGGATGTGCTCCCTTGGAATTGAATGACCAGAAAATGGGGAAGGCGATTACACCGCCGCGGCGAAGACCGGCGGATGAAAGCCGTTTGCGGCGTGGAAGTCCGAATGGTTTTGCGCTGCCGCCGGCGGCGCAAGGATTTCCTCCGCTTCGGCGCCGTACAGCTCCCGCAGCATGCCGGCAGACAGCGCAGACGACGGCCCGTCATAGACGACACGGCCGCGGCACAGCGCCACGGTGCGCGGGCAGAACCGCATTGCAAAATCCACCTGGTGCAGCGATACAACCACCGTGGTGCCGTCGATGCGGTTGATGTCCGCCAGGGTTTGCATTACGCGCCGTGACGATTCCGGGTCGAGCGACGCGATCGGCTCGTCGGCCAGCACGACCTTAGCCTTTTGAACGATGGTCCGCGCGATGGCGGCCCGCTGCTGCTGTCCGCCCGATAGTGCGGAAGCCCTCTTGTAGGCATGGTCGACGATCCCTACGCGAGCGAGCGCTTCCAGTCCCAATTCCTTTTCCTCCCGGGTGAACTGCTTGATGCAGCTGCGCCAGAGCGGCATGCGCGACAGTCCGCCGGACAGCACATTGGTCAGCACCGGCAGGCGTCCGACAAGGTTGAATTGCTGGAAAACGAAGCCGACGTCCGCGCGCACGGCGCGCACGTTGCGTTCCACCATGCCGTCCTGCTGCACGGTCCTGCCGCCGACCTTGATATGACTCGTTGATGTGTTTCCCGGCATCAGGCCGGATATATGGCGCAGCAAGGTGGATTTGCCGGAACCGGACGCACCGATCAGGGCGACCATTTCGCCTTGCTGGAAAGACAGGTTCACGCGATCAAGCGCCTGGAAGCCGCCCTTGAATGTTTTCGACAGCCCGCTGATTTCAATCATCATGTTGCCCGCCCGGTGTAAAGAATGACGGGGGCAAGTATCGGGGCCAAATATGTCATGAGTGTGAAGACTGCATGACAGATGCGTGAAATATCGGGACTTCGAATCTTCCTGCCATATGGATCGACACACGAGGCTGATGCCGCCACCTCCGGATGCCTGCCTCATGGCGGGTATTCAGATGAATTGCGAAGCGGCGTATCCCGCAGGCGCGGCCCGATGGGCCGGATGCAGATGCGCCAGGAACTGCGCTGTCGCCGCGCTCCAGGAAAATCGCATGGCATATTGGCGGACGCCGGCACGCCGCAACTTGAGTGCATCGAAGCAGGCACGCGTCAGATCCTGGTGCAATATTCCGGACACGCCGTGCGCCACCACATCGATGGGCCCCTCCACCGGATAAGCCGCAACCGGTACGCCGCATGCCATCGCTTCCGCCATGACCAGGCCGAAGGTATCGGTGCGGCTGGGAAATACGAATACGTCGGCGCAATTATAGTAAGCCGCCAATTCCGCATGCGGCTTTGCGCCGAGAAAGCGGACCTGCGGATAGCGCCGCTCCAGTTCCTCGCGCATCGCCCCGTCGCCGATGACCCATTTGCTTCCAGGCATATCGATGCGCAGAAAATCCTCGACATTTTTTTCCACAGCCACCCTTCCGACATACAGGTACACCGGACGGCGGGTGCCGGAAAAATCCTGCGGCTCGGGCTGGAAACGCTCGGTGTCCACACCTCGCCCCCAGATCACGAGACGCTCGAAGCCGCGTTGTTCAAGCAGGATTTTCATGGCGGGCGTCGCCACCATGACGGCGCTGGCGCGGGAGTGGAACCAGCGCAGCCAACGGTAAAGAAGCGCCGGCGGCAATCGGCTGCGCGCGTGCAGGTATTCAGGGAAACGTGTGTGGTATGAGGTCGTGAATCGGAGCCCCCGCTTGATGCAGTACCGCCGCGCGGCCAAGCCCATCGGTCCTTCTGTCGCGATATGAATGCAATCAGGCTGCCATGCATCGAGGGTCATGGCGACGCGAGCATAAGGGGCACACGCCAACCGGATATCCGGGCAACCCGGACAGGCAAAGGTGGGCTGATTTTCGGCCGAGAGGATGTTTACCTCGTGCCCGCCGCTGCGCAGGCATTGCGCGGTTGCCTTGAGGGTGCTGACGACGCCGTTGATCTGCGGCTCCCAGGCATCGGTTACGATGGCGATACGCATATCGGTTCGTCCATTTTGGCCTGCTTCGGCTTCGTCACGATGTCCTGCCAGGTTACCAGCCGCAGTTCGCCCGTGGTTTCCTCCACCAGCGCGGACAGGCTCTCCACCCAGTCGCCGTCATTGCAGTAGGTAATGCCGTCGATATCGCGGATTTCCGGCTTGTGGATATGGCCGCAAATGACGCCGTCGACGCCTTTCTTGCGTGCTTCCGCCGCCAGCGCGTCTTCGAATGACGTGATATAGCTGACCGCGTTTTTCACCTTCAGCTTCAAGTACTGTGACAGCGACCAGTACGGCAGTCCTGCCCGCGCACGCCAATTGTTGAATACCTGGTTGAACTTGAGGATCACGGTGTAAAGACTGTCGCCGACGTAGGCCAGCCACTTTGCGCAGGCGATGACGCCGTCGAAACGGTCGCCGTGCAGCACCAGCATGCGCTTTCCCTGGGCCGTCACATGAATCAGTTCGTCCCGGATCTTGATGCCGCCAAAATCGAGATCGATGAACTGTCGGACTGCTTCATCGTGATTGCCCGGCACAAAAATCACTTCGGTGCCTTTCTTTGCCTTCTTCAGCACGTTCTGCACCACGTTGTTGTGCGTCTGGTCCCAGTACCAGCGACGCTTCAATTGCCAGCCGTCGATGATGTCGCCGACCAGGTAGAGCGTGTCCGATTCGGTCGCCTGCAGGAATTCGAGCAGGCGTGCCGCCTGGCAGCCTGTCGTGCCGAGATGGATATCGGAAATCCAGATGGTTCGAAAGCGCCTGACCTCCTTTTTCGGATGCGGCCCCGGCTTGAGGAAGCCGGCATCCAGAAAATTGTCGGCGGGTCTCATAGGGGCCTCGATTCCTTCAGGTAGTGGCGCGCGTAGCGATCATCCAGTTTTTCCAGCGGCAGCATCAGGAACAGGTCGGCGCAATGAAATTCCGCGTCCCAGGCCGGTTCGCCGCAGACCCATGCACCGCTGCGCAGATAACCTTTCAGCAGCGGAGGAATGACGCCCTTGTCGGCCGCGTCGCTTTCGCCGATCGGAAAAGGAAGGTGCGGCATGACGCGGTATTCCGCCGGTGCGAGATGGGACTGCATGACCGCATGACTGACCGCCGCAGCATTGCGTCCGCCGTCCGCCAGGCTGATGCTGGCGCAACCGATCAGATAATCGCAGCGTTCGCGCCGCATGTAGGCGGCCAGGCCGGCCCACAGCAGCATCAGCACGCCGCCGCCGCGATAGTCGGGGTGAATGCAGGCTCGGCCCGCCTCGACGATGCGCGAACGCAGGTGATCAAGGCGGCTGAGGCTGAATTCGGTTTCGGAGTAGAAGCGCCCGATGCGCCGGGCGGCGCTGGCGCTGAGAACGCGATAGGTGCCGACGATTCGCAGGGTCTTGGTATCCCGAACGATCAGATGATCGCAATGGGCATCGAACTCATCGCGGTCCAGCCCATCGCTGTTCGTCAGCGTCGACAACCCCATGGTTTCGATGAAAATCCGGTAACGCAAGCGCTGCACCTCCCGCACTTCTTCCGGCGTCGTGGCAAGGCTGAGGGTCAGTTTGGAAAAACTCTGGGCAGGTTCGACCGTGGCGGCCGGAGCGGTCAGTACGCGCATTCATCGTCCTCGTAAAAATGACGAATGAAGCGTAACCGTGGATTACTTCAGCGAAATGACAGCGGCGTTT
>NZ_DASZBA010000188.1:0-1950 GCF_035944575.1 Noviherbaspirillum sp.
GCGGGACATGAGTCCGTACAGTTCTCCGGTCATGAACGTCACGATCTCGCCAATCACCCCACCGTTTACACGCACCCATTTGCTGTGCGTGCCCGGCAGCAGGAACCAGCCGTCCGGCGCCCCGAGTTCCATCGCGCCGAAGATCTGCGTTTCCTCTCCGCGCATCACGTCCGGCAGCCCGTGCGGGTCGACATAGCTGTACCCGGGCGCGATGCGGCAACGCACATTGGGTAATTCGCTTTCGATTTCCAGCAACGATTCCGGCAGGCCTGATAAAGGGCTGCTTACTTCCAGATATGGGGCCTCGCGCCAGCCGCTGCGGCTGCCGACCATGCCCGTCATCATTACATCCGCGCCGTCGAGCCCCAGCGTTTCCAGCAATGCGGCGAGCGAGGCTTTGAATCCGCCGGCGACTTTCAGGATGCCGGAGTCGTCGTCATGCTGACGCACCAGCTTGCCGTTGCCATCAAGAAGATATGCGCGGCGGTTACTGGTGCCCCAATCGATGCCGAGCAGGGGCCTTGTCGTTGTAGTCATAGATTGTTCACTTAGAATGAAATGGGCGATAGCCCGAAAGCCCGTTCTTCACGCCCATCCGCCGTCGACGATGTACTCCTGCGCGGAACACATCGCACTGTCATCAGCGGCGAGAAACAGCACCATGCGCGCGACATGCCACGGCAGGAGATGTCCCGGCAGGCACTGGCTGCGCTTGATCAGTGCTTCGCCTTCTTCATCCAGCCACAGCTTGACCTGCCGTTCGGTCATCACCCAGCCCGGCGTGACGGTGTTGACGCGGATGTTGTAGGGACCGAGATCGCGAGCGAGACCGCGCGTAAGGCCGCTGACGGAGGCCTTGGCGGTGGTATAGACCGGATAGCCGCCGCCGGCAATGTGCCAGCTCGTGGAACCCAGATTGATGATGGAGCCGCCTCCCTTCTTCTTCATGCCGGGGATCACTGCCTGGCAGGCGAAAAACATCGGCCGCTGATTGATGGCGATGCGGTCGTTCCAATAATCGACCGTCACCTCTTCCGGCTTGTGGCGGTCGTCGCTGCCCGCGTTGTTGACCAGTACGTCGAAGTCGCCGATCTGTTCCGCCAGCGATTGCATGGTTTGCTGCAACGCCGGGATATCGCGGATATCGCACTGGCGGAACAACGGTTTTTCCAGCCCGGCCACGGCCAGCCGTTCGCATACTTCAAGGCTGGCCTCGGTTGCTATATCGACAAAGGCCACCTTCGCGCCCTGTTCGGCGAAGGCGCTGACAATCATTTCTCCGATGCCGGAACCGCCGCCCGTCACGAATACCCGCTTCCCTTCAAGACTTGGAAATTTGGCCAGTCCTGCTGCCGTTCCTTCCGCTGTTGCTGCCAGTACCGCCATCATTTTTCTCCTGAACTTTCGAACTCATGGCTAATCAATATTGATGCTGCTTCGAAACCCCTCCCTCCCCACAAGAGTTACTTCATTCCTATGACCACCAAATACCCAAAACGTCGCAGTCAGGCCTGGTTTGAAAAGCAGGATCGCGACGGCTTCGTGCATCGGAGCTGGACGGCAAAGCCGGGTTATCCGCAGGATTCCTTCGATGGCCGGCCGATCATCGGCATCTGCAACACCTGGTCCGAATTGACGCCATGCAATAGTCACTTCAGAGAGCTGGCGGAATTCGTCAAGCGAGGTGTCCTTGAGGCAGGCGGATTCCCGCTTGAGTTCCCCGTCATGTCGCCCGGCGAAACCCAAATCAGGCCTACGGCGATGCTGTTCAGAAACCTCGCCAGCATGGATGTGGAGGAATCGATTCGCGGCAATCCGCTCGATGGTGTCGTTCTGCTGATGGGCTGCGACAAGACCACGCCTTCGCTGTTGATGGGCGCTGCAAGCTGCGGGCTGCCGACCATCGGCGTTTCCGGCGGCCCGATGCTGAACGGAAAGTTTCGCGGCAAG
>NZ_DASZBA010000189.1:0-17228 GCF_035944575.1 Noviherbaspirillum sp.
GCGCCTGGCCGCATTCATTCTGCTGCTTGCAGCGCCGCTCACGCTGGCGCTGTTCTTACTCTTTCCGCGTATTCAGGGGCCCTTGTGGGGCATGCCCAAGGATGCGCAGTCGGCGCGTTCCGGCCTGTCGGAAACCATGTCTCCCGGAAATATCTCGCAACTCGCGCTATCGGAGGAAATTGCCTTCCGTGCAAAATTCGAAGGAGAACCGCCGCCTAAGGCAAAGCTGTATTGGCGCGGGCCGGTACTCGGCACCTATGACGGCCGCATCTGGTTTCCATCACAATCGCCGTCGGTCCAAAAAGAGCTTGTTGTCAAACCGCGGGGCGAGCCTGTGCGGTACCAGGTGACGCTGGAACCGAGCAATCGCAGGCGGCTCTTCGCGCTCGAAATGCCGCAAGCAGTTCCGGTGCTGACCGGCAATCCGACCGGTATCGGCCCGGAGATGGAGCTATTCGCCAACCTGCCGATCAGCACGCGCGTTCGATATGACGTTGTCTCCTATGTTGATTTCGATCTGCAACCGAATGAGATTCCGGAGGTCCTAAATCACTGGCTGAGATTGCCCAAGGGATTCAATCCCCGCACATTAGCTCTGGCAGAGACCATACGGGGCAAGTTTGGTACCGACCAGGAGCGGATCAATGCGGTTCTCAAGTACTTTCGGGAAGAAAAATTTCAATACACGCTGGAGCCGCCGGCGTTGGGCAAACATGTCACCGATGAATTTTTGTTCGACACCCGCGCCGGATTCTGCGAACACTACTCAGGTGCCTTTGTCGTGCTGATGCGTGCAATGGGCATTCCTTCCCGTGTGGTAACCGGTTATCAGGGAGGCGAGGTCAACCGGACCGATGGCTTCCTGACGGTGCGCCAGTCCGATGCGCACGCGTGGAGCGAAGTATGGCTAAAGGACCGCGGCTGGACGCGCGTCGATCCGACCGCCGCGGTATCTCCGGAGCGCATCTCGATGAACCTCGGCAGTGCCTTGCCGAGGCAACTGCTCGGCGGCTGGCTTACCCTGGATGCCACAAAGAGCGCACTGGTTGCAAACGTTCAGAAGCTCCGCCAGTACTGGGATGCAATCAACAATGCATGGAATCAGTCGGTCCTCAGCTATACCGCCGACCGCCAGAGAAGCTTTTTGCAGTCGCTTGGGTTTGAACATGTAGACTGGCGCACCTTGGGTGCGTTGATGGCGGCGGTGGGCGGCCTGATGGTGCTGCTGATGACCCTGCCGCTGATGATGCACCGGTCAAAGATCGACCCGGTGGAGGCCATCTACCGCTCGATTTGCAAAAAAATGGCGAAGCTTGGATGTCCGCGCTTCCCCCATGAGGGGCCGCGCGCCTACCGGATGCGCCTGGTAGCGCCTGATTCACCGCTTACACCGGAAACCAGGGCGGCTGTCGCCCGTTTCCTTGAATTTTACGAGACCGCGCGCTACGGTCCGGCGAGCAGGAAGCCGCCGGTCGCGCTCGTGTCACAACTCAAGTCCTTAGCCTCTCAATGTCGATGATACTTACCCGTTTGCGCCACACCGCTGCATGCCTCTCTTCCCTTCTGCTTATCGCCTGCGCCTCGGCGGCGGACGTCAAGCAGGAACCCGTTACAAAGACCAAGCCGGACACCAAGCCTGCCAAATCACAGACCCGCAAGGCCGCGTCGCCGAAAGCCGTCGATGGCGAGTTCGCGAACTTCACGCAGTGGAAGGAAGTATCTGATTTCATCGACCGCATGGTGGCACAACATGGTTTCGAACGGAGTTCGCTGGAAGAGGTGTTCCGCAAGACGCAGTATGTCGAAACCGCCATTCAGCTGATGAAACCGGCCCCGCCCGGACGCCCGAAGAACTGGCGTGCCTACCGCGCCCGCTTCATCGACCCGGTGCGCATCAATGCCGGCGTTGCATTCTGGGATACGCATGCGGAAGCGCTGGCACGTGCCGAACAGCAGTACGGCGTGCCGGCCGAAATCATCGTCGGCATCATCGGAGTGGAGACCGTCTATGGACGCAACACCGGCAACTTCCGCGTCATGGATGCCGTCACCACGCTTGCCTTCGACTATCCCAATACACCGAACCGCGAATCGCGCATGGCGTTTTTCCGTGGTGAGGTGGAGAACACTCTTCTGTTTGCGCGCGAAGCCGGCATTGATCCATTTTCGCTGCTCGGCTCATATGCCGGCGCAATCGGATGGCCGCAATTCATGCCGGGCAGCATTCGCAAGTTCGCCGTCGATTTCGATGGCGATGCAAAAATCGATTTGCGCAATTCCCCGGTGGATGCGATAGGCAGCGTTGCGCACTTCCTGGTGGAACATGGCTGGAAGCCGGGAGAGCCGATTGCATTTCCGGCGACCGTATCCGAAACCGAAGGCAACCGTGGGTGGAACATTTTCATCGGCCAGGGTTTGGAAGCGAAGTTCAGCCTTGATGAACTGAAAGCGGCCGGGGTCTCGCCGAATGTGGAACCGCCTGCGGACATGAAGTATGGCCTGGTCGACTTGCAGAATGGTGGCGAACCCACGGAGTACTGGCTGGGTGCCGGCAACTTTTTTGCCATCACCAAGTACAACCGCAGCTTTTTCTACGCAATGTCAGTGGTCGATCTCGGACGTGCGGTTCGCACTGCGCGCACCCGCTGAGCGTCGTGAAGCATGAGGTGGGAAGTGCATTGTTAAGCGAGTGCTTCGCAATTTGCAGCTCTCGCGCTCAGTGCAGGCTTGGCTTATACCGCAAAATTCTTCCAGGTCACCGGTTCAAGCTGTACTGAATGTTGATCGTCGGATAACCAAACCTGCCCTTCCTGTATCGAACAGCTCAGCTTCATGGTTCGGGCAGCCAGCTTCGACAGAGCCAGACTGGTGTCCGGCGCGATGTTCGCAACGTACAAATTTTTTGCGCGATCGAGCTTGCCGCTCATCTGCTTCCACCAGATGCCGCTGTTGGCACTGTAGCTGTACACCCTAACCTCCGCCGCGCGGCCACAGGCCTTGAGCAAACGCTTTTCGTCCGGCAGGCCGACATCGATCCAGCGTTCGATTGCACCGGTCAAGTCGCGCTGCCAGAGATCGGGCTCGTCCTCCGCGCTCAAGCCTTTGCCGAATGCGAGCGCCTCGTGCGCATGCAGGGCGAATGCAAACAAGCGCACCATCATCCGTTCATCTGTTTCGGAAGGATGGCGTGCAATCGTCAACGAATGGTCGCCGTAATAGTGGCGGTCCATGTCGGCGATCTGGATATCCGCTTTGTAAATCGTTGCTTTTAACGCCATGATGCTTAATCAAATATGTGCTGAAAATCCGGGCGCAGCGGTCGGGATGCCCCGGTCGAATAGGGGCATAATGATCGCCTGTTTTTTGCTTCCCTACCAGTAAAAATGGCTCAACATCAAACTTCTCGCCTTCCCGCTGATGCCGACAGCGATCCCATGGCAGAAACCAGAACCTGGTTGGAAAAGGTCGTAATCGGACTCAATCTCTGCCCGTTTGCCAAGGCTGTACATGTCAAGAATCAGGTCAGGTATGTTCTCAGTACCGCAGCGGATCCTGAAGCTCTACTTGCGGATCTGGTACGTGAGTTGCAGACCTTGCATGCGACGCGCTCCGATGAAATAGATACGACGCTGTTGATCCATCCGTATGTGCTCAAGGACTTCCTGGAGTACAACGATTTCCTGCATATTGCGGACAATGTTCTGGATGAACTCGGCCTGACTGGCGAGTTACAGGTCGCAAGTTTCCATCCGCAATATCAGTTTGCCGGCAGTCATGTCGATGATATTGAAAACCATACCAACCGGTCACCCTATCCGATGCTGCATTTATTGCGGGAAGAAAGTGTGGAGCGCGCGGTCGATGCATTTCCGGATACGGATACCATCTTTGAAAAGAACATGGAAACCATGCGGCGCATCGGCCACCATGGTTTGAAGAAGTTGCTTGGTCAGGATAGCAATGAGGACAAAATATAGGCGTACTTGATTGCAGTACCTGGCTTGAATGGCTGATTCTTGAAAACAGCGCGTACTGCCAACCTTAAAATATTGCTATTGATTAATATATTCGGGAATCAGCATAGTTTTGTAACAATTTCCTATTTGAAACTTATGCTGAACTTTCAGTCTTTATAGTGAGTCCGTTCTTACGATCGAGGACGTCGAATGTACTCAAATTTTCATTCGCGCAAGTCGAAGAATATTGCAATTATGAAATTTTTTCACTATATTGCAATTGTGAAATGTAGTAATCTGTAAAGTATTCAGTACATGCGTCCGTATCTTGGCAATATTTGTACCGAAAGCCATGACGGCTTTCCCTGTACAATCCATTTCCATTACGGAATTATTGACACAATACCACTTATCTAGGCATTGCTATGACTGGTACACGACTCGCCGACCAAGTTGAATATGATCCCAACAATTTGTTGGATGCATTAATCGAAAAACTCAATCTGAAGAACGACGCTGCGCTCTCGCGAGCGCTGGAAGTCGCACCCCCGGTAATCAGCAAAATCCGTCACCGTCGACTGCCAGTCGGCGCTTCGCTGCTTATCCGCATGCATGAAGTCAGCGATCTGAGCATCAAGGATCTCCGCATCCTCATGGGAGACCGCCGCGACAAATTCCGTATCAGCGACAAGCAGTTCAAGCCTAAAGAAGGCAGCACTGATCAGAATGATTGAACCGAACTTCCCTGTTCTTACGCAGGGAAGATACCGGTAGACAGATAGCGGTCGCCGCGATCGCAAACGATAAAAACAATCGTCGCATTTTCGACTTGCTGCGAAACGCGCAATGCCACTTCGCATGCCCCTGCCGCCGAAATGCCGCAAAAAATTCCTTCCTCAATCGCCATCCGGCGCGCCATTTGTTCCGCCGCGGCCTGCGATACATATTCGATCTGATCAACGCGCGATTTGTCGTAGATCTTTGGCAAGTATGCTTCCGGCCATTTTCGAATTCCCGGGATTTGCGATCCTTCTTCCGGTTGTGCGCCGATGATCCGTACGTCAGGATTCTGCTCCTTCAGGAACCGCGAGACGCCCATGATGGTTCCTGTCGTCCCCATCGCACTGACAAAGTGGGTTACCTGTCCATTGGTGTCACGCCAGATTTCAGGTCCGGTACCTTCGTAATGTGAACGCGGGCCATCCGGATTCGAAAACTGATCAAGGATGATGCCCTGTCCTTCCTTCTGCATCTGTTCCGCCAAGTCGCGCGCATACTCCATGCCGCCGGTCTTCGGCGTCAGGATGATCTTCGCTCCATATGCGGCCATGCTTTGGCGGCGTTCCTCGCTGAGGTTTTCCGGCATCAGCAAAACCATTTTGTAGCCGCGCATTGCAGCAGCCATTGCCAGGGCAATGCCGGTATTGCCACTGGTTGCTTCAATCAATGTATCGCCGGGCTTGATATCGCCGCGGGCTTCGGCATGCTTGATCATTGCCAACGCCGGGCGGTCCTTGACGGAACCGGCTGGATTATTGCCCTCCAACTTACCGAGAATGATATTGTTGCGACGTGCGGCGTCATCCCCTGGTATGCGCATCAGTTGGACGAGAGGGGTATTGCCAATGGTGTCTTCGATGGTCAGGTAAGGCATAAAAATGAGTTTGGCTGCTTTGGTAAAAATGCCATTCTAATCGGAGACGCGGGCGCGTGTGCGATAAGGCCGCACCGTCCATTCATGCAATAAAAAACCCCGCATTCTTGCATGCGGGGTTGTTTGAAGCCGGCTGGATCAGGTCTTTTTCTCGTCGGCTTTCTGTTCTTTCTTTGTTTCGCCGGCTTTGGTTTCCTTGTCGGGACTAGCTTTGGGCTTTTTGTCTTGTTTCGACTCGACGGACTTCGCTTTTGATTGTCCATTCACGGTCAGGCCGGCATCGGACAATTTCAACGAACTTTTGCCGCCGATTCCCTTGACTCGCTGCTCAAGATCATTCCAGTCCTTAAATTGGCCACCTTTCTGGCGCTCGTCGAGGATCGCTTTCGACATTTTGGGCCCGACTCCCTTGAGTCCATCCAGCGCTGCCTGGTCGGCTTTGTTCACATCGACTTGGGCGAATGCAAAGCCCATGGTAGCAACCAAGGCAGCAACAGCCAACAACAACTTTTTCAGCATACTACTTCTCCATCATGAAAGTTAACCCTTACAGGGAGGACCCATGTCCTGCGAGGTTAAACGCTCATGAAGGGATAAAGTTGACAATTTTTCATTATTTTTTTATCAACTATCCGAACAGCTCTTCCTTTGTAACGGTCGCTGTACCCAACTTGCCAACAACGATGCCACCCGCGCGATTGGCAATGGATGCCGCCTCCCCAAGGGGCATGCCTGACCCTAACATTGTCGCCAACGTTGCTATCACTGTGTCGCCGGCACCGGAGACGTCATAGACCTCCCTCGCGCTTGCCGGAAAATGCATGACGTCGCGTTCGGTGTACAGCGTCATGCCTTCCTCGGAGCGTGTCAGCAGCAAGGCTTCAAGGCGAAGATCCATGCGCAGGTTTTGTGCTTTTACAGTCAGGTCGTCCTCGGTTTTCCAGGATCCGACAATATGTTTCAGCTCGGCCTTGTTCGGCGTAAGGACCGACGCGCCTCGATAGCGGGAAAAATCCTCGCCCTTCGGGTCGACAAGAATGCATTTCCCCAATGCTCGGGCTGCTTCGATCATGTGCGTCACGTTGATCAGACTGCCTTTCGCATAGTCGGAAAGGACTATCACGTCATACTCCGGCAGCAAAGTGTTGAATTGTGTGAGCTTGTCCCGCAAAACGGTATCAGTCGGCGGATGCTCAAAATCGATACGCAGCAGTTGCTGCTGGCGACCTATCACCCGCAGCTTGATGATGGTGGAAATCGCAGCATCCCGATTGAGGTAGCTGTTGACGTTCAGCTCAGTCAGCATCGCCTGGACGGCATCTCCGGCCTCGTCCTTTCCCACGACGCCGAGAAGTCCGGTGTACGCACCCAATCCGACCGCGTTGCGGGCAACATTGGCGGCACCGCCAAGACGTTCATCGCGCTTTTCGATGCGGACGACGGGCACTGGCGCCTCCGGAGATATGCGGCTGACATCTCCAAACCAATAGCGGTCGAGCATTACATCGCCGACGACAAGGACTCGGGAAAGCTTGGAAGAAGGTATTGGCATCATCTTTATGTCTAAAAAGCTGGCGAAGAACGCCCGATTCCGTGATATTCGATGCCCGCATCCGCCATGACTGCGGGTTCGAACAGATTGCGTCCATCAAAAATGATGGGCGATTTAAGCAGCGTCTTCATCTGATCGAGGTTTGGACTGCGGAAGGTTTTCCATTCCGTCACGATGATCAAGGCATCGGCATCACGCAGCGTGTCCATGGCGCTGTGATCGAAACGGACCCGGGCATGTGCCGCTGGCTTGGCGGCAAAATCAGCTGAAATTGCGCGCTCCGCCTCCGGCATTGCTACGGGATCATATACTGCAACCGTTGCGCCGGCGGAGATCAACTGCTGGAGCAATACCCGCGATGGTGCTTCACGCATGTCATTGGTATTGGGCTTGAAAGCCAGCCCCCACACCGCGAAGTGCCGTCCGGAGAGGTCCTTGCCAAAGCGGCGAATGACCTTTTTCCCCAAAACCTGTTTCTGCCGTCGGTTCACCGCTTCGACGGCTGGAAGTATCAGCAACTCCTGGTGATGCTCAAGAGCCGTCTTCTCCAGCGCACGCACATCCTTCGGAAAGCAGGAACCGCCATATCCGCAGCCGGCATACAGGAAGCTGTAACCGATGCGTGGATCGGAGCCGATACCATGCCGTACAGCTTCGATATCAGCACCCACCTTGTCGGCGAGATTGGCCAATTCGTTCATGAAGGAGATCCGGGTCGCCAGCATGGCATTGGCCGCATACTTGGTGAATTCCGCGGACCGCACATCCATCCAAAACGTACGTTCACGATTGCGATTGAATGGTGCATAAAGCTTTCGCATCATTGTGCGTGCTTTTTCATCCTCGGGCCGATTGTCACAACCGATCACGATACGGTCGGGGCGCATGAAATCTTCGACGGCAGCGCCCTCTTTCAGAAACTCCGGGTTCGACACCACCGAAAACGCGACATCGCTTCCCCGCTGGGCAATTTCAGCCCGGATCACATCCCGCACTTTGTCCGCAGTGCCGACCGGCACCGTTGATTTGTTGACGATCACCCGGAAACCATTCATGTGCGCGCCGATGTTGCGCGCAGCCGCCAGGACATATTGCAAATCGGCAGATCCATCTTCGTCCGGCGGCGTGCCGACCGCGATGAATTGGATATCTCCATGCGCCACGGCGGCCGCCACGTCGGTGGAGAACGTCAAACGGCCCGCTGCGTGGTTGCGCGCAACCAGATCCAACAGGCCGGGTTCATGCATGGAGATATGCCCGGCATTCAGCTGCTCGATCTTGTCCGGATCGATGTCGAGACAAAATACTTCGTTTCCGACTTCCGCAAGACATGCCCCGGTTACCAGTCCAACGTAGCCGGTGCCTATGATTGTTATTTTCATTGAAGGTTAGATGGACGGTAAAAGGTTCGGAGAATCAGTTCATGACATTCAACTCTTCAGTACGACGGGGCGGATAGGTTTCCCATTGGTTGCAGCCGGGACATTGCCAATAAAACTGGCGCGCTTTGAATCCGCATTGGCTGCATTGATATCGGGCCAGCTTCTGCGTATAGCCATGGACCAGGTTTTTCACCATGGTGAGCTCCGGCCACATCCCCGGCGGCGCATCCATCAGACGCGCTTCCAGCAACTTGTCCAACCCAAGCAACGTCGGCGTACGACGCACCTCATCGCTGATCAGTTGCTTCGCCGCATCGACGCCATCAAGTTCCATGACGGCTTTGAAGACAACTTCCAGCAAATCAATCGATGATGCCTCGGCAAGATAGTTCTTTAGCAGATTGACGCCTTCCTGAGGCCGCCCTACGGCGCGATATCCATCCATCAGCCGTTGGGCGACCAAAGCAATATGCGGAACGCTCTGATGCTCCACCCGCCGCCACGCAAGCAGCGCCGCCTCGGTGTCGCCCTTGGAAAGAAGGGCATCCCCCATCAGCATGGTCGCGCGGACATTTTTCCGATCCGCGGCAAGCGATTTTTCCAACAAGGCAAGGGCTGCATCTGCATGGGTATGCACCAGTTCATCCTGCGCCAACTCGCAGTAGAACTGCGCGATCTCTTTCTGCCGGCCGCCGGCCCCGGACTCCTGCAACGCTACTGCAGCTTCAATAGCGCGCGTCCACTCCTTTTCACGCTGGTAGATTTCAAGCAACGCGCGCCGGGCTTGTGCGCTGTACTGAGTATCGACAAGGCGATTGAAGGTTTCTTCCGCCCGGTCGAGCAATCCGGCTTTCAAATAGTCCTGGCCAAGCTCGTACTGCGAGTGCACCTGGTATTCCAAGGGTAGATCGGGACGGGCAAGGAGATTTTGATGTACCCGAATGGCGCGCTCAATTTCTCCGCGCCGGCGAAACAGGTTTCCGAGCGCAAAATGAAGATCGACGGTCTCGGGATCCAGTTTGACGATCTCAATGAAGGCGTCGATTGCCTTGTCCGGCTGCTCGTTCAGCAAAAAATTTAAGCCTTTGAAATATCCGCGCGGCAAAGTCCGTGATTCGGATATCAGCTGGTTGATGTCGACACGCGCGGCGATCCAGCCCAAAGCGAAAAATACGGGGATGACAAGCAACCACCAGGTTTCGAATTCCATGAGTTTTTATGTTTTAAGGATTAGGGGCTGATTACCGCATCCGGTTGCGGCGGCTGGGTTCTGGCAACGCGTTGGGCGTCCTGCTCCTTCTGCATGAGTTCATTGAGCTTGCGGCAATGCGTCAAATCACGCCGATGCCGCATCACGGTCGGAAGCATCGCCAGTACGCCAAGCACAGCCCCGACGGAGAAAAAGGAAAGCAACATCAGGATGAGCGGACCACGGGCTTCGTAATCCAGGAAAAAGCGAAGCGTTGCTTCCTGTGTATTTTTCAATGCAAAGCCGAAGAAGACGATGAACAGGACGACTGCGATAATGCGGAGGATCAATTTCATGCAACGTTCCCTTGATAATTTTTCTTGCGGCATCAGTTGAAAGAACCAATGCCAGAATGCATGGATTGCGTGAAATTGTACGTGAAAAAAAACGGCATCCGTAGATGCCGTTTTTAGTGCCCGCGTTTGAAAGCGGACCAATACTGAAGAAACGACAGGCGGCCCCGGAAAAGCAACCGCCTGATGTGACTAATCTTCCTTGATCGGCTGCCCAACCATCGCGTCCACCCGTTCGCGCAATTCCTTGCCCGGCTTGAAGTGAGGCACCCGTTTTTCAGGAACCATCACTTTGTCACCCGACTTGGGATTACGGCCGATGCGAGGCGGACGGCTGTTGAGCGCAAAACTTCCGAACCCTCGTATCTCGATGCGTTGCCCGCTTGCCAGAGCAGCGGCCATCGCATCAAGTATGGCTTTCACCACGTAATCCGCATCCTTTGCAACAAGTTGCGGATAACGCTCGGCCAGAAGGGCAATCAGTTCCGACTTTGTCATTAATCGACTCGACGAATTTATTGCTTGTTATCGAGCTTGGCTTTCAGCAACGCGCCCAGGCTGGTGGTGCCCGATGCTGCATTGGAGTCCGCAGACATCTTTTGCATTGCTTCCTGCGTTTCGACATTGTCTTTTGCCTTGATCGACAACTGGATGCTGCGTGCCTTGCGATCGATGTTAATCACAGCGGCTTCGATCTTGTCGCCTACCTTCAGATGCGTTCCGGCATCTTCCACGCGATCGCGGGAGATTTCGGAAGCACGCAAATAGCCTTCGACTTCGTCGGACAATTGGATGACAGCGCCCTTAGGCTCGACCGACTTGACGGTACCAGAAACAATCGCGCCCTTGTCGTTCATTGCTGCGAAGTTGTTGAAAGGGTCACCTTCCAGTTGCTTCACGCCCAGCGAAACACGCTCACGCTCGACATCAATCGCCAGCACGATGGCTTCCAGCTCGTCGCCCTTCTTGAAGCGGCGCACTGCTTCTTCGCCGGTTTCAGTCCAGGAGAGATCGGACAGGTGGACCAGACCGTCAATATTGCCAGGCAGGCCGATGAAGACGCCGAAGTCAGTGATCGATTTGATCGCACCGCGAACCTTGTCGCCCTTCTTGTGGCTGATGGCGAAGTCGTCCCAAGGATTCGGCTTGCACTGTTTCATGCCGAGGGAAATACGGCGACGCTCTTCGTCGATTTCCAGAACCATGACTTCCACTTCGTCGCCCAGCTGGACAACCTTGTTCGGAGCAACGTTCTTGTTGGTCCAGTCCATTTCGGACACGTGCACCAAGCCTTCGATACCCTGCTCGACTTCCACGAACGCGCCGTAGTCGGTCAGGTTGGTGACCTTGCCGAACAGGCGTGTACCTTGCGGATAACGACGGGACAGACCGGTCCACGGATCGTCGCCCAGCTGCTTGACGCCGAGCGAAACGCGGTTCTTTTCCTGATCGTATTTGAGAACCTTGGCAGTGATCTCCTGGCCGACTGACAGGACTTCGGACGGGTGACGCACACGACGCCATGCCAGGTCGGTGATGTGCAGCAGGCCGTCGATGCCGCCCAAGTCAACGAACGCACCGTAGTCGGTGATGTTCTTGACGACGCCGGTCACAACGGTGCCTTCTTTCAGGGTTTCCATCAGCTTCTGGCGCTCTTCGCCCATCGATGCTTCGATGACGGCGCGACGCGACAACACGACGTTGTTGCGCTTGCGATCCAGTTTGATGACCTTGAATTCCATGGTCTTGCCTTCGTACGGCGTGGTGTCCTTCACCGGACGGGTGTCGACCAGCGAGCCCGGGAGGAATGCACGAATGCCGTTCGTCAACACGGTCAGGCCGCCCTTGACCTTGCCGTTGACTGTGCCGGTCACGATTTCGCCGGACTCCATCGCTTTTTCCAGCGAGAGCCACGAGGCGAGACGCTTGGCCTTGTCGCGCGACAGGATGGTGTCGCCGAAGCCATTTTCGAGCGATTCGATCGCGACCGAAATGAAATCACCCACATTGACTTCGAGTTCGCCATTGTCGTTCTTGAACTCTTCGATGGGGATGAAGGCTTCAGATTTCAGACCGGCGTTGACGATCACGAAGTTGTGATCGAGACGAACGACTTCAGCCGAAATCACTTCACCGGAGCGCATGTCCTGACGGGACAACGACTCTTCGAAGAGAGCGGCAAAACTTTCCATACCAGATGCAGGGGATGCAGAAACTGTAGACATAGATTTAGACAGGTTAGCCAATTCATGCCGCGGAATGCGACAGATATTGGGTTAAGTTAATCAACATCCGATCAGACCTTGCGTCCGACCGGACACCAACGGGTACTACAAAGATGACGCCATATCTTACTCAGGTACGCAATACTCAAGTACGCAAGCGTACTGATTCAAGCCGATTTTTTTACTTCAGCATAATGCTGCAATACGCAGTCGACGGCCTCTTCTGCAGTCATGCCGGATGTATCCAGCACATGCGCATCATCTGCCGGCTTGAGAGGTGCAATTGCACGTTTTGAATCGCGTTCGTCGCGCTCTCTCAAATCCTTTAAAAGGTCTTGCATGTTAGCAGAAAAACCCTTGTCAATCAATTGCTTATAACGGCGTTGCGCTCTCGCCTCAACACTTGCGGTGAGGAATATCTTGAGTACGGCATGCGGGAAAATCACTGTTCCCATATCGCGCCCGTCCGCGACCAATCCCGGTGTTGTACGAAAGCCAAGCTGCAATCCGACCAGTGCATGCCGGACGTTTGGCAAAGCGGCGATCTTGGAGGCGGTATTGCCGACTTCTTCCGCACGGATCGCGGCGGTGACGTTCTCATTGGCCAGCCATACTTCCTCGCCAACGAAACGGCACGGCAGCCCGGCGGCCAGCTTCGCAAGCGCATGTTCATCTTTCAAATCGATTCCGCGTCGTAACGCGGATAGCGCGGTGAGCCGGTACAACGCGCCCGAATCGAGATAATGGAAACCCAGGCGTTCAGCGACCCGATGCGCCACTGTGCCCTTCCCCGAAGCTGTAGGCCCATCGATGGCAATAACCGGCACGCTAGTTGTATTCATATCCACACCTGAGAAGACGAAATGATGGCCAACGGCAAGCCGGCTGCCTGCCGAACTGCTTCGACATCGCGACGCTAGATTAAATCTTTACGCGCAATATTGTTGAATGCGTCGAAATAAGTCGGAAATGTCTTCGCCACACACTTTGGGTCGTTGATACGGATGGTGCTGCCCTTGCGCGCCGCGCCGTCAAGCGACGCAAGGGAAAAACACATGGCCATGCGATGGTCGTCATAGGTATCGATCGCGGCTGCGCGGATTTCCACAGGCGGCTCGATGTACAGATAGTCCGCGCCCTCCTCCACTTTCGCTCCCAGCTTGCGCAACTCGGTTGCCATCGCGGAAATCCGATCGGTCTCTTTAACGCGCCAGCTACCGATATTGCGGAGCCGACTTGGACCATCTGCGTACAGGGCGGCGACTGCAATCGTCATCGCCGCATCGGGGATATGATTGAAGTCGGCGTCTATCGCTTTCAAGACGCCATTGGAGGATGCTTCTATCCAATTTTCGCCTAGCGAAATGCTTGCGCCCATTTGTTCGAGCGCCTCGACGAACCGCACATCTCCCTGAATGCTCCCGCGGCCAACCCCTTCCACACGCACCGGTCCGCCGGCAATTGTGCCGGCAGCAAGAAAGTAGGACGCAGAAGACGCATCCCCTTCGACATGGATTGCGCCGGGACTGACGTAACGTTGCCCAGCAGGGATGATAAATCGCTGCCATTCCTCTCGTTCGACGGTAACACCGAAGCGACGCATCAGGTTCAGTGTTATTTCGATATAAGGCTTGGAAATCAGCTCGCCGATGACATCGATGGTGACGGTCTGATCTTTTGCCATCAGAGGCGACGCCATGAGCAATGCGGTCAGGAACTGGCTGGACACATTACCGCGGACCTGCATGCGTTGCGCTTGCATCTGGCCGCGTTGGATATGCAATGGGGGAAAACCTGGCTCGCCGGTGTAGCTGATGCGGGCGCCAGTCGCATTGAGTGCATCGACAAGGTCACCGATGGGGCGCTCATGCATACGCGAAACCCCGTGCAAGGTGTAGTCGCCGCCTATGACCGCCAATGCAGCGGTGAGCGGCCGGATTGCCGTTCCCGCATTGCCCATGAACAGATCGGCCTGATGCACAGGCAGAACCCCGCTGCAACCATGCAGAACATACTCCTGCGTGTCACCTGCCTGCTCCCATTGCACGCCAAGTTTTTGCAATGCCGTCAGCATGACATGCGTATCGTCGGATGCAAGCAGATCGAAGATCCGCGTCGACCCGGTCGCCAATGCGGACAGCAGCAATGTGCGATTGGAAATGCTTTTCGATCCGGGCAGGCGAACGACGCCTTCCGCCCGCATCGCCGGGGCGAGATCGAGGTGTTCAGGATACTGCTTCATTAATCGCCGCCTTCCTTGTTCTGTTGTTCCGCTGCTTCGATGGCACAAATCCAGTTATGCCTTGCCCGCTGGGCGTTCGCATACACCGCCTCGATGGCGGCGCCGTCTGCCCGCGCAAGACAATCACGCAAGCGGGTCAACTGCGCCATGTAGGCATCCAGCTCACACAAAAGGGCCGCCTGGTTCGCCAGCGAGATGTCCCGCCACATTTCCGGCGACGATCCGGCGATCCGGGTGAAGTCCCGAAAGCCGCTCGCTGCATACTGAAACAGCAGCGATGCGTGAGGTTTCTTCGCAATGTCGTCGACCAACGCATAAGCAAGCAGATGCGGAAGATGGCTGACGGCGGCGAACACCTTGTCATGGTCTTGCGGCGTCAATCGGTGAATGATTGCACCGCACCGCTCCCACGCAGCAGCAACCCTGGCGACGGCATCTGCAGAATTCTCCGGCAATGGGGCAAGAACAACCTTTTTGCCGACGTAGAGGTCAACGATTGCCGCATCCGGTCCATTCATTTCGCGACCGGCAATCGGATGTCCCGGAACGAATTGGGCCACCTTCTCGCCAAGAGATTCACGTGCGGCAGCAACCACGTCCGTCTTGGTGCTGCCCGCATCGGTGACTACCGTCCCGGACTCCAGAAATGGCTTGATGGATGCAAGGATGCTTCCGGTCTGGGCCACCGGTGCGGCGACCAGGACCAAGTCCGTGCCCCGCATGGCGTCCGCAGCCGACGTGCTGATGGAATCGATAATGCCCAATGTCTTGGCTCGTTCCAGTGACGCGGCTGTGCGGCCGACACCAACGATTTCCCCGACCACGCCTGCTTTCTTAAGCGCGAGGGCAAACGAGCCGCCGATCAGGCCGACACCGAAAACCGCGATTTTTCCGAACACCACGTTTGATCAGCCGAGAATTTCTGTGAGCGCTTCGATGAAAGCCGCGTTCTCCTGCGGCAGTCCGATCGAAATGCGCAGCCATTGCGGCAACCCATAATTGCCTACCGGGCGAACAATAATTCCCTTTTTAAGCAGCTCGAGGTTGATCCGAGCGCCGGCTCCATCATCGTTCCCCACGCGCACCAGTACGAAATTGCCATAGGAGG
Source organism: Noviherbaspirillum sp. (assembly GCF_035944575.1). Taxonomy (GTDB): domain Bacteria; phylum Pseudomonadota; class Gammaproteobacteria; order Burkholderiales; family Burkholderiaceae_D; genus Noviherbaspirillum. The sequence goes on from NZ_DASZBA010000189.1 coordinate 15,662, forward strand.
GCACGTATTCCAGCTTCATTGCTTCGAAGGCGCGGGTGAGCTGTGCATACCCGTCGGCGTTCAGTTGCGCGCTTTGACGCAAAAAATCCTTGTCATTTAACGCGGCCACCGCAGCAGCTTGCGCAAGCGAATTGACGTTAAACGGCTGCCGGATGCGGTTCAGCAGGTCCGTGAGGCCCGGCTGGGCAATGCCGAAGCCGACACGCAACCCGGCCAGACCATAGGCTTTTGACATGGTGCGGGAGACGAGCAGATTGGGATATTCCTTCACCCAGGAAATCGACTCATATTGCAATGATGCATCAAGGTATTCGTTGTACGCCTCGTCAAGCACCACCACGACATTTGAGGGAACGCGCTTCAGAAATTCGGAAATTTCCTGCTCGGGAATGAACGTTCCTGTCGGATTGTTTGGATTTGCGATGAATATCAGCTTGGTATCAGCCTGAATAGCATCGGCCATTGCCGACAGATCATGTCCGAAATTCTTTGCCGGCACGACAAGCGCACGTCCCCCGACAGCCTGCGTCGCAAGCGCATATACCGCGAAAGAATACTGCGCATAGACCACGGACTGGCCGGTCTGCACGAGCGCATGAGCGGCGAGCTCAAGGATGTCATTACTGCCATTTCCCAACGTAATCCAGTCTTGCGGAACACCGTACTTTTTCGAGATTGCAGCTTTCAGCTCGAACCCGTTTGAATCCGGATAGCGGCCAATATCGGCGACCGCATTCAGCATTGCCTGCTTTGCCGAGTCCGGCATGCCAAGCGGATTCTCATTCGACGCAAGTTTGACGATCTGTGCCTCATCGAGGCCGAACTCGCGCGCCACTTCGGAGATCGGCTTGCCTCCCTGGTAGGGAGCTATCGCGCGTACATATTCGGGGCCGAACTGAATAGACATGATGGATTCCACAAAAATTAATCAGCCGAATGCGGCCGACGGTATAACAGCATGCCGCCGATGCCAATCCGGGCCGCATCCGTAAAAAGGTTTTGAATCACTGGCTAAATGGATATGAACCGAGCACTTTGAAGAATGCAGCATTCTGCTTGAGTGCAGTCAGCGCCTTGGCCACATGCTCTTCACGCGCATGGCCTTCGACGTCTACATAGAAGTAGTACTCCCAAGTACCGATGCGTGCCGGACGCGATTCGAAGCGGGTCATGGAAACGCCGTGTTCGGCCAGCGGTGCGAGCAGGTTGTGCACGGCGCCGGCCCGATTGGGAACGGCCAGCACGAGCGACGTCTGGTCCTTGCCGCTTGGCGTCGGCTGCAACCGACCGACCACCGCGAAACGGGTGCGGTTATGCGGATCGTCCTGCACGTGCGCCTGTACTACACCGAGGTTGTACTTTTGTCCCGCAATTTCTCCGGCAATTGCCGCCGCCGTGGGATCGTCACTGGCGATTCTTGCCGCTTCCCCGTTGGACGCAACGGCTTGCCGTTCGATATTCGGGTAATGCTGGTTCAGCCACACCTGGCATTGGGCCAGTGCTTGCGAATGCGCGCAAATACGCTGGATGCCTTCCATGGAGCCGCTTTTCGTCATCAAGCTGTGAT
>NZ_DASZBA010000190.1:0-14954 GCF_035944575.1 Noviherbaspirillum sp.
TAGGCGCTGGTGTCCTGGGAGATCACCAGCAATTCCTTGACGCCGGCCTTGAACAGGTTTTCCGCTTCCAGCATCACATCCGCGATCGGCCGCGAAACGAGGTCGCCGCGCATCGATGGAATGATGCAGAAACTGCATCGATGGTTGCAGCCTTCGGATATTTTCAGATAGGCAAAATGTTTCGGCGTCAGCTTGATGCCTTGGGCGGGGACCAGATCAATGAAAGGCTCGTGCGGCTTGGGCAGATGCTTATGCACTGCCATCATGACTTCGCCGACCGCATGCGGGCCGGTTACCTCGAGCACCTTGGGATGCACGCTCTGGATGATGTCATTGCCTGCCGCATCCTTTTTTGCCCCCAGGCAACCGGTGACGATGACCTTGCCGTTTTCGCTTAGGGCTTCGCCGATCGCGTCGAGGGATTCCTGAACCGCGGCATCGATGAAACCGCAGGTATTGACGATCACCAGGTCGGCCCCGTCATAGGATTTGGCGGTCTGATAACCCTCGGCGCGCAACTGGGTGAGGATCTGCTCGGAGTCGACCAGCGCCTTGGGGCAACCAAGAGAAACAAAGCCGACTTTTGGTGCTGTTTGATTATCGTGAGACATAGAAAAAGGGTACAAAGCGAATCCGCTATTGTACCCTCTTCACCTGTACCGCCTCCCGACCGGATCGGCGCAATCAGGCCACACCATCCGTGGATCCGGCCCTAGCCTTTCGGCTTGTCGTTGTTCGACGGCGCGCCGGGAAACGGGAAGGTGCCGAACATGTTCTTGGTCTGACTCTGCATCTGCTCCTGCATCTGGATGAACAGCGTCTTGCTCTGTTCGATGTAGTTGCTCATCATGCCCTGCATCATCGGCCCCTGCACATTCATGAACTGCGTCCACATCTCGGGGCTGAAGGGCTTGCCCTCATAGAATCCCTTGGAGCTTTCCGCCAGCTTGTTTTGAATGTCGATAAAAGCCTGGATATTCTTTTCGAGGTAGGAACCCATCATGCCCTGCATCGCATGTCCGTAATAACGGATGATCTGCGACAGGGCGCTGCTCGAAAACATCGGCGTGCCGTTCGACTCTTCCTCCAGGATGATCTGCAGCAGGATGCTGCGTGTCAGGTCCTCATCGGTCTTCGCATCGATAACGGTAAAGTCCTCGCTGTCGAGTACCAGTTGCTTGACATCGGAGAGCGTGATGTAGGAACTCGTCTGCGTGTCGTAAAGACGGCGATTCGGATACTTCTTGATCAAGCGCTCGGAAATCTTTTTTGCACTATTCATCGAAAATCCCATTGTGTTGCGTAGCTACGCAGTCAAGTCGCAAAAACGAACAATCGTTCGGATAACGCCTTCATTATAGTTTGAAAAAACTGCGATACGTGCATCCGGCACCGCATTATTGCGCCCACGCAATGCCGGCACACGTCAATTACTTGCCCTGCTCCGCCTTTGCCTTCACATACCGCCCCGGCGCCGGCTCGATCGGCTTGTACTCCGCATTGCCGAGCTTGCGTGGTGCATTCACCTTCTTGCCCGCATGCTCGCTCAGGAAGGCAACCCATTCCGGCCACCAGCTGCCGGGATGTTCCTGCGCACCTTTCATCCATTCGTCGGCAGTGGCCGGCACCTGGTCGTTGGTCCAATAGCTGCGTTTTTTCTTGGCCGGCGGATTGATGACCCCTGCGATATGCCCCGAAGCGCCGAGCACGAAACGGTTGCGCGTGCGCTTCTTGGGATTCAGGAGCCCGACGGACGCGTAGCCGGCAGTCCAGGGAACGATATGGTCCTCCCGGGAGCCGTAGATGAAAGTGGGGGTGTCGATTTTCGACAGATCCACTTTCTCGCCTGCGACCTTTACCTTGCCAGGATCCTTCAACTTGTTTTCAAGGTACATATTGCGCAGGTAGAAGCAGAACATCGGCCCGGGCAGATTGGTGCTGTCCGCATTCCAGTAAAGCAGATCGAAGGGCGGCGGCTCCTCACCTTTCAGGTAATTCGCCTTGACGTAGTTCCATACCAGGTCGTTCGGCCGAAGGCTGGAGAAAGCCGAGGTAAAATCCCGCCCCGGCATCAAGCCGCCCTGCCCGATCGTCTGCTCGCGCATTGCAACCTGGGCTTCGTCGATGAATACCTCGATCACGCCGGGATCGGAAAAATCGAGCAAGGTAGTGAGCAGGGTGAGGCTGGCTACCGGTTTTTCGCCGTGGGCATAAAGCAATGCCAGCGCGGTGGACAGCAAGGTTCCGCCGACGCAGAACCCCAGAGCGTTGATCTGGTCACTGCCCGAAATCGCCTGTGTCACCTCGATCGACTTCATTACGCCATCCTGGATGTATTCGTCCCAGGTCGTCTTGCCCATCGATGCATCGGGATTGCGCCAGGAAACCAGAAAAACCGTATGGCCCTGCTCGACGGCATGGCGGACCAGCGAGTTCTCCGGTTGCAGATCAAGGATGTAGTACTTGTTGATGCAAGGCGGCACCATCAGCAAGGGCCGCTCATACACTGTCTTCGTCAATGGCTTGTATTGCAGCAACTGGAACAGCGCATTTTCAAACACGACCGCCCCTTCGGTGGTCGCGACGTTCTTGCCGACTTCGAAGGCCGTTTCATCCGTTTGCGATATCTGCCCTTTCTGCATATCGGCCAGCATATGCGCGATGCCCTTCGTCAGGCTTTCACCCTTCGTTTCGATAATCTTCTGCTGGGCCTCGGGATTGGTGACCAGAAAATTGGCGGGCGACATGGCATCGACGATCTGTTGCACCGCAAAGCGGATTTTTTGCTTGGCTTTCGGTGTCGCCTTGACCGCATCGGCCATCGCCATCAGGAAGCGCGCATTCAGCAGATATACGGCGGCATTGAAGGCATACAGGGCGTTCGACTGCCATTCCGGCGCTGCGAAGCGGCGGTCGGCGATAGCTGGCGGTTTCGATGCAAGCACGTCCTGCCAGAGGGCAGACAATTGCTGCATGTAATCGTTCTGCAGTTTCGACATGACATCCGGTTCGATACTGGCGCCGAGTTCACTCATCGTCGAAAGCATCGGCTTGATATCGGGCTGCGGCTGGTTAAGCCATGCCTGCCATGCGCCGGGACCAGTGAACTGGGCCATCCATTCGGAAGGAGCGGATTGAGGGAAGAAGGTATTCATGCCTGGCTCTCTATTTTCGCGTATGGTTACGGTTTGTCTGGGAATTGGATGCTATGTATATCGTCGCCATTGCATGGATGTACGTCGTGTTCATGATGTCGATCACGGAGCGAACCGTCGTTGCCGGCATCATGACTTTCCTGCTCTATGGCGTCCTGCCACTCTCGGTCATTCTATACTTATTGGGGACTCCACAGCGCAAACGCAACCGGCTGGCCAAGGAAAAACAGCAGCAGTCGGAAGCGATCGGCGGCGCGGGCGATGGAGCAAACGCGGCGACCGACAAGGCGGATCCTTAAGCTGTGAGTCGAGCCGGCATATCAAGTGCGATTACTTGAGCCAAATCAAGGAGGCCATCCGGCCGGTTGTCCGGTCTCGCCGAAATGAGTAAAAGCTGCCGCTGTCGGTAACGGTGCATCCGCCGCCACCCGTTACGCGCCCCACACCAGCCGCTCCCAGCGCCCTGCGTGCCAACACATATATATCGGCAAGATATTTGCCCGGGCTGTCCGGCACCGGGACGAAAGCCGCGCTTGCCGCGGCATCGCTGGCGACAAACGCATCGAATACATCCGTCCCGACCTCGAAGCATTCGGGCCCGATCGCCGGTCCCAGCCAGGCGATGATTTCATCCGCCCCCAGCGACCGCATGCGTGCGACGGTATTCTGGAGCACGCCTCCGGCGAGGCCACGCCAGCCTGCATGCGCCGCCCCCACTGCCCGGCCGTTCAGCGCGCAAAACAGTACAGGCAGACAGTCAGCGGTCTGGATTGCGCACACCACGCCGGGTCGGGATGCCACACTCGCGTCAGCCTGCGGGGCATCAAGTGCGAATGCGGCATCGACCACGGTTGTGCCATGTACTTGCGTCAGCCAGGCCGGCTCCGCCGGCACCAAGGCCCGCAACAACTCCCGGTTCTGCCTCACATGTTCCCGCTGGTCGCCCACATGGGTCCCTAGATTCAGGCCGCCCCCACCGTCGCCATCATCATAAGGAGCGAGGCTTACGCCTCCACGACGCGTCGTGGACAAGGCGCCGATTTGCGGAACGCCACCTCCCCAGTCCGGGATAATCAGGTCAGCCATGCCTGGACGGGACGGATTCAAGGAATTTCTCCCTCGATGCCCGCACGCGCCAGCAAACCGGCGAAGTCTTCGGCAAGCGGGGATCGCCATTCGCATGCATCGCCCGAGGCAGGGTGCAGCAGACCGAGGCGATGGGCGTGAAGCGCCTGTCGCCCGAATACCGGAACCAGATGCGCCTTCCCATAAAGCGAATCGCCTACCAGCGGAAAGCCTATCGACTGCATGTGCACACGAATCTGGTGAGTCCGTCCGGTTTCGAGGTTGCAGCGGACCAGGCTGGCGACCTTGCCATCCAGCGATCCGGTGGCGATGCGTTCGTAATGGGTAATGGCCGGCTTGGCGCCGGGACCGTCCGAGACCGCCATCTTGATGCGATCTCGGGGATGACGTCCGATCGGCGCTTCGATTTTGCCGCCGACTTGGGGTTTTCCCCAAACCAGGGCCAGATACTCCCGCTTGACGCTGCGCGCCTGCAACTGCCTTACCAGATCGGTCTGGGCCTCCAGTGTTTTGGCCACCGCCATCAGGCCGCTCGTATCCTTGTCCAGCCGGTGGACGATACCGGCGCGCGGCACGCCGGACAGTGCCGGCCAGCGGTGCAGCAGACCGTTAAGCAAGGTGCCGGACCAGTTGCCCGCCGCGGGGTGGACTACCAGCCCGGCGGGTTTGTCGATGATGACGATGGCCGCATCGTCGTGCACGATGGACAGCGGAATCGGTTCGGGTGTGAACGCGCGCTCCTGCGGCGCGGCTTGCGGATGAATCACCACCGTCTCGTCACCGAGGACCAGCACCTTGGAACGAGCCGGCTGGCCGTCGATCGTGACATGGCCGGCGTCCAGCCATTGCTGGATGCGGCTGCGGGAATACTGCGGCACCAGCTGCGACAGGACTTTATCCAGCCGGACGCCACAAGCATCCTCCGACAGCGTCAGGACGATCGGCTGGTCTTCCTGCTGGGCGGGCGCGTGCAGGTCAGGAACGTCGTCCTCATCGATATCGTCGATATCGGATTCAATGGTTTGCTTGGTCAAGATCGGGATTCGGTTGGGTAGGCGGCTGCGGCCGCAAAAAAGGCGGTCAAGCCGCCGGCACAACGCCGCAAAATACAGGGCAAGCCGCATAGCTAAGCCATGAGAAGCATCGGCTATAATCTGGCATCTTGTTCAGAAGCATTCTTGCGAACGTCATGCACATCAAATCGTTAAAAATTTCCGCCATTGCGCTCGTTCTCTCCTTGTCGGCCTGCGGCCTGACCCAGGAAAAAGTCGATGAGACCCGGACATGGTCGGCCTCGAAATTATACTCGGAGGCCCGTGACGAGCTGGCGAGCGGGAACTTCGAAAGGGCGGTTTCCCATTTCGAAAAGCTGGAATCGCGCTATCCCTTCGGTACCTATGCGCAACAGGCACAGATGGAAATAGCCTATGCGCATTACCGGCAAGGCGACCAGCCGCAGGCGCTGGCTGCCGTGGAGCGTTTCATCAAGCTGCATCCGAATCATCCGAATGTCGATTACATGTACTACCTGCGCGGGCTGATCAACTTCAACGACCAGCTCAGCTTCCTGAATTTCCTTGCGCGGCAGGACCCCAGCGAACGCGACTCCAAGGCAACCCGCGAAGCCTTCGAAGCCTTCAAGCAACTGGCGCAGCGTTTTCCCGACAGCAAATACACCAAGGATGCGATCGCCCGCATGAACTACCTGGTGAACGCCATGGCGCAATATGAAGTGCATGTGGCCAACTATTACCTGCGGCGCGGCGCCTATCTGGCAGCGGCCAACCGGGCGCAGGCTGCCGTGACCGAGTACCGGGAGGCCCCGGCTGTCGAGGAAGCGCTGTTCATCATGGTCAAGGCTTACGATGCGCTGCAGCTGCCGCAATTGCGGGATGACGCGGAACGCGTGATGCGCACGAACTTCCCGAACAGCGTGTACTTCAGCGGCGGCCCGAAGAAATCCGAGCCCTGGTGGAAATTCTGGTAAGCGAAACCGGCTGCGAGCCGGTTTGCAACAATCATGACCTGCGGCGGAACACCCACGTATTTTCGGTCGAAACAGCGGCATCGAACGCGTAACCGTCGCTGTCGAACGCCTTCAGCTTTTCGACCTGCCGGAGCCCTTTCGTAATCGCGTAGCGCGCCATCAGTCCACGGGCGCGCTTGGCGAAAAACGAAATGATTTTGTATTTTCCGTTCTTCCAGTCCTCGAATACCGGCGTGACGATTCTTGCATTGAGCAATTTCGGCTTGACCGACTTGAAATACTCGTCCGATGCGAGATTGACCAGTATCTGGGACGGCTGCTGCTCCAGTTCGGCGTTCAAAGCCGTCGTCACCAGATCACCCCAGAACGCATACAGGTCCTTCCCCCGCGGGTTGTCGAGCCGGGTTCCCATCTCCAGCCGGTAAGGCTGCATCAGGTCCAACGGACGCAGGACGCCATACAGCCCGGATAGAATGCGCAGGTGTGATTGAGCATAGTCGATCTGCCGAGCGGACAGGGAGGTGGCGTCGAGGCCGTCGTACACATCGCCATTGAATGCAAACAATGCCTGTTTCGCGCTCGCGGTGGTGAAGCGCCGTTTCGACCAGGCGGCGAAACGATCGGCGTTGAGGGCGGCGAGCGCGTCGGAAATTCCCATCAGGCTGGCAATCTCGGCGGGCGCTTTCTTTTTCAGGATATCGATCAGCTGCGCGGAGTGTTCGATGAAATCCGGGCGGGTATGAAGGTCGGTGGCGGGCGGCGTTACGTAATCAAGGGTCTTGGCGGGCGACAAAACAATCAGCATTTCACTTTTTCCAAACAACAATTTTCCGTAATGATACCTAAGCGCGTTGTGCTCGACACGAATGTCTGTCTGGACCTGTTTGTCTTCCGCGATCCGCGCTGGGCGACGTTGGAGGCGGCGTTGCGTAGCGGCGCAATCGAAGCCGTGACACGGACCGACTGCCGGATGGAATGGCTTGCAGTGCTGCAATACGAACACCTTCCGCTGGACGAATCATCGCGCGCGGAGGCTGCCATCGAGTTCGATGCCGTGATTCGCTGTGTCGAAGATACGACTGCGGTGCCGCCGGGTATTCGTCTGCCGCTCTGCAGCGATCCGGATGACCAGAAATTCCTGGAAACCGCGCTTGCCCAACAGGCCGGCATCCTGATCACCAAGGACAAGGCGCTGCTCAAGCTTGCGCGGAAAACGGCGCGGGCCGGCCTGTTCCGCATTTTGCCGCCGCAAGACTGGCGACTTGAAGAGTAACAAGACGCTAGAATGCGATTTTCCAAATCATTTGAGCTGCAGGCATGAATATCGGTACAGCATCTTTCCCTTTGCAATCCAGATTGCCGCGAGTCGGCACCACGATATTCACGGTGATGTCGGCGCTCGCCGCGGAAAAGAACGCCGTCAACCTTGGCCAGGGATTCCCGGATTTTGACTGCGATCCAGCGCTTGTCGATGCGGTGTCACAGGCAATGAAGAGCGGCTTCAATCAGTATCCGCCGATGACCGGCGTGCCGGCATTGCGGCAAGCGATCGCCGGCAAGATCGCAACCCTGTATGGCCGCAACTACGACCCTGCCGCGGAGATCACCGTAACAGCGGGCGCCACCCAGGCGATCCTGACGGCGGTATTGTGCAGTGTTCATCTCGGCGATGAAGTAATCGTGATCGAGCCGGCGTACGACAGCTATGTGCCGGCGATCGAACTCGCGGGCGGCAAACCGGTGTTCGTGCAGATGCAGGTCGATGCGGGTGGCTACAGCGTTCCCTGGAACAAAGTAGCGGCGGCCGTGACACCCCAAACCCGCCTGATCATGATCAACTCCCCGCACAACCCGACGGGTTCCGTGCTGCGCGAAGCGGACCTGCAGGCGCTTGCGGACATCGTTCGCGAAACCGGCATTCTCATCGTCTCCGACGAGGTATATGAGCACATGGTGTTCGACGGCGCGCGCCATGAATCCATATGCCGTCACCCGGAACTCGCTGCCCGGGCATTCGTCATTTCCAGCTTCGGCAAAACCTACCATGTCACCGGATGGAAGGTCGGTTACGTCGCCGCGCCGGCGGCACTCAGCAACGAATTCCGCAAAGTACACCAGTTCAACGTCTTCACGGTCAATACACCGGTCCAGCATGCGTTCGCGCAGTTCATGGCCGATCCCGCTCCTTATCTTGAACTTGCCGGTTTCTATCAGCGCAAGCGCGACCTGTTCCGCGACGGGCTGGCCAATACCCGCTTCAAGCTCCTGCCCTCAGACGGTACTTACTTCCAATGTGTTGACTATTCGGCAATATCATCGATGCCGGAATCCGAATTTGCCCAATGGCTGACCAGAGAAATCGGCGTTGCCGCCATACCGGTTTCGGCGTTTTACAATGAGCCGCGCGAGTCGGGCATTGTCCGCTTCTGCTTCGCAAAGAAGGATGAAACACTGCAAACGGCCCTTGCACGATTGGCAACTTTATAAGTCCTTCTGCCGATGATTTGATGAAATTTTAAGCGCCCACCTTCAGTCCCGACGAATTTGTGCCGTTGAAGCAGCATCACGACTAAAGATGTCATACCGGCGCGCCGGCGTGGCACGTCGCATTACCCAAGCAAAAATTCAAACAGGCCGCTGGAGGAAAGCGGACGGCCGCTAAATCGGGGGAGGCAAGATGCTTGATCATTACCGTATCAATGTATCAGACATCGTCATCGGCGAACCGCTCCCATGGGATGTGTATGACGAAAGCAAGCGCCTATTGCTAAGCAAAGGACATGTCATCGCCACCGAGCGCCAGTTCGACGAACTGGCCAAACGCGGCTTATTCATCGATGGCAGCGCCGCCGACCGATCAAGGGACAGGAAATGTGAAGATCATTCGGCGAAACAGGCTCACCCTTCCGCGCTACGCATCATCAACCTGGCACACAAGCGCCTTGAAAGACTGCTCTTCAACCTGACCAACGAGACGGACACGCAGGAAAAAGTTCTTGATATAGCGAGGTCGATTGCACAGGCGATCGACATCAATCCGGATATTTCGCTTGGCTGCGTACTGCTGAATCAGCAGGCGCACAATTACACGATCCGGCATTGCCTGGATACGGCGGTCCTGACCGCCATCGTTGCTCGGGGCATGCAAAAAGACCCCGATGAAACACTGGTGATGATGGCCGCCGCGCTGACGATGAATATCGGCATGCTTCGACAGCATGACGAACTGCAGGCACGGAGCGAGCCGCTGTCCGAAAGAGAATTGGAAAGTATCAGACAGCATCCCCAGCAAGCCGCCAACATACTCATGCAATGCGGCATCAACGATCCGGCCTGGCTGTCCTACGTACTACTGCATCATGAGAATGAAGACGGAAGCGGTTACCCGCTCGGAAAATCGGTGGGAGAGATCGGTACGAACGCCAAGATCGTTTCCCTGGCCGACCGCTACTGCGCGGCGGTTTCCAACCGCCGATACCGCAAGCCGCTCCTGCCGCAATCCGCAATGCGCGATGTTTTTCTCGGCGCCGGAAAGCCGAGCGATCCGACGCTGGCAGCGTACTTCATCCGTGAAATCGGCAGCTACCCGCCAGGCACATTCGTGCGGCTGCAGAATGGTGAAATCGGCGTGGTTACCCGCAAAGGCAAGACCGTGACAACGCCGGTGGTTCATGCGCTGATCGGTCCGCGCGGTGCGCCGCTGGCGTTTCCGATTCAGCGCGATACCGGCAAGGATCTATTTGCGATAAAGGAGACGCTCGGCGGCGAGCAGGCCGTACTCCGGTTCAGCCTGCAGCAACTCTGGGGGGAGGAAGCGGCATTGTGACCCGGAGCTCTCGGTACCGTTTTACTTGGGCCGCGCCATCATTTCCTGCTGGTTCGCCTTTCGGTCTGCATTGACGCGCTGCGCCGCAGGGCGCTCGCCCAGCATCTTTGTGTAGTCGCGGATCGGCAGATCGGCCAGAACGTCTTCACCGTAAATCGCCTTCGATGCCATGCTTACCAACGGCAAATGCACCAGCGCGGCGCAATCCGCCATCGTGAATTCCGAACCGCCGACATAGGGCGAGAACTTGGCTAGTCCGGCGAACGCCTTCGCGTTACGGGTCAGGAGCTTCTGCGTCCGCGTCTTGATCTCGTCCGACACCTTGCCACCGAAAAATGCTTCCGGATACAACTCCCGTGCAACCAATTCCAGGTGCAGTTCCATGTACGTGACCAGTTCACGGATTTTCGCCGCCGCAAACGGATCGACAGGAATCAGCGGCTTCTGCGGATAGGCGCTTTCGATGTATTCCATCATGACCTGCGACTCAAGGATGATGCCCTGGTCGGTCTCGAAGAACGGGACTTTCCCTAGCGGCGATCTTGCAAGCAAGGCCGGCGAGCGATCGGTCCACACCAGCTCTTCTTCGAAATCGACACCCTTTTCCAGCAAGGCGAATTTCACTTTGTTGTAGTAGTTGCTTACGGAAAAGCCGCATAGTTTCAGCATGTTATCTCCAATGATTATTAATTTTAACCGCCGGCCGGATACCGGCATTTTGTTGCCCGCGAGTGCGAAAGCTTACCGCAGGATGCAATTCAATGCCGGCCTCAAACCTGCTTTGCGCATTTGGGCAATAATAGACGGCAGTATATTCATTTCAGCAGTTGAAGACGCTGCGGTCATTTCGCAGGCTGCTGGAGCTTCCGCATGATTTTCATTGATGCACCTTATTTCCGACATCCATACCTGCTCCCATGTCCGCCGAACTTCAAGCCTCCCGTCGTGATGCGACGCTGATACTCACCCTTTCCAATCCCGGCGCAAAGAATGCGCTGCACCCCGACATGTATGCCGCCGCGGTCGAAACCCTGTCGACCGCAGAGCGCGACGATTCGATCAGGGCAGTCGTACTGACCGGCGCGGATAATTTTTTCTGTGCGGGCGGCAATCTGAATCGCCTGCTCGAAAACCGCTCGAAGGAAAAGTCGGTCCAGGCTGAGTCCATCAACAACCTCCACGGTTGGATTGAAGCCATCCGGGACTGCCCGAAGCCGGTGATCGCCGCCGTCGAAGGTGCGGCGGCCGGCGCCGGATTCTCGCTGGCGCTGGCCTGCGACATGATCGTCGCCGGCACGTCCGCCAAATTCGTCATGGCCTATGTGAAGGTCGGGCTCACACCGGACGGCGGCGGCTCATGGTTTTTGTCGCGTGCCCTGCCGCGCCAGCTGGCCACGGAAATTCTTATCGAAGGCAAGCCGGTGGGCGCACCGCGCCTGCATGAACTTGGCCTCGTCAACAAAGTGGTCGCCGACGGCACCGCTCTCGATACCGCGCTGAACTGGGCCGACGAACTGGCAGCCTTGTCCCCCAACGCGGTGGAGCGCATCAAGTCGCTGACCCAGGATGCACAAAACAACTCGCTCGCGCAGCACTTCGAAACGGAGAAACACCACTTCGTCGAAAGCCTGCATCATCGCGATGCACAGGAAGGCATCAACGCATTCCTGGAAAAGAGAAAGCCGCAATACAAATGACCGAACATAAAAGACGACGCATCTACCTGATGCGCCATGGCAGCGTCACCTACTTCGACGCCGCAGGCAAGCCCATCCTTCCCGAGCAAGTTCCGCTGAACGAACTTGGCCGCTCGCAAGCCACTGCCGCAGGAAAAGTGTTCGCCCAGGAAGGTCTGCGATTCGACAAGGTGATCGTATCCGGCCTGCCGCGCACCGTGGAGACTGCCGGACTGGTGCTCGCCGAGACCGGGCAGCAGATCAAGCTGGAAGTATGGCCGGAGCTTGAGGAACTTCGGGGCGGAAAACTTTCCGCCATTCCCGATGAAGCCTTAAGAGAAGCGTTCGTTGGCGCCTTCGACGGACTGGTCCCGGAGCACAAGCGATTCCTCGGCGGCGAAAGTATCGGCGAATTGATCGATCGCGTGCACCCATGCATAGACCGGCTGCGCGCTGATAAATCCTGGGACACGGTACTGCTGGTTCTGCATGGCGGCATCAACCGCGTCATCCTGTCATATGCGCTGACCAACCAGCGCCTGTTCCTCGGCAACCTTGCACAGACCGCCGGATGCATCAACGCATTGGATGTCGGCGATGCCCCCGCCGACTGGGTAGTAAGGATCGTCAATTTTTCACCCCCTTCGCACCTGCAGGGCGAATCGCGAAGCACCACGATGGAAATCCTGTTGGAGCAATATCGCAAGTCCCGGGCCGCATGACGAGCTGGAGCCAAATAGTACGACCGTACTCTTTCATCATGTAGAATGCACCGATAACGCTATCTCAGGAGACAAGATGTTCGAAGAATTCATGGGCACCAGACCTGTTTCGGACCGCCAGAAATTCGATGTCGGCGCACTGCAGGCATACATGCGCGAGCATGTGGAAGGTTTTTCGGGTGAACTGGCGGTCGAGCAGTTCAAGGGCGGCCAATCCAATCCCACGTTCAAACTTAGCGCCGACGGCCGCAGCTACGTACTGCGCACCAAGCCCGGACCAGCAGCCAAGCTCCTTGCATCTGCCCATGCGATCGACCGCGAATTCCGCGTGATGGATGCGCTGCATAAAGCCGGTTTTCCGGCGGCACGCCAGTATGCGTTGTGCATCGACGAGTCGATCATCGGACGCGCTTTCTACATCATGGATTTCGTCGACGGCCGGGTCCTGTGGGATCAGTCGCTGCCGGGCATGGCAAACGAAGAGCGTGGCGCCATCTACGACGAAATGAACCGCGTCATTTCGCAGCTTCACACCATCGACTATGCCGCCATCGGACTTGCGGATTACGGCAAGCAGGGAAATTACTTCGCCCGCCAGATCGACCGCTGGACGAAGCAGTACAAGGCGTCCGAAACGGAGAAGATCGAGGCGATGGACAACCTGATTCAATGGTTGCCCAATAACATCCCGCCCGGCGACGAGACCAGCATCGTGCATGGCGACTACCGCCTGGACAACATGATTTTTCACCCAACCGAAGCGCGCGTGCTGGCGGTGCTGGATTGGGAACTGTCGACACTCGGCCATCCGCTCGCCGACTTTTCATACCATTGCATGAGCTGGCATATCCCGCCCGGACAATTCCGCGGCATCGGCGGACTCGACCACAAGGCGCTCGGCATCCCGAGCGAAGAGGAATACATCGCGAAGTACTGCGCCCGCACCGGCAAGACCATTCGCAAGGAAGATTTCAATTTCTATCTCGCCTACAACATGTTCCGCATGGCCGGCATCCTGCAAGGCATCATGAAGCGCTATGTGGACGGCACCGCATCCAGCGAGCAGGCGCTGGCCTCGGGCAAAGCGGCACGCCCGATGGCGGAAATGGGCTGGAAATACGCAAGCGCGTCATGAGGCTGGCAGCTTCAGCAACATAACGTTACTCACATAGACCACAAAGGCAAGGAGACATCATGGATTTCGAATACTCGGACCGCTGCAAGGAACTGCAGGCAAGGCTGCTGGCTTTCATGGATGAGCATGTCTATCCGAACGAGAAGGCATACAAGCAGGAAATCGACCGCAACGGGGTCGAAAAAGGCAATCGCTGGCTTGCCACCACCATCATCGAAGATCTGAAACCGAAGGCACGCGCGGCCGGACTCTGGAACTTGTTTCTGCCGAAATCGACCCGCGCCCCGGAAGGCCTGTCTAACCTCGACTACGCACCGTTATGCGAAATCATGGGACGCGTGCCCTGGGGTGCGGAGGTGTTCAACTGTTCCGCGCCGGACACCGGCAACATGGAAACCATCGAACGTTACGGCACCGAGGAGCACAAGCGTCAGTGGCTGGAGCCGCTGCTGCGCGGCGAGATCCGCTCCGCATTCGCAATGACGGAACCGGCAGTGGCTTCCTCCGATGCCACCAATATCGCCACCCGCATCCAGCGCGACGGCGATGAATACGTCATCAACGGGCACAAATGGTGGATTTCCGGCGCAGGCGATCCGCGCTGCAAGATTTTCATCCTGATGGGCAAAACCGATCCGGACGCGCCGCGCCATTCGCAGCAATCGATGATCCTGGTACCTGCCGATACCAAGGGCATCACCATCAAGCGTCCTCTGCCGGTGTTCGGCTACGACGACGCGCCGCATGGCCATTGCGAAATTCTGTTCGAGAACGTTCGCGTACCGGCATCCAACATCCTGCTGGGCGAAGGACGCGGCTTCGAGATCGCGCAGGGTCGTCTCGGACCGGGCCGTATCCACCACTGCATGCGCGCCATCGGTGTGGCTGAACGTGCACTGGAATACATGTGCAAGCGGCTCAACGAGCGTATCGCGTTCGGCAAGCGTGTATCCGAGCAAAGCATCTGGCATGAGCGGATCGCGGACGCACGCATCATGATCGACACCGCCCGTCTGCTGACGTTGAAGGCCGCCTACATGATGGACACGGTCGGCAACAAGCATGCGAAGGCAGAGATCGCGATGATCAAGGTGCTGGCGCCGAATGTGACGCAGCAGGTGCTGGACTGGGCCATCCAGGCGCATGGCGCCGGTGGGGTCTGCGACGACTTCCCGCTCGCCTATCAATGGGCCGGCAACCGCACGCTGCGGATCGCCGATGGTCCGGACGAGGTGCACCGCAACTCGATCGCCAAGCTCGAACTGGCGAAGCACATCGCCGTGCCGGCGAAAGACCTCGAACTGCCGATCACACGCTCCTGATCCAGGCCGCTGGCCGGGTCTCCTGCGGCGTAAAGCAAGTAGTCT
>NZ_DASZBA010000191.1:0-65601 GCF_035944575.1 Noviherbaspirillum sp.
AAAAAGCTCCTTCCCCCTTGTAGGGGGAAGGCTGGGATGGGGGTGTGAAGGTTGAACTACTGCATGCGAATGCTCGACCTCATTACCTCCACCTTAACCCTCCCCTGCAAGGGGGAGGGGATCTGACGGCGATTGAACTGACCGTAGTCCCAACCCGCTCACACCAAGGAGCAGAGACATGTTCACCAAAATCCTGATTGCAAACCGCGGCGAGATCGCTTGCCGCGTGGCCGCAACCGCGCACCGGCTCGGCGTCAAAAGCGTCGCCGTGTATTCGGAAGCGGATGCAAACGCCAAGCACGTTGCCGTATGCGATGAAGCGGTGCCGATCGGACCGGCGCCCGCGAAGGAAAGCTATCTCAAGGGCGACAAGATCATCGAGGTCGCGCTCGCCACCGGCGCGCAGGCGATCCATCCCGGCTACGGCTTCCTGTCCGAGAACGAAGCCTTCGCCAAGGCCTGCGCCGATGCGGGCCTGGTCTTCATCGGGCCGCCCGCCCCGGCGATCCATGCGATGGGGTCCAAATCCGCAGCGAAAGCGCTGATGGAAACCGCCGGCGTGCCGCTGGTGCCCGGCTATCACGGCGACAACCAGGACCCGGATTTCCTGCGGCAGCAGGCCGACAAGATCGGCTATCCGGTATTGCTCAAGGCCAGCGCGGGCGGCGGCGGCAAGGGCATGCGCATCGTCGAGAAAAGCGAGGACTTCAAGGCCGCGCTCGCTTCCTGCAAGCGCGAGGCGATCAGCAGTTTCGGCGATGACAAGGTGCTGGTGGAAAAATACCTGACCCGTCCGCGCCACATCGAAATCCAGGTGTTCGCCGACACGCAAGGCAATTGCGTCTACCTGTTCGAGCGCGATTGCTCGGTGCAGCGCCGCCACCAGAAAGTGCTGGAAGAAGCGCCGGCGCCCGGCATGACGGAAGAGCGCCGCCGGGCGATGGGCGAGGCTGCGGTGGCGGCTGCGAAGGCGGTCGGCTACGTCGGCGCCGGCACGGTGGAATTCATCGCCAACCAGGACGGATCGTTCTACTTCATGGAGATGAATACCCGCTTGCAGGTCGAGCATCCGGTGACGGAGATGATCACCGGGCTGGATTTGGTGGAATGGCAGCTCAGGGTGGCCGCCGGGCAGCCGTTGCCGAAAAAGCAGGAGGAACTGGCGATCCGCGGCCATGCGCTGGAAGCACGGATCTATGCGGAAAATCCGGAGAAGGGATTCCTGCCGTCGATCGGGGCCCTGCGGCATTTGCATACGCCGGAAGCGGTCGCCTTCATGTTGGGCCAAGGCGAAAGCGCGATCACACCTGCGGCGATCCGGATCGACTCCGGCGTCCGCGAAGGCGACACCATTTCCCCGTTCTACGACCCGATGATCGCCAAGCTGATCGTCTGGGGAGACGACCGCGCCGAAGCGCTCGCCCACATGTCGCAGGCGCTGTCCGAATATCGCATCGTGGGTCTCAGCAGCAACGTTGCCTTCCTCAAGCGGCTGGTCGAAAGCCCGGCATTCTCGCAGGCCGATCTCGATACCGGCCTGATCGAACGCAATCACGACGTCCTGTTCCCGAAGGCAATGCCGGTGACGATCGATGTCGTCTCGTTGGCTGCAGCTTTCCTCCTCACATCGGAGCAGAATGTCGGCGCTGCGGCCAATGACCCGTGGGCCGATACCACCGGCTGGCGCATGAACGGTACGCTGCTGCGCCGGCTCGATTTCTCGGACGAATCGCATGCCTATCCCGCCGACATCGGTTATCGCGAAACCGGCTGGTCGGTGCAACTCGGCGAGCGCACGGCGGTCATGACGTTAATCGAGCGCCATGGTGCGCAACTGGTGATCAAGGTCGACGGCGCGACGGTGCGCGGCACGGTGGTGCGCGACGGCGAGGCGTTCCATGTGTTCACCGGCGGCATGCATCATGTGCTGGCCTACAGCGATCCGCTGGCCCATGCCGGCGAAGCCGAGGCCGAAGGCGGCCGCCTCACCGCGCCGATGCCGGGCAAGATCGTGGCCGTGCTGGCGGAGAAAGGCAAGACGGTGGAAAAAGGCGCACCATTGCTGATCATGGAAGCCATGAAAATGGAACACACGATCGCCGCGCCGGCGGACGGCATGGTGGAAGACCTGCTGTATGCGGTCGGTGACCAGGTAGCGGAAGGCGCGCAGTTGCTGGCGTTCAAGGCGGCGTAGCGGCGTGACTTAGAAACAGCAGGTTCCTTCCCACTCGTAGGGGATGAAGCCGGGGTTTCGCAACGCATGCGTTGCCCCGGCTGAATCGAAGCCGCTTGCAAGCGGCGACGTGGAAAAGTTGTAAGCGGACCGGCTCCTTCCCCCTGTCAGGGGGAAGGCTGGAATGGGGGTAGTGGGATCGAGTAAACGCATGCAGTCGATCAACCTTCACACCCCCACCCTAGCCCTCCCCCTAAAAGGGGGAGGGGACCTGTTCTTTATGGCGCGAACCAGCGCGGACTACATCGAAAAGGCAACCCTATGACCCTCCCCAACAAAGTCAAAATTGTCGAAGTCGGCCCGCGCGACGGCCTGCAGAACGAAAAGGAAACCATTCCCGCCGCCGTCAAGATCGAGCTGGTCGACCGGCTGACCGACGCCGGCTTCTCCAACGTCGAAGCGGCATCCTTCGTCTCGCCGAAATGGGTGCCGCAGATGGCCACCTCCACAGAGGTGATGGAAAAGATCCGCCGCAAGCCCGGCGTGATCTATTCGGTGCTCACGCCCAACATGAAAGGCTTCGAGGCCGCCGTCGCGGCGAAGGCGGATGAAGTCGTGATCTTCGGCGCCGCATCCGAAGCCTTCTCGCAGCGAAACATCAACTGCTCGATTGCAGAATCGATCGAGCGCTTTCGCGACGTCGCGCAATCGGCCAAGCAGCACGGCATCCGCCTGCGCGGCAGTATCAGCTGCTCGTTCGGCTGCCCCTACCAGGGAGAGGTATCGCCGGACAGCGTGGCCGACGTGGTGCGGCGCCTGCGCGATCTCGGCTGCGATGAGATCGATATCGCCGACACCATCGGCGTCGCGACGCCAAACAAGGTCAAGACGGTATTCGAGCGGGTGAAGCAGGAATTCCCCGCCGAGCGCCTCTCCGGCCATTTCCACGACACCTACGGGCAGGCGCTGGCCAATATCTACGCCGGCATGGAATCCGGCATCGCGATCTACCACTCGTCGATCGCCGGCCTCGGCGGCTGCCCATACGCGAAGGGCGCGACCGGCAATGTGTCAACCGAAGACGTCTTGTACATGATGAACGGACTCGGCATCGATACCGGTATCGACCTCGACGCGGTGGTGGATGCCGGCCAGTTCATCTCGCAGCATCTCGGCCGCAAGGCCGCCAGCCGGGCCGGCAACGCCATCGCCGCCAAGCGGCAGGGCTGACACCACCGGCACGACCCGATGCTGAGCACGCTCGCCATCGCCAACTACCGCTCGCTGCGCGACCTCGTCATTCCGCTGCAGCGCCTGAACGTGATCACCGGCGCCAACGGCAGCGGCAAGTCCAGCGTATATCGGTCGCTGCGCCTGCTGGCCGATACCGCGCAGGGCGGGGTCATCCCGTCGCTGGCGCGCGAGGGCGGATTGCAATCTACTCTCTGGGCCGGCCCGGAAAAGTTTTCCCGGTCGGTCAAGCGGGGCGAGCATCCGGTGCAGGGCACGGTGCGCAAGGATTCGGTCAACCTGCGCCTCGGCTTCGCCGGCGACGAATTCGGCTATGCCATCGATCTCGGCCTGCCGATTCCGAGCCCGTCCGCGTTTTCCCTCGACCCGGTCATCAAGCGTGAATGCATCTGGAACGGTCCCGTGCTGCGGCCGGCGGCGCTGCTGGTGGACCGCCACGGCGCGGCGGTGCGCATCAAGCATGACAGCGGCGACTGGCAGCTCATCTCCAGCCATGTCCCGACCTTCGACAGCATGATGGCCCGTCTCGCCGACCCGCGCAACGCGCCGGAAGTGCTGGCGCTGCGCGAACAGATCCGCTCGTGGCGCTTCTACGACCACTTCCGCACCGACGCCGATGCCCCGGCGCGGCTGCCGCAGATCGGCACCCACACGCCGGTGCTGAGCAATGACGGCGCCGACATGGCCGCCGCACTGCAGACCATCCGCGAAATCGGCGATCCGGCCGCGCTCGACGAGGCGGTCGACGATGCCTTTCCCGGCTCCAGCATTTCGGTGTACAACCACGACGGCCGCTTTGAAATTGCCATGCACCAGCACGGCCTGCTGCGGCCGTTGAAAGCGTCCGAGCTGTCGGACGGCACGCTGCGCTACCTGCTCTGGATCGCGGCGCTGCTCACGCCGAGGCCGCCCGAGCTGCTGGTCCTGAACGAACCCGAGACCAGCCTGCATCCCGACCTGCTGCCGGCGCTCGCCCGGCTGATCGCCCGCGCTGCAAAGCACTCGCAGGTGCTGGTGGTGTCGCATGCCACGCGGCTGATCGCCGCCCTCGAACGCGAGCCGGAGTGCAACTCGATCATGCTCGAAAAGGAGTTCGGCGAAACCCGGGTGCGAGGCATGGAACCGCTCGACATGCCGCCCTGGCACTGGCCGGCGCGCTGAACGGATGTGCAATGCCTGACCTATTGCGCCCTCTGCTGATCGAGATCGCGGCCTGCCGGCAATGCGCCGCCCATCTGCCGCACGGCCCGCGCCCGGTGGTGCAGGCCGGCCGCCATGCGCGCCTGCTCATCGTCGGCCAGGCGCCCGGCCGGCGGGTGCACGACACCGGCATCCCGTGGAATGATCCCTCCGGCAACCGCCTGCGCGACTGGCTCGCCATGCCGCCGGACATTTTCTACGACCCGAAGGTCGTTGCCATCATGCCCACCGCCTTCTGCTATCCCGGCAAGGGCAAAAGCGGCGATCTGCCGCCCCGCCCGGAATGCGCGCCGCTGTGGCATGACCGCGTGCTCGCCGCGATGCCGGACGTGCGGCTCACGCTGCTGGTCGGGCGCCATGCACAGGAACGCTTTTTACAGCACAATGCCAAGGCCACCCTGACCGAAACCGTGGCGGCCTGGCGCGACTACCTTCCTGCGTACCTGCCCCTGCCGCATCCCAGTCCGCGCAACCAGTCCTGGTGGAAAAGCAACCCCTGGTTTGAAACCGACGTGCTGCCTGCCCTGCGCGAGCGCGTCAAATCGATCATTGCCTCATGAAAGAATCCATGCAACTTCCCGACAGCGCCCAACGCGTCGCCGACCTGCTCAACGCCATCGGCCACGACAAGCCGGTGGTCATGCTCCCCGAAACCGGCAAGACCTCCGCCGAAGCCGCCGCCGGCCTCGGCTGCGACATCGCCGCCATCGCCAAGTCCATCGTCTTCCGCCGCCTGTCGGATGATGCGGCGGTGATGGTCGTGGCCAGCGGCGCCAACCGCGTCGATGAACAAAAGGTCGCCGCCATCGTCGGCCCGCTCGGCCGCGCCGACGCGAAGTTCGTCAAGCAGCGCATCGGCTATGCGATCGGCGGCGTCTGCCCGATCGGCCACGTCGAGAAAACCGTCATGCTCATCGACGAAGACCTGATGCGCCTGGACAGCCTCTGGGCAGCCGCCGGCCACCCGCATGCGGTCTTCAATCTCACGCCGCAGCAGTTGCTGAACATGACCGGCGCGCCGCTCGCCGATGTCGCGCTGCGCGTGGAAACGAGGGTGGCGTGACGCCGTCGCCTTCAATGAAGGCGTTCGACCCGGACCATGACGCGTCGCCGGTGCCGTCGCCCTGCATCAATGTTTGCAGCATGAATGCGGCGACGGGCTTGTGCGAGGGATGTTTGCGGACGATCGACGAGATCGCGTTGTGGGGTACGGCGACGGAGAATGTGAAAAGGGCAGTGTGGCGGGAGATTCGGCGGCGGGAGGAGGGGTTGTTTTAGATGTGCCTGTTTCATGATGTTTTCATCGCCATCTCCGGCCGGTTCCCTACTCCTTACAGGGGGAAGGAGCAGGTAGGCGTAATGGATAAAGATTAGGTGGACACATCGCTTTCAAACCAGAAGGACAATCAGACCAACCATGAAAACACTCCACTGGTACTTCGACTTCATCTCCCCCTTCTCCTACCTCCAGGGCGAACTGCTCCCCACGCTCCCGGCAGACGTCGACATCCACTACAAACCCATCCTCTTCGCCGGCCTGCTGAACCACTGGGGCAACGTCGGCCCCGCCGAAATCGGTCCCAAGCGCCGCTGGACCTATGAACACTGCGCCTGGCTCGCACACCGCCACAACATCCCGATGACCATGCCCGCGCATCACCCCTTCAACCCATTGCCGCTGCTGCGCCTGTGCATCGCGCTCGGCCCGTCGCGCGATGTCGTGCAGCGCCTGTTCCGCTACGTATGGTGCGACGGCCACCTGCCCACCGAGGAGCAGCACTGGTCCGCGCTGATGCAGGAAGTCGGTGCCACCAGCGACATGCTCGACACACCGGAAGTCAAACAGCAACTGCGCGCCAACGGCGACGCTGCCATCGCCGACAGCGTCTTCGGCGTGCCGACTGCCGTCGTGGACGGCCGCTGCTTCTGGGGACTGGATTCCACCGACATGCTGCGCGCCTGGCTGGCAGGCGATCCGTTCTTCCAGTCGCCGCTGCTGCAGCAGGCGCAGAACATGCAGCCGGGGCTTCAGCGCAACCGGAGCGGCGGCGCATGAGCATGCATACACGGATTATCGTCATCACCAACGCGTCCGCACATCCGTGCATGCGCCGCGTTGCCGTCACACCCCGAAAGACACCATGAAACTACCCGCCACCATGCGCGTGTTCGAACGCGGCTGGCTCTCCTCCAACAACATACTTTTCATCGGCCGCGACGACACCGCGCTGGTCGACAGCGGCTACGCCACCCACGCGCCGCAAACCGTCGCGCTGGTGCGGCATGCGCTGCAAGGCAGGCCGCTCGACCGCCTGATCAATACCCACATGCATTCAGACCACTGCGGCGGCAACGCGGCGCTGCAACGCGAGTATGGCTGCCGCACCACGATTCCTGCCTCGGAAGCCGCAGCCGTGCGCACCTGGAACCAGGACGTGCTTACCTTCGAACTCACCGGCCAGCAATGCGAGCGCTTCACCTTCACCGACACGCTCGCACCAGGCGATGTGATCATGCTGGGCGGCATGGAATGGCAGGTACTCGGCGCTCCCGGTCATGACCCGCATTCGCTGGTGTTTTATTGTCCCGCCGAGCGCATCCTTATCTCCGCCGATGCGCTATGGGAAAACGGCTTCGGCGTCATCTTCCCCGAACTGGAAGGCGAATCCGGTTTCGCCGAAACCCGCGCCACGCTGGAACTGATCGCCTCGCTCGATGTGGACCTCGTGATCCCCGGCCATGGCGCGCCCTTCACCGATGTCGGCGCGGCGTTGAAACGGGCGTTTTCACGGCTCGACTATTTCGTCGCCGATCCAGCGCGTAATGCGCAGAATGCGGTGAAGGTACTGCTCAAATTCCTGCTGCTGGAACGGCAATCCATCCCGCTGGCCGACGTGCCGCGCCTGATGGCCGACATGCATCTGTCGGCGGAAGCAAACCGGCGCTATCTGCACCAGCCGCCCGAAGATCTCGCCAAGTGGGCGGTGTCGCAACTGGTGCGTGCCTGCGCGGCGAAAGTGGTCGACGATCAATTGGTGGATGCCGGCTGACCGATTCTTACCCGCTTACCGTCGCCGACAGCCCGACCTCGACCCGCTCGCCGGGCGCCAGTCCCTCGATCCACGGCATCAGCAATTCGACGACGCCATCCGGCTGATGATGCGCGGGTTTCGTCTCCGGATGCGGGTAGTACCAGAGGCCGGCATACGCGCGCCCCTTCACCTTCAATCGCGCGGGCGAAATCACGAACCGCTCCTCAATGTCTTCAAACCACCGGATGACGCCGTCGAACAGCGGCGCCTGCGGTACCGGCTTGCAGGGCGCGAGGTCGACATTCAGCGTTCCGGGGAAGTAAGGCGAGAAGTCGATGCCGTGCTGGAGGAAGAAAGGCTGTTGCAAGGAAATCGTGCCGCCGGGATAACGGCGGTCGTTGCCCCGGCCGCTGGCGACCCCGTGACCGGCGATGAGGACTCCGGGTGTCCAGTTCATCGCGTGATGGTCAGATGACATGGGTTACGCCATCCGGGCGATATATGGGCGCGGAACAGTTGCATGTTCAACTCGACGGAAACGCATCGATTTCCGCCGCGGCCGCACCGGCAAGCGCCGCAGGTTGAATGCCCATGGCTTCCAGTGCACGCAAGGCGACGCCGTGACGGGCGGCGGTGGCAGCCAGCAGGACGTGCGCGCCCAGCAACGGCTTGCCTGCATCCTCTTTTTTCCGCGCGGCCAACTGTTGCATCAGTGCTTGCGCTGACGGTTGCGCATGGTAGACACCCTTACCCGCAGGGATGGGAGCGGCAGCGCTCCCTGCCGCATCGAGCGACACTTCGATGCCAATATTGCGCAACGCATCGTCGTATTGCCGGGCGATCGCCGCACGATAACCGTCCGGGTCGCTCTGCATGCGCTCGAACGCCTTGCGTGCCGTTCCGTCCGGCAGCGCCAGTGCGGCAAGAACAAAATGTTCCGCGCCCGGTTCCTTCCGGCCGTCCGCGTTCGCATATGATTCGGCGTTTTGGCAAAGTACCTTGATGGTATGCATGTCCTGAAAACGCTGTCTGATTCTGGTGAACATGGAAGCTCCCGGTTTATGAATGCGGTTTTGAAAGCGTGCCGGCCAGGCGCTTATGTGCCGCCTGCTTCGATACGCCAAGCGCTTCGGCAATCTGCGACCACGACCAGCCCTGATCCAGCGCAGCTTCCACGGCCTTGCGCTCCAGCTTGTCCGCCATCAGGCGCAATGCCACGACGGCGGCCAGTGCTTCGGCGGGATCGTCGGGAGAAGGAAGCGATTTGGGATTCATCATGCGCCAATGATAGTTGACGCAGATTTTAATTGTCAACTGATGTTGACGGCCATGCCCAACGATGGTGTGCCGGGATGAACGACATCGCCCCGATCCGCTCATCCCTGGCCGTTACTTCACGCCGTCCAGAAGATGCCGTTTGAAAAAGGCGGTGATCTGTTCGTTGATTTTCGGAACAATCGCGTTCCTGTCGAAATCCGGAGGATCGCCGACGAGTGCCTCGACCGCAACGGAACGGCCGGGCGGAAGGGGGCTTAGCAGTGCACCGTGACCACCGGTCGGCAGATCCGCAAGATGTTCACACGACCGGCATGCCTGCAGTACGGCGTCGCTGTGAAATCGCGGGGTCAGCCACTTGTCTTTCCGCGCCGAGATGATCGCCAATGCCGGCCGCGGGTTCTTCAGGGAGTCAGGATCGAAATCGACGGCGAAGGGCACGCCGGCAACTATCGCAGTGATGCGGGGATCGCTATGTTCGTACCACGAAGGGTCATTGAACTTCATGTTGTTCACGTTACGGACGAGTGCGAGTTTGATGCCGTCAAATAGGCTTCCGGTAAGAAACATGAAGGGCCCGGCACAGGTATGAAAGTCTTCCTCGATGTATTCGTTGCAATGGCGCCGGAGCTGCGAAGGAGACCATTTGCCTCCGGCAAGCGTCAGCGCGGTATGGCCACCGGCGGACATGCCGAACATACCGATACGGGCAAAGTCGAGAGCCGGACCGAATGCCGGCTCGGCGCGCACCCTGTCGATCGCGCGCGTGACTTCCGTCGGCCGCCTGCGCCAGCTTGGCGGCCCCGGTTCGCTATTGTCCTTGTAGTTGTCGCCGAAATGTTCCGGCAGCGCCACGACAAAACCCGCGTTGACCAGCGACTTCGCGAGATCGAAATGCACCCACGGCGACGCGGGCGACCCATGCGATATCACGATGAGACGCCGGTTGACCGCTCCCAGCGGCGCATCCACCGCGACATTCATGGTAAACGCGCCCCTGCGTTCGACGGCCGGCTCCGATGCGGTCGGATAGAAAATCGTGACCGGACCGGATTCCGCATCCCCCTCCAGCTCGGCAAGCCCGACGGCTGCTCCGGCCGGGCCGGCACATGCAAGCAACAGGATAATGTAAGCGAGACGAAGTGCGCGATGCATGATCAAGGGAAGATAGATAAGGAAGCAATCCGATATGTCGCCACCATGGAAACCTCAGTCAACGCTGGCAGGACCCGGCGGGTTCTTGGCGAACCACTCCACGATCATGCCCATGTTGTCTTCGAAACCGCCGGGTGTGGAAATGTTCAGCACCCCGGCCCGGGCGCCGGTCCGGTTCTGGAAATCATGTGTCGCCCCCGCCGGCGCCAGTACGAAGGAACCTTTCGGGCAATCGATCCATGCGCCGTCGACGAAAAAGCTCATCGTGCCCTCAAGCACGTAGAAGACATCATCTTCGTCATGCGAATGCGCGCCCGGCCCCTGGGTATTTGGTTCAAGCCACCACTCGGAGATGGAATATTTGCGATTCGACTCAGCGCCGTCGGCTTTGAACAAGGCGGACATGCCGCCCATCCGGTAGGGCCGGCCTTCACCGGGACGAAGAACGATGGGACGGCGGGTTGTCTCTTCCATGGCGCTTCCTGTTATCGTGAAACGGCTGAGGTGGCATGAGCTGCCAAATGGCAGATTACCATGGTGCGGGACTACATCAGGCAGGCATGGCGATTCAGGCAGGAAACCGCGATGAGGGCATAAAAATCAATGATCCGGTATCGGCATACCCTGCGTACGCAGGAACGTCAGCTTGTCCCAATAGCCGCGTTGAAAAACGATCTGGTCATTCTGAATGTGAAAGAACCCGCATCCCCGCAGCCCGAGCGGATCGCGCCATTCAAGAATTGCCCATTCACCGTCTTCAAAAATGTTCTCGACGATGCATACCATCTTCGCAGCGGCGAACCCGTCGGCGAACATCTTCCGAATCGCGTCTCTGCCTTCGACGGGTGATTCGGCTACCTGGTGGTTCACCGCATGTTCGTTGTAGAACGATGCGAGCGCATCGACGTCCGCTTTGTTGAAGGCATCCACCCATTGTTTGACGAGGTCTTTTGGTTTCATGGTGAATGTGTTTGTCGTGGTCCTGACAGGCAATGTCTGACCGGACGCCGGCCTATAAGATGATATTGATCGAACTAAATTTAATCTACTCTGACGCTTATATTTTGACCTGTTGAGGTTACAGGTCAGATGTGCTGAGGTGCGAATGTGCTGCTGCAAGACTTGGCCCCGGTTACTGCTGTGCTCAGGACCAACCTGCCCAATTTGGTGCCCACGACGATATCCCCTCGCGGACGAACTCAGGCATTTTCTGTAACTCGTTGCGGCTTTCAGTTGCCTTGCCTAAATGCTTCTCAGCCATGATTCGTTCCCATCCGGCTCCACAAGTTTTTGTTCTTGAAGCTCATAGCTTTATCCTCTGCTTGTCACCCGTGAGTACCCGACCTTCATGTGCCCTTTGTTCTCAAAATTCTAAGATGATGTGAAACTTTAATATGAGACGATTTTTAAGACGATGCAAAAGGGAGTTTCATGATGTCTCGCGACTTGTAAGTTATAAGACATGCTCAGAAGTCCGATCATTAAAACCGACCACAGCGAAATAGCTAAATGCTGTAATTTCTGACTTAGAGCCAATACTTGCCCATTGGACATTCTGATTCGGATCTCGTAGACTTCATAAGCAAATCGCTACAAGTCTACCTAACGCGTAATTGCGTTGCTACCTATCCCTCTCTGAGTCACTCTAGATGTCGACAACGAAGCTAACAGAACAACAACTTGCCACTATTCGACCGCTTGAAGCTGCACTCCAGAAGGCGGTTCAACAGGTGGAACCGGAGAGGGCAATTGAGATTGTCACAAAAATACAAGCTGAGTTTCCCAACGATCGGAGCCACCACCGTTTGCTTCGCGCAAAACTTTGGGCATTTGAAGCAAATTTAGAAGCGAATCGAATTATGTACGCCGAAACTGGCTTTATCGGGATTCGGAAGCTATCGGAACCTAATACTCGACTGTACTTGGAAGCAAGTTCCTTGCTTGCAGTATGTAAGTTGCGCCAGAAACGTGTTCCTGAAGCAAAAGACCTAATTACTGAAGTTATTTCGAAAATAAACAACATTGCCTCAGAGCGAACTCGAAGACAATTTCAAAAGCGGTTGATTGAGCGTATAGAAGAGGAATGCATCCTGACAGAGTTAATCGGCACAGGAGATGCAACGTTAGATGTTAATGAAGTTGAGGCTAATGCTATATTTCTTTTGCAACGGAACACCGACGACGAAATTCTAAAACTAATTGGCGATAGCGTTCCAGCAGCTAGCATACAGTTGCTAAATGATGTTAGAACGCACTCGGTTAAGCAGCTTCCACCATCTGACCGCAAACTTCTTCCTCCACCCGAAAAGGCCGAAGAACCTAGGCAAATTGGGCGTACGACCTTTGCAATCCTGAAGCGTATCGCGTGGAAGACTTTCTGCAAGCCATCAAGTCCAATCTTCAAACTTTGGTCGAATCGTGTGCCAAAAGTCTTCAATGAAGGGTATTTTTCTGCAGCCGTTGTCACGACCTTGGGCGATTTTCGGATTGGAATCCCAATGATCGCGAGTGGCCTTGCTGCACTGGTTATGAAATACTCTGCGGAAGAGTTTTGCGAGTTGGCGAAACCGAAAGGACTGATGATCCCTAGGAACGAGCCTGAGACTTAGAACATTTGACTCCATTCTTGCAAGGAAGGTCCTTTCCAATCGAGCGGGCAAAGGGTATGGCGGAAAGGGCGCTTCGTTTGAAGGAGAAACGTGCACGCACAACTTGACGAATTTCGTTGTAAGGTATGGTGCGAGAATCGGGTTATTGGCTGCCGATTCCCGTGCTTAAGCGATCAATCTGCTGCTGATTCAGGTTGCGGTGCTAAGTAGCCAGCCTTGTTGGCACTCAACAGTGCATCTAGCTCAGCATCCGAGAATGTCCCCTGTGCTCGAAGCTTTTGAATAAACGTTCTGTAACTTGTTGCACCAGGTATGTCTGCATTCGTCTCCACTGGAAGTCTAATAATGCGTTCAAAGTCTTCTTTAATTAAATATTCGAAAATTGGGAAGATCACCTTTCCCATTATTTCATTGACGCGATTGAAAGAATAAGCGCCGCCCAAAAAGTGAATGGCACGGTCCTTTGCAAGTATTCCTAATCCATGCTCTATTCCTAAAACAAGCTCGTCGAAAGTTAGTTGAGCAACACGTTTCGCGACTGCTTCAGCTAACGCTTCTAATCGGTTAAGGGACGCGAGACCCGGCACGACTTGTTCAGGCGGTGCACAATTGATAAAGCTTAGCACCTTACCTTTAGCATCCTCGTCGAGCAGGTTCCAACCAATTCGAACATGGGTAAGTATCGCTACGGCAAACATCAGACCAGCGTCCGGAACGTCCCTAATAGCTTTATTAAGTTGCTGCTTTAGCCGCCTTTCGACCTTATCAGGAAACATTTCGAATACCCCCTTCAGGGCGGACATCACCGATAACTCTCCGTAAAAGTTATCGCCCTCCGTCACAAATCCAAAAACAATCATGTCAACGAAATTGCTGACTAGAGCTTCGCTAGGGCGGGCAAGGGATGAGGCCCGAAATTGGACGATTACCTTATCGGTTTCATTAGGGAAGAACTGAGAGAGTATGAGAGCTCTCAACTTTGCCAATGCTGCCTTTCCCTGAACTGGAGGCTCGGAAAGCACATGAATTACCGCGTTGCGCAGGTGTAGCCGCGCATGTTCTGCACTTGGACGGTAAGGTTCACCGATTCGTTGAAATGAGGGATGCGCGCACCGGTGTCTATCATCGCGTAATCGTAACAAGTCGGTAAACTGATGAGGATCGAGCATTTGTAGCTCGTTCCGACAAGTTTCGAGAACCTTTCTCTCGAACTCCAAGGCACCTTTCAGACCCTGATCATTGCCTGCCTCAATCTGAGCAATGTATCGTTCGTACTGAAGTTCAATGTCTTTGGCTTTACCCTCACCGGATGCGGCGAGCTCACGGATTTTGTCAATCAAGTCAAAAACAACGGCTATCCACGTACTTACAATCGCAGCACGATAAGCGCCTCCCCGATAACAAAGCACGGCTTCTGCTATATGTTCCTTTGAGCGTTCCGATCTACAGCGGAGGGCTAAGGTCTCAATGTCTGCAAGACTTTCTGCCACGTTTGTTTCTCCAAGTAAAGGATTGAGTGACAATAGAAGTGTAGGCGTAGACGAGTGCGCGCCTAATAGGTCACCCAATGTGTTGACTAAACTCATTACTTTACTTGGATTCTTGTTCGTGAAGCAAGGCTAGCCGCCCTTAGCTGCATTGAGGAGGAAAAATCTCCGAACAAGTTTTGAGATTGATGACTGCTTAGCTGAGACATGCGACGTTTGCTGACTCGACGCCATTAGACTATGTAAATGCCTAAGATATTCCTCGAGTAAGCGATGGTTTTGTCTATGCGAGGTAAAGATGAGTGATCAAGAACGTGTATGTCGAAAGACCATTGTGACGGACGCTTTGGAGCGCATGGTGTGTTGCACCATCACTTCCACTTATAACATCAATGGTGGCCTAACTCCTTGAGTTCTAAGGGGCGGTTCAATCCCCGCCATATCCCTCAAGCCACATTCTTCAACCGCTTCACCCCCGCCTGCGGCAAGTCCACCATCATCGGCTCCCCCGGCACCGTACATCCCGTCGCGCAGCATTTCCCCGGCTGCTTGTTCGCCGTGATCGGCCGTCGCGGATCGTCTACCAGCCCGCGGTCCATCAACCGCTCCACCAGTTCCACCTTGTTCCCGATCGGGTAGTTGCGGTAGATCTCCTGCTTCATCGCCGCCGGTGAGCCGCCGCCGTGCAGGCTGATGACCGAGTACCAGCCGCCCTGATAGGACGCGGTGAGGTCTTCGATGAAACGGGCCGTTTGTATGCGCTGCTCGTACGGCACATTCGGATTGGCGCGCAGGACGTCGGCGAGGTTGGCCGCCGTTTCAGGATTGTGGTCTTCGTCGGGGCCGGGGAGGGTAACAATCAGGCCGCCCGATACATAGTGGGCGATGCGATGCATGTCGTAGATCTGCGTGGCCAGCAGCAGCTTGCCGATGTTGGAGAACACCGCGTCCGGCACGAAGGTGTTCGAGGCCTCGTCAACCTTTGCATACACCGATGCGGCCACGCCGCAGGCATAGAAGCCTTCGGTGATCTTGATGAGTTCCACCATCTGTTCGCGCAAGTGAGTTTCCTTGCCAGGATCGAAGCCGTTCGCTTCGCACATCAATGCGCCGGCGCCGATGAGCAGGTCGCCGAAGCCGGCGCGTGCGCCGATGCAGCTGTGACGGTGGTGGGTCGCGTAGTTGTAGGTCATGTAGGACGAGTGTTCCCATTCGCCGGCGTAAAACACCCGTTCCCACGGCACGAAGACGCGGTCGAAGACCAGCACGCCGGTGGATTGGCCGAACTTGTTGGAGAACAGCGCCGATTTTTCTCCCGGGCGTCCGGCGGGGCGGGCGATGATGGTCAGCCCGGGGACATCGCAGGGCACCGCGCAGCAGACCGCGAAGTCGGCATCCGCCTCGCTCATGTTGCGGCAGGGCATGACGAGAAATTCATGCATGTAGGGCGCACCAGTGACGATGGCCTTGGTGCCGGACAGGACGATGCCTTTCGCATTGCGCTCGACGATGTGCACATACGAATCCGGATTGGCCTGCTCGTGCGGACGGCGGCTGCGGTCGCCTTTCGCATCGGTCATCGCAATGCCGACCGAGAGGTCGCGGTCCTGGAAGTCGTGCAGGTAGTTGAGGAAATGCTCGCCGTAGCGAGTGCCCTTGTCGGCGTCGATGCGATGCGTGGCCTGGTAGATCGCGTTGAAGGCATCGTGCGCAAGATAGCGCTGCGCGCAGCCGGTTTCCTGGCACAGCAGGCGAACCGCTTCCAGCTTGTTGAGCAGGTCACCGGTACTGGTGTTGATGTGCAGCATGCGGTTGACCTGCTTGCCGGAGGTGTGCTGTGTCGCCAGCATCAGCGGCGCGAAGTCTTCCTTTAATGCGTAGTCGTAGGTGACGCCGAGCGCATTGATGCCCGGTGCGAATGCCGGTTCGTCCGCCACCGATTCGATAAGGCGGCCATCCAGATAGACTTTCGGCTTGTATTGCCGCAGCGACTCGCGGTATTCGGCGGATGACATCAGCATGGCGATCTCCTTGAATTGAAAACGGTCTATCATGAATGTGAACTAAGTTCATTTTTGCGTCAAGCATGCATGGATGCATGTGCATCGTGCTACATTTTCCCCATGAAAAAACAGACCAGTACGGTAAAGGAAAGTAATGAGGTGATGGAGGCTGTCGAGCCGCGCCGGGTGCGCCTGCGCGCCGTCAAGGACATGAAGCGGCAGATGATTCTCGACGCCGCGCGGCGGGTGTTCGAGAAGGAAGGTTTGCTTGGCGCCAACATGCGGGCGATTGCCAACGAGGCCGGCTATACCGCCAGCGCGCTGTACAACCATTACGCCAGCAAGGAAGAGATCTACGGCGACCTGTTGTCGCAATCGCTCGACAGGCTGAACGACGCGGTCGAGGCGGCATCCGGCAATGGGCAGCCCGCGCACCGCATCAAGCGCCAGGCGCTGGCCTTCTATGATTTCTACCTGAATTATCCGCGCGAGCTCGACCTCGGCTTTTACCTGTTCCAGGGCATGAAGCCGCTCGGCCTCACGCCGGAACTCAATGAGCAACTGAACCAGCGCCTGCGCCAGGCGCTGGGCGGCGTGGAGAGCGGCTTGGTCGCGCTCGGCTGCAGCGCCGCCGTCGCAGAACGTGAAACCACGGCGCTGTTCGGCCACTGCGTCGGCCTGCTGCTGCTCACGCATACCGGCCGTATCCGCATGTTCGGCCAGGACGGCCGCGCATTGTTTTCCCTCTATATCGGCAGAATGATCCAGCAGGCGACCTCATGAGCACACTATGCGATGCGCAGCAATCCACCCTTGTCCTGATCGATCTGCAGGAACGGTTGATGCCGGCCATTCATGACAATGAAACCGTGGTCGCCAATGCGCGCAGGCTGGCGCAGGCGGCAAAGCTGCTGGAGGTGCCGGTGATCGGCACGGCGCAATATCCGGCGGGGCTCGGGCCCAACGTCGCCGACCTGCATGCGCTGTGCGAGCGAGTCATCGACAAGAATGACTTTGATGCCTGCGGCGCACCGGCATTCATTGCCGCACTGGATGCGACGGACCGCCCGGATTTGATCGTGACAGGCTGCGAAGCGCATGTCTGCGTATTGCAAACCGTGCTCGGCCTGCTGGGGCGCGGTCGCCGCGTGCGGCTGGTGGTGGATGCGATCGGATCGCGCCTGCCGTTGAACAAGACGATTGCGATCGAGCGGGCGAAGGCGGCGGGTGCGGAGTTGGTGACGACGGAGATGGTGTTGTTTGAGTGGATGAGGAGTAGTGAACATCCGCGGTTCAAGGAAATGCTGCGGTTGATCAAGTGAACCGGGTTTGCTTTGCATGGCTGGTGTTGGACAGTCGCCCGATTGCAACCCTAGAGTAATAAGGTCCAACATAATACTGGCAACATATTGCAGCAAATTATTCTGCTGCGTATCTCCTTCGCCCTATCAGGGGTAGGGAGCCGCGCAGTGAAAGCTTAAAGCGCCGTGTGTATCAGGAGACTTCCATGAAATCATTTATCGCCACCACCCTCATCGCCGCCACGCTTTTTCCCGCCGCATCAAGCGCCACCTCAACCTCTTACGCTGGCCAGGAAACCCGCGACATCAAATCCCTGTCGCAGGAAGACATCAACGGTTACCTGGCCGGCAAGGGCATGGGCTTTGCCAAGGCAGCCGAACTCAACGGCTATCCCGGCCCCATGCATGTCCTCGAACTCGCATCCGAGCTGCAACTGACGCCGGAGCAGCAGGCAAAGACAAAGCAGCTATTCGATGCGATGCAGGTAAAGGCCAGCATGCTGGGACGGGAACTGGTGGCTGCGGAACAGAAGCTGGACCGGCTTTTCGCCGGCCGGTCGGCCAATACGGAATTGCTGGACAACTCACTCAAGGAGATTGGCGCCTTGCAAGCGAAGGTGCGCGGTGCGCATCTGGAGGCCCATCTCACGCAGGCAGAGATCCTCACTGCAGAGCAGACCGCCCGCTATCTCACGCTGCGCGGTTACGGCAAGCAGGCAGCCACTGGTGTCGACCACGGTAGTCACGGCGGCCGGCACAAGCATTGACCCCGGCGGCACTCATCAAGGCAGTCCCACCACGATGCATTCCTTGGGATACGTAATCGCATCGTCTACGTTGTACTGCAGCGCCTGGTTCGGCGCGATCACGGTCTCCCATCCAACCACACCGCGCCGGCGCTTCCACGTACCCAGCGTCGGCGGCATTTTCCCGGACGTCTGAACCCTGATCTCTTCCGACGTGCTCACAGGTGACGCTTCCAGCACCAGCAGGCCGACCGGCTTCTTGTAGAAACTGGTGATCGTGTACACATCCGTCTCATCCTTGCCCAGGTTATGCAACGTTGCCAATACGGCGTCCCTGATGATGCTGGTTACCCTTGTCTGCGGCGCGACGATGAATCTCCCTGGCTTGCCTGCCCTCCTCATAAGCTGTTCGCCGTTTTAAGCCAGTTAACAAGTTTTTCCACGGCGTCCGGCAGAGACGAAATAGCGCCACCGTCAACGGAAATAATGTGTTGTTCAGTCGAAGACCGGACCGTTCGCAACATTGTTCAATAGCCTGTCATGGAACTGACGCATCGCTGCTGCCACACATTGCCTGTGGCGATAGCGCCACTTCTGCTTGGCCAACCCTTAACGCCAACGGAAATGGCCCGCCAGACAAGGACAATCACATGCGATCCACAACAGCCCTGAACACAGCGGATACGCGCCCCGACAAGGTGAGCGCCGCTCATCTCCTGCAAACCGCCAATGCATATCGTGATGCCGGCGAGCCGGCACTGGCGGAACAGCGCTATCGCGAGGCGCTCGACAGCGCTGCGCACAGCGTGGAAGCGCACTATCGCCTTGCCCTTCTACTCCAGAACCAGGCGCGTGCCGGCGAGGCATTGCCGCTGATCGATGCCGCCGTCGTTGCGCAACCCGGCAACCCGGCCCTGCATCTTACCCGGGCGATGATTCTTGCAAGCCTCGGCAAGCATCTGGAGGCGCTGGAAAGCATGGCTGCCGGCTGTCGCATCCATCCCGCCAATGCGGACACGCTTTATAACGTCGGCCTCCTGTATGCGGAGCTATGCTGTCCGGCCCAGGTCGAAGTCGTCGCCCGCCGTCTGCTTGCACAACGACCCGACTGGCCGGCTGCGCACTACTTGCTCGTGCGCGCGTTGACCGCGCTCTACGGCGATCCAGTGGAGCTGGACGCGCGCTATGCCCATCTCGTAAAAACCGATCCGCTGAACCCGGCGTTGCGTTTCGCCCGCGGCCTCCAGCAGCTCCGTACCGGCGATTACCGCGCCGGCTGGGAAGCGCAAGAATGGCGCTGGGAGATCGAGCCGGTAAAGTCGTCACGCTTCCTCTGCGCACAGCCGCGCTGGGCCGGCGGTTCGCTGGAGGGTAGAAAGTTGCTCGTAACCGGCGAACAGGGTTTCGGCGACGTGCTGCAATTCGTCCGCTATTTGCCGCTACTCATCAGCCAGGGGGCGCAGGTCACGCTTCGCCTCGATGCCAACCGGGCGTCGCTGGCGCGGTTGCTGCGAACGATTGACGGTCTGAGGGTCATTGCCGAAGCCACGCCGCTTCCGCCGTTCGACCTGCATTGTCCGCTCGCCAGTCTGCCTTACGTGTTCGACACGACGCCCGATACGATTCCCGCGACGCCGTACTTGCATGTCGATGAGGCGGATGTCGCCGCCTGGCGCGCGCGGCTCGTCGGCATGCCGCGGCCATGGACCGGCGTGTGCTGGGCCGGATCGGCGGAGCACGACCACAATATCCGCCGTTCACTGCCCCTGTGCACAGGCAGTCGCTACCACGCCGATCGAAGCCTGCGTGAGCAACGCATCGGTGCCGCATCGGCGGTCATTGCCAGTGCGTGCGGTCTTGAGGAGCTAAACGCTGCGGCGGTGCGCGACGCCGCTCCTGCGGCGTACACCATGGAACCCCTGTTGCGCAAACTGGACGGAAGCATCATTTCGCTGCAGATTGGCCCGCATGCGCAGGACTTCGAGGAACTGCCGGCCGGCTTGCGTGCCCGCAGCATCGCGCCGCTTGCGGATACCTGCGATTTCTACGACACCGCCTGTCTGGTACGGGCGCTCGACCAGGTAATTACCGTCGATACCTCGGTGGCGCATGTCGCCGGCGCAATCGGCCAGCGCGGACTGATCATCAAGCCAGCCGCGCCGGAATGGCGATGGATCGAACAGGAAGGAAAACCGGGCAGGTCGGCATGGTATCCGAACCTGGCATTGATGGAACAGCGGGCCATTGCCGAGTTCCATCCATCCTCCAGGGACTGGGGCGGCAGATGAAAATGGTTCCACGCCATCGTGTCGCTTGTCGATGTGCCGACAGCCGGCCCTACACGGTGCGCTGCTCCCTATCCTTCTTGTTCTGCGCCTCGATGCGGTCGCGCGCATCCTTCCATTGCTCCTGCGACCAGGAACGCAGCTCGTAGAAGTTGCCGCCGGTGGCGAGATGATTGCCGCCGTCCATCATGATCGCCTGGCCGGTGAGCCAGTCACAGCCGTCGGCCATCAGGAAGGTGGCGAGGTTCTGTAATTCCTCCATCTTGCCCGCACGGCCCATCGGGTTGATCGCCGCCGAGCGTGCGCCGGGTTGCTCGCCGGGATTGAGGCGCTTGCTCATGCCTTCGGTCGGTATCTCGCCGGGGCCGATCGCATTGAGGCGGACGCCGTACTGCGCCCATTCGGTTGCCAGCGACATCGTCATCGCATGAATGGCCGATTTGCTCATCGCCGACGGCACCACGAACGGGCCGCCGTTCAGCACCCAGGTGACGATGATGGAGATCACGCTGCGATAGCCGTCCGCAGGCGTCCATTGTCCGTTGGCGGCCATCTCGACCCAGCGCTTGCCGACCGCATGGGTGACGTAGAAGGTGCCGTGCATGACGATATTGGCGACGGCATCGAAGCCGCGCGGCGACAGCGCCGAGGTCGGCGAGATGAAGTTGCCGGCCGCATTGTTGACCAGCCCGGTCAGCGGCCCTTCGGCGAAGATCTGTTCCACCATGTCGTCCACTGCGGCGGCGTCGCGAATGTCCAGGCCGAAGGTCTTGACGCTGCCGCCGTGCTGCGCCATCAGTTCGGCGGCCGTCTGGTCGCACACCGGTTTGCGACGGCCGCAGATGTAGACGTCGGCACCGAGCGACAGATACTTTTCCGCCATCGCGCGGCCGAGGCCGGTGCCGCCGCCGGTGACGAGGATGCGTTTGCCCTGCATGAGTTTCGGTTGGAACATGATGGTCTCCTTGAGGTGAAAGGCTGCGGGTCGTGTCGCCATTGGGCGGGGTGGGTTTACTTCAGCGTGTATTTTGCCTCTTCAAACGAATGCAGCGGCGGCAAATCGTCGAACTGGGGCTTGCGTCCCTGCTGCTTTGCGGTGAACGCCTCCACCAGGTTGCTGGTCTGCCATATGCCGGATTGCAGCCAGCCCATTTGCTGCAATGCATCCTGTGTCGAATGGTCGCGCGCATAGTGGATCGCCTGCTTGCTGCCCCAGACCGCGACCGGTGGCTTTTCCGCGATTTCGCCGGCCATCTGCAGCGCCGCCGCAATCATGGCTTCCTGCGACTCGAATACCTCGTTGACCAGCCCGACGGCGAGCGCACGCTGCGCCGGCAGCCGCCGTCCGGTGTAAGCCATCTCATGCACGATGCCCTCGGGGATCAATTTCGGCAGGCGCTGCAGCGTGCCGAGGTCTGCCGTCATGCCGATATTGATTTCCTGAATGCAGAAGAAGGCGTCCGCGCTTGCAAGCCGGATGTCGCAGGCCGACACCATGTCTACGCCGCCGCCGATGCAGCCGCCGTGGATGGCGGCGATCACCGGCATGCGCAGCCGCTCGATGGCGGTGAAGGCCCGCTGCATGTCATCCAGTTGCGGCACGATGTTGGCGCGTCCGCCGGCGTTGCCGTCATTGAGCGCAATGCCGGAATCCGGGTCGCTGCCGAATACATCGAGCGCCATGCCGGCGGTGAAATGCTTGCCGGTGGAAGAGATCACCAGCGCGCGTGCGGGCGCGGTGCGCTGGAGCATGTTCACGATGTCGGTCAGCTCGCGCCACATCAGGGGATGCATGGTGTTCATTGACTGCGGCCGGTTCAGCACAAGGTGGGCAACCTTGTTGTCGATGGTCAGGCTGAAACATTGGTAGGTCATGGGAGTCTCCTTGAGAGAATGCTTCGGTAGTATGCGGGAGGGCAGGCATTTCTAGAGGGCCTAATCTAGCACGACCGTTCTTTTTTTGCCCTATAATCAAAATCCCTTTTTTCCCTTCTCGCGAGGTCGTCATGGCGTTGCCCGCAGCATTGCAGAATCTCAGTCTTCCCGTCATCGGCTCGCCCATGTTCATCGCCAGCGGTCCGGCCCTCGTCAAGGCGCAATGCAAGGCCGGCATCGTCGGTTCCTTCCCGGCCCTGAATGCCCGTCCGGCCGAATTGCTCGATACCTGGCTGACCGACATCCAGAACGAACTCGCCGCATACAGGGAAGCCAATCCGGGCGCGAAAGTCGGCCCGATCGCCGTCAACCAGATCGTGCATCAGTCGAACGACCGCCTCGCGCACGACGTGGAAGTGTGCGTGAAGCACCAGATCCCCATCATCATCTCCAGCCTGCGTGCGCCGCCAAAGGAAATGCTGGACGCGATCCACAGCTACGGCGGCATCGTGCTGCATGACGTCATTTCGATCCGCCATGCGCAGAAGGCGCTGGAAGCCGGCGTCGACGGGCTGATCCTGGTCGCGGCCGGCGCCGGCGGCCACGCGGGCGCGCTGTCACCCTTCGCGCTGGTTGGCGAAGTGCGCAAGTTCTTCAAGGGGCCGGTCGCCTTGTCGGGATCGATCGCCACCGGCGACGCAATCCTGTCTGCCCAGGCAATGGGCGCGGATTTCGCCTACATTGGTTCACGCTGGCTGGCGACGAAGGAATCGAATGTCGATGAAGGCTATCGCCAGGCAATCGTGGAATCGACCGCGGCCGATATCGTCTACACCAACCTCTTCACCGGCGTGCACGGCAACTACCTGAAAAAATCCATCGTCGCCGCCGGGCTCGATCCGGACAACCTGCCCACCGCCGACAAGTCGACGATGAACTTCGGCTCCGGCGGCGGCGCCAAGGCCAAGGCATGGCGCGACATCTGGGGCGCGGGGCAGGGCGTGGGATTGATGGACGACGTGCCGACCGTCGCGGAACTGGTGGAGCGGTTAAAATCCGAATACCACGCTGCCCGCCAGCGTCTCGCCATTCCGGGCTGACCATGCATCGCATGCGGCCCTCCTGAAATTCATTTACAGAAAGGGCTGCCATGCCGAAAGCCTACGTCGTCGCAGAAATCCAGGTCACCAACCCCACCGGCTACGCCGATTACCGCACACTCTCGACTGCCGCCGTCGCGCAATACGGCGGACGTTTCCTTGTACGGGGCGGACAGCGCGATCAGCGCGAGGGAGAGGACAGCACGCACAACAGCGGCTGGCGCACCGTCATCGTCGAATACGAATCCATGGAAAAGGCGCAGGCCTGGTACGACTCGGTGGAGTATGCCAAGGCGAAGGAGGTCCGGCTGGCGAATTCGGTGGGGAGGCTGTTTATTGTTGAAGGGGCGGAGTAGTAGTGCTTGCCGCATGGACATCTTAGGACTGCTCTCTGTCCTTGGCAGGAGGAGGGAACCGTGCGGCGCCTTTTGAACATGCAATTCACCGCCTACGTTGCTTTGCCTCACCTCGTTTCATAACATCCCCAACTATCTCAACTGCTCCTGCACCTCATCCAGCACCGTTTCCGTCAGCGCGCCACCCTCCAGCTTGATCACCCGATCCGCGACATGGAAATACCTGTCGTCGTGGCTGACCACGATCGTCGTCATGCCCTGCGCCTTCAGCTCCGGCAGAATCGCTTCGTAGAAGATCTTGCGGAAATGCGGGTCCTGGTCGGCTGCCCATTCGTCCAGCACCATCACCGAACGTTTTTCCATGCAGGCGACCACCATGGCCAGGCGCTTGCGCTGTCCGGTCGATAATTCGGTGCGGCTGAAACTGCCGCCGCCCACCGACACCACATCCTCCAGTTGGAGGCGCTGCAGCAGTTGCCGCACCTGCGCCTCGTCATCTTCGCCATCCTGCGCCACTACCTGATCAAACAGGAAGAAGTCGGACAGTACTGCGGAAAACATTGCCCGGTATTGCCTGCGGTTTCCCGCATGCACTTCCATGCCGTCGATGCCGATGCGGCCGCTGCTCGGCGCAAGCAGGCCGATCAGGAGCTTGGTAAGGGTGGATTTGCCGGCGCCGTTATGCCCGACGACGAAGATCAGCTCGCCGCGATTGATGCGCATCGACACCGGTCCCAGCGCGAAGCTGTCATTGCCGGGATAGCGATAGAACACGTCCTGCAGTTCGATGGCCGACCAGTCGGCGCGCAGCGGCTCGGCGAAACCGGTCTGTTCCGGATCGGGCAGCCGCAGGGACGCCAGCTTTTGCAGGGAGACGCGTGCGCTGAGGATGCCGGGTATCTGGTTGAGCGCGATGTTGAGCGGCTGGCGGATGAAGAGCAGCACCAGCGCGAACGATGCGCCGAGCGCAACGTCACCCCATTGCCAGCGGTAGACCGCCCAGAAAACGAGCCCGATCAGGGCCAGCGTCACCACCGTCATCATATGGATATTGATGACGATGTAGCGGTCCGCCAGCGTGCGCAGATCGCGTGAACGGCGTGCAACGCCATGCATCAGGGTGTCGAACACGATGCGGCTGCGCCGCTCGTTCTGCAGCAGTTCCTTGTGGCCGTCCAGGATGTTGCCGTATTGCTTGAACAGGCTGTCCTCCAGCTCCCTATCCTCGCGCAGCAGGCGCTGGAAGCGCGAGGTCAATGCCTGCCCGAGTCCCATCGCCACCGACAGGGTGCCCAGGCACAACAGCGCCAGCGGCCATGACAGCCACAGCATGTATGCCAGGCCGCCCATCACCAGCGTACTGCTGTAAATGAAAAACGGAAACATCACGAAGCCGTCCTGGATGCTGCGGATGTCCTTCGTCAGCGCGGCGTAGATCCTGCCCTTGCCGAGTTGCTGGATATGCTCGAACTCGGCCTGCAACACCTGCGTGAGCAGGCGGCCGCGCAACTGGTAGATGATGCGGTAACTCAGCGCCGTCATCATCGACTGCGATGCCACGCCGAAGGAGAACAGGATGACCAGCAGGGCGATCAGCCACAGGCCGTTTTCGATGAAGTGCGCGCCGCCGGTCGAGATGCTTTTGTTGATGAAGTTGATGGTCGCGATGTTGGCCAGCGCGCTGCCGACGACAAGAGCGGTGCCCCACAGCACCACCCAGCGGTTCTTCCGGTAAATATCTTTTACGAGGGACAAACTGAATTCCGGTTCGGGTATCGACGCCTCTTGCGTGCGAGATGCACGGTCGGGGCAGGAAGCAGGAAGGCCGGTCGTCGGCTTGCCTGTGATGAAGATGCGAAACGATGCTACGCGGCTTTTCCGCAGCCTGCCATTTTATAGACCCGCTCGCGCGACGCCGGGTAACTGGCAAGCTTTTCCGCCGGCCTGCGTGGCCGGGCAACGAGTTCGCCGCCGCAGTTCGGGCAGGTGCCGGCCAATATGGTCTCGGCACAGGACGCGCAGAACGTGCACTCGAACGAACAAATCCGCGCCTCGGTCGATTCAGGAGGCAGGTCCTTGTCGCAACATTCACAGCCGGGACGTAACTGAAGCATGGGTTCTCCTTCAAAGAGTGGATTAGGCAACGGTCGCGGCACGCAAGTTCACGCGACCGGCGGCCTACTGTCAGTTAAGAGTCTGGTCTCCGCCGCTCGCTTCGTATTCGATTCCTCCGGTGTACTTGCAGATGAAGTTATAGAGCAGGCATCCGACCGCGACCGTCAGGTAGCCGAGCACGAGATACAGCACCGGCATGATCAGGAACATGACCGCCGAGGGACCCATCGCATTACCCTGGCTGTCCACCGGCATGGGAAATATCAAGAACAGCAAAAACATCGGAATGGCGAATACAAGGGCACTCGCCGCCATCAGCACGCCGAATACCTTGCCGTTCTGGTGAGGAGAGAAGCGTTTGATCTGGATCTTCATTGCTGTTTCCTGGTGAATCAACGACGTGGTGAGGGGAGAGGCAAGGGCATATCGCGGCAGGCGCGAATGTTCCGCAAACGAAGTTGCAAAAAATGCATTGCTCGAAGCGATTGTACTTTTCGCGAAACCGGTTTGCAAAC
This sequence comes from Noviherbaspirillum sp., assembly GCF_035944575.1. Classification (GTDB taxonomy): domain Bacteria; phylum Pseudomonadota; class Gammaproteobacteria; order Burkholderiales; family Burkholderiaceae_D; genus Noviherbaspirillum. The sequence goes on from NZ_DASZBA010000191.1 coordinate 26,479, forward strand.
AACCCACGTGCAGTCAGGGCTTCACAGAATAAATAAGGGCAATCCGGCGCAAAGGGCATGTCGACTTGCCGGTTGGATCACAATCGCCGACCCTGCTTTGGGTGCCATAACGCCAATAGCAATCCGGGCGTCGACCTTCTGCCCGACCTGAACCACCGGTTTCCGAATGCCCTCGGCCGGGCAATCGGCGCCGAGGCACTGTAAGCTGTCATGGGTACGCGGGCCGGCTGCCGCGATGACGCATTCGAACTTCCAGCAACGGATCCTGAAACCATGATTACCTGCCACATACGCTATACCGTCGATCCCTATAAGCTCAAGGAGTTCGAGCACTATGCGAAGCTATGGATACCGCTGATCCAGCGATTGGGAGGAATCCATCACGGCTACTTCCTGCCCGCCGAAGGCGCGAACGACGTGGCGCTCTGCCTGTTCAGTTTTCCCAGCCTGGCCGCCTATGAAACCTATCGCACGCAATCCCGCTCGGACCCCGGATGCCGGGCCGCATTCAAGTATGCGGAAGAAACACGCTGCTTCAGCAGCACCGAGCGTACCTTCTTCCGGCCGGTCTTCGAATGACCGGACCACGGCCGCATGCGTGAACAGGCGCGGCACGGTTCCTTCGCCACTGCTAACAGGATTCTGAAAGGAGAAAATGGTCATGCATAACTACGGAAGTTGCCTGTGCAAGCGGGTGCGGTACGAGATCAACGGGCCGTTGAAGGATGTGTTGAACTGCCATTGCTCGATGTGCCGGAAGCTCCACGCAGCGGCATTCCGCACGCGGGCAAGCGTACGGACGAAAGACTGGACGACCGTCGCCGGTGCGGAGTTCATCAAATTTTATGAATCGTCGCCCGGCGAGCACAAAGCGTTCTGTTCGGAATGCGGGTCGAGCCTGTTCACGAAATTCGACCGCCATCCCGACTGGCTCGGATTCCCGCTCGGCACGCTGGACAGCGATCCGGGCGTGAAGCCGACCAGGCATGTATTCGTCAAGTCGAAAGCGCCCTGGTTCGATATCACTGACGATCTTCCCCAGCATGACGAGTTCTGGGAACGCTAGCCGCCGGCCGCACGATGACGAAACATTGTCGACATCCTCGATGACGAGGCGCTGATGGAAATACACTTGCCGCATATGGCTGTTCCATTAGAAGCAGTGATTGCCTGCATCCTCATCGCGGCAATTTTCTGGATAAATGTAAAAGCCACATTGCTGATCATGCGCGACGGCGTGTCGGAGCGGTCGCAACGCCTGATGCAGCTTGGGTTGGTGTGGGCATTGCCGATGATAGGGGCAACGCTGGTCTTCGCCGTGCACCGTCCGCCGGAGAAACATCCGGGCAGATACCGGGAGCCGCCTGATCCGGGCGACGACTTCAGTTTTCCGCGCTTCAGCGGCAGGCGGTCCGGAAGCGACAGCGATGATGAATAGAGCGGTTTTCGCAATGGCGCACGGTGCCGCGGGCTGCTTTGGGACGCATGGCGGTGTTGCTCGTCGCTTGCGTGGCTCGCCACACGGCACTCCTCCCGCCTTGTCCTGCACCCCAAATCAGCCCGCGTCTTCCGCACGCCATCGCGCAAACCGCTCTAAGGTCCCGTTAAAACGCCGGGCTGGTTTATTCACTTTCAGGACTTTTCAGTGCTTGCATTAAAGCTGTTTATTGTCCCGGCATTTCTTCTGCTCCTCACGATGGCGGGGAAGCGCTGGGGGCCGTCGGTCGCCGGATGGCTTGCCGGGCTGCCCGTGGTGACCGGGCCCATCCTGTTCTTTCTCGCATCCGAGCAGGGGCCGGTATTTGCGTCGCGCGCCGCATCGGCATCGTTGTCCGCGGTCCTTGCATCCGTCTCATTCAGCCTGGCTTACTCGCACGCGGCGAAGCGGCTGCCGTGGCCGCCGTCCTTGCTGTGCGGCCTGGCCGGGTGGACAACCGCCGCCCTGTTGCTGTCACGGCTGCCGGCTTCGCCGTATGCGGCGCTGGGTGTTTCATTGACCACGCTGCTCCTGGCGCCACGGCTGTTTCCGGCGGCCCGCGTCCAGATTGCTTCCCGGCCGATCACGACCCTGGAGTTGGGGTGCCGCATGCTGGCGGGAGCGATCCTGACGGTGGCCGTGACGGTTGCCGCAGGTGCTGTCGGCCAGGCATGGAGCGGTCTCCTTGCGGTGTTCCCGATCCTCGGCACCGTGCTTGCCGCCTTCTCTCATCAATCGCAAGGCGGCGCATTCGCCGCGGCGCTGTTGCGAGGCATGGTCGCCGGTCTGTATTCGTTTGTCGCGTTCTGCTTCCTCTTGGCCATGACGCTTCCGCACATGGGCATCACGGGTGCATTCCTTGTTGCCGTTGCAGCCACGGTCGCGGTGCAGTTGGTGTCGAAGCGGCTGCTGTCCCGACGGAGTGGCGAACGGCCTTCGCCGGTACGCGAAAAATCCCCCACATCGCGTTCGCAATGAACCACTGTTTCATTTGGTGATACAGATAGTCTATAGGCAAGTATCCTGCCATTGATATTTACCATGAGGAATTACTCTTATTTTGTGAGACTTTGTACCGTAATGATTGTTGCCACTGTCAATCTTGACGGGTAAGCAAAAACGAATGGTACGAGGAGTCTTATGGACCCAAGAGAAATTTCTCGCGATGAACACGCAACGTCCGCATCTACCCGCAAGGGTGCGAAATACGGAATCTCAACCTTCGGTTTACATGCAGTCCGCCGTCGCGGCGCGCGGAGTCACGCAACCGGACTTGTGACGGTTCCCCCTGCATCGCTTTCCCCGATATGCCACCAAGGCGAATTGCCGGCACGACGGCCGTGTGCTTATCGGATGGCCGTCTTTCCTGTCCTGAACGATCGATCCTGAACCACACAATCGGTACGACCTTCGGGCAGCTACCTATGCATCCCGTATGCCGGACTGACGTCGCCCGGACACCGGTCCTTGATCGGCAGGCGCATCAACCCGCTCTACCTGGCATCACATTTTTCCTCGTCATTCCTTCAACAGGATCGGAATACCAACATGAAATTCTCCAATCTGAAAATCGGCACCCGTCTCGGCATCACCTTTGGGTTCATCGCATTGCTGACGGTGATGCTTGGCGGGTTTTCGTACAGTGAATTCAGCATGATCGAAAATTCATGGAATCGGTACAGGACCCTGGCGAAGCCGAAGCTGGATGCCACTAACCATGCCGACGAGTCGCTGGGCCAGGGCATTCAGCACTTCAAGAACTTCATCATGCGCGGCAAGGATTACGAACAGCGGTTTAATGCCGAGATGACAAACATCGATGCGGCAATGACCGCTTACGAAAAACTGGGCAGCCTAACGGCCGTTGAAAAGGCGGAGATCGAGAAGGTGCGGTCCGGCATTGCCGCCTATCGCGAGGCGATCAGAAAGGCCGCGGAAATGAAAGCAACGGGCGCCGGCATTGCCGAGATCGATTCGGCCATCAAGGGCGCCGACCAGGCGATCAAAAGTGCATTGGGCAAACTCGAAGCGGTCGCCGAGGAGCAGATCAAGGAAACGAGCGTGATCGTCAACCGGGAAATCGTCAACGGCGAACGCATGGCGGTGATCGCCAGCACGCTCACGGTCCTGCTGACGGTGGTGTTCGCCTAGATCACCACCCGGTCGATCACGGCACCGATCGCCCGGGCGGTCAATGCCACCCGCGTGGTCGCATCCGGCGACCTGACGCAGAACATCGAAGCGGATTCGGCGGATGAAACCGGCGACCTGCTGCGCGCACTGGGGCAGATGAACGCGAGTCTCGCCAAGATCGTCGGCGATGTCCGGAGCGGGACGGATGCCATCAAAACCAGTTCCGGCGAAATCGCCGCCGGCAACCAGGACTTGTCCTCGCGGACCGAGCAGCAGGCATCGTCGCTGGAAGAAACCGCGTCGTCGATGGAGGAATTGACCTCGACCGTCAAGCAGAATGCCGACAATGCCCGCCAGGCGAACCAGCTTGCGGTGTCGGCTTCGGAAGTGGCGGTCAGGGGCGGCGGCGTGGTGTCGGAAGTGGTCAGTACGATGAGCGCCATCAATGAATCGGCGAAAAAGATCGTCGACATCATCGGCGTCATCGACGGGATTGCCTTCCAGACCAATATCCTCGCGTTGAACGCCGCCGTGGAGGCGGCGCGCGCCGGCGAGCAGGGTAGGGGCTTCGCGGTGGTGGCATCCGAAGTGCGCAACCTGGCGCAGCGTTCGGCGGCGGCGGCCAAGGAAATCAAGACATTGATCGGTGATTCGGTGGAGAAGGTGGACGCCGGCAGCAAGCTGGTCGATCAGGCCGGCGCGACGATGGATGAGGTGGTTGCCAGCGTGCGGCGTGTCACCGACATCATCAGCGAGATCGCCGCCGCCAGCGACGAGCAGCGCGCCGGCATCGAGCAGGTGAACCAGGCGATCACGCAGATGGATCAGGTCACGCAGCAGAACGCTGCGCTGGTCGAACAGGCCGCCGCAGCGGCCGATGCGATGCAACAGCAATCGGCCGGGCTGGAGCATCTTGTCAGTGTCTTCAGGATCAGTCAGGAACAGGCGCTGACGGTTGCCGCACCGCCTCGTGTGATGCCGGCGCAGAAGCAGACGGTTCCGGCTGAACGTTCGCAGCGGTTAGCCAGGCGCGATGCTGCAACGCCGGTCAAACGCAAGCCTCCGGTGCAGGACAAGCTTGCCATGGCGGGTGACTGGGAGGAATTTTAAAAACGCGTTTGCGTGCCGAATTTCCGGCCGGCAGGCTCGCGTCAACTCAGATGCGCAAAAGATATTGAATTGGGAATTTTTAGTTCTGCCCATGTTCAAACTGATATTGCCATTTGTTAAAGGGAAGCGTCATGAAATCCGCACAGGAACAACTGATCGTAAAGACCGGCAAGCCGAGCCAGCCGGAATCCACGCCGCGCCTGCCGCATGAGCGCGACGAGTCGGATGACAGCCAGGAAAGCGGCGTGCGTCCCGATATCCTGCAGGCCTACAAGGATCTGGAAAACGGCCAGGTCGATACCGACCTGCGCGAAGGCCGTGGCGTCGATGCCACTGTCAACAAGACACCGGGCGTATCACCGGTCAATCCACAGGATGTGCCGGCGCAGAAAAAATAAACGCCGGCTGCTTCACTTTCTACTCGTATTTCCGCGCATCCTCAATCACCTTGCCATCATTCGGCAAGGTGCCGCGGGCCACCAGGTTCACGTCGCCGCGCAACTTCGTCACATCGCGGATGCTGTCGACGATGGCCGGCACCAGCGTTGCGGCCGCTGCCGGATCGTCCACTTCGCAATGCAGCGTCATCACGTCGTTGGCCATCTCACCGCTGACGACCAGCCGCGCCTTGACGATGGGCGCAAATCGCTTGGCGATTTCCGCCACCTGCGACGGATGCACGAACATCGCCCGTACCTTGGTGGTCTGGTCCGCGCGTCCCATCCACCCCTTGATGCGGGTATTGGTGCGGCCGCACGGCGACGTGCCCGGCAGGATCGCGGACATGTCGCCGGTGCCGAAGCGGATCAGCGGATAGTCGGGGTTGAACGACGTGATCACCACTTCGCCGACCTCGCCCTCGGCGACCGGGTCGCCCGTACCGGGACGGACGATTTCCAGGATCAGGTCTTCATCGAGAATCATCCCGGGATTGACCTGCCCGTCGGTCTCCGACTCGTAGGCGATATTGCCGATGTCGGCTGAACCGTACATCTGCAACACATGCGGCACGCCATTATCCTGCAGCCATTTGCGCAAGGACGGTGGCAGCGCCTCCGCACCCACCACCGCACGCTGCACGCTGGAGATATCCGCGCCCATTTCCTGCGCCTTTTCAATGATGATCTTGAGGAAGGACGGCGTGCCGACATAGGCATCCGGCTTCAATGCGGTCATCGCCTGCACCTGCATTTCGGTCTGGCCGCTGCCGGCCGGGATCACCGGACAGCCTATCCGTGCCGCGCCGCCCTCGACCATGAAGGCGGCTGGCGTGAAGTGGTAGGAAAAGCAGTTCTGCACGATGTGTCCGGCGCGCAGGCCGACCGCGTACATCGGGCGCGCAAAGCGCCACCAGTCGACGCCGCGTCCCTCCGGATCGAAGATCGGGCCGGGCGACATGAAGAGCCGTCCGAGCTGCGCGACCGGCGTCGTCGTCAGCCCGCCGAAGGGCATGCCGGCGTGTTGCAGGTCTTTCAGGTCGGATTTGCGGGTGACGGGTAATTGGGCGAGCGCGGCGCGGGAAGTGATGCCGGCGGCGGAGACACCGTCGAGGATGCGCACCCAGCCGGGGGCGGTTTGGGCGCGTGCGATCAGGCGCGGAAGTGCGGCCATCTGATCTTGTTCGCGTTGCTGCGGGTTGCGGGTTTCAAGGGTATCTAGGGTGTCGGGCATGAGGGACCTGTTACGAATTCCGAATGGATCTGTTAAGTCGGTAGCGCAAATTCACCGCGCTGAAAACATAGACTCACGGTTCACTCCCCCTGTCAGTGGGAGGGGTGGGCAGTAGGTAGTGAGGTTGAGCAGCCGCATACAGCCGCTCGACCTCGCTACCCCCATCCCGACCTTCCCCCTAAAAGGGGAAAGGAGCTGGTTTGCTTACAACCTTTCCACGTCGCCGCTGGCAGGCGGCTCCGATTCACGCTGCGCAACGCAGTGCGTTGCGAAACCCTGCGCTCATCCTTACCTGATCATGCCAGCCACCGCTTGCGCCGCCGGTAAAACTTCATGTCCCGGAAGCTCTTCCTGCCCGCGCCGGACACGCCGAGATAGAACTCTTTCACATCCTCGTTCGATCCCAGTTCCTTCGCATCGCCTTCCATCACCACGCGTCCGTTTTCCAGGATGTAGCCGAAGTCCGCATAACGCAGCGCGACTGCGGTGTTCTGCTCGGCCAGCAGGAAGGTGACTTTTTCCTTGGTGTTCAGATCCTTGACGATGTTGAACACTTCTTCGACGATCTGCGGCGCCAGGCCCATCGACGGCTCGTCGAGCAGAACGATGCGGGGATTGGCCATCAGCGCGCGGCCGATGGCGCACATTTGCTGTTCGCCGCCGGAGGTGTAGGCCGCCTGCGAAGTGCGCCGTGTCTTCAGGCGCGGAAAGTAGGTGTAGACCTTCTCCAGGTTGGCTGCCACCTCGCCCTTGTCCTTGCGGGTATAGGAACCGGTCAGCAGGTTTTCCTCGATGGTCAGGTGGGCGAAACAGTGCCGGCCTTCCATTACCTGCACCACGCCGCGATGCACGAGGTCGGACGGCGACAGGTTCTCGATGCGTTCGCCGCGCAATTCGATCGAGCCCTTGGTGACGGCACCGCGTTCACCGCGCAGCAGGTTGCTGACCGCTCGCAGCGTTGTGGTCTTGCCGGCGCCGTTGCCGCCGAGGATCGCGACAATGCCGCCTTCCGGCACCTGCAGGGAGACGCCTTTCAGCACGAGGATGACGTGGTTGTAGATCACCTCGATGCCGTTGACGTTGAGTACGATGTTTTGTGGTTGCATGGGGGCAGAACGGGCAAAGTACAGACACAGTTAAATGGCAGGTTCCCTTCCCCTTGCAGGGGGAGGGATAGCGTAGTGAGGTTGAGCCACTGCATGCGATTGCTCGACCTCACTATCCCCATCCGAGCCTTCCCCCTGCAAGGGGAGAGGACCGGTTCGCTTACAACCTTTCCTTCGCCGCTTGCAGGCGGCTCGGTGAGGACGGCGCAACGCATGCGTTGCGAAACCCCGTCCTCATCCCTGGCAATCTTCCGGTGTGCGTGGTGTCAGCTTCTTCTCCGCCGCATACTTCGCCGCCGTATTCTTCACCAGCGGCTTGATGATCGTGTCATCCGCCTGCAGCCAGTCCGACGTGAATTTCCACTGCTTGCCGTCCCAGGTATGGATGCGGGCCCACGATGCGCCCATGTGGTCGGCGCACGAGGTGCTGATCGGGCGCATTACGCCAGCGAAGCCCAGCGCGTCCAGCTTGGCCTGCGTCAGGTTCAGGTTTTCCAGGCCCCAGCGCACCTGCTCGCCGGTCATGACCTTGCCCTTGCCGAACCGCTCCTGCGCCGCCCGCACGCCTTCCACGCCAAGCATCGCGCTCATCGCGCCGCGCATGTACAGCACCTGTCCGACTTCCTCCTTCGGTCCAGTGCCCTGGCCCTTGTCATGCACCATCGCCAGTACATCCTTGACGAACTTCGACTGCGGTTCCGCGCCGTGCTGCATGGTCACCGCGTTATAGCCCTTCGCGCCTTCGGCCACGTCCTTCACATCCGGCTCGGCGCCGGCCCACCACACGCCGTACATCTTCTCGCGCGGATAACCGGTGGCCTGTGCCTCCTTGATCGCGGTGGAATTCATCACGCCCCAGCCCCACAGCACCACATAATCGGGACGAGACTGACGTACCTGCAGCCAGGTGGCTTTTTGCTCGACGCCCGGCGCGGTTACCGGCAGCAGTTGCAGGTCGAAGCCCTGCAGGCCGGCACGCTGCTGCAGCAGCGGAATCGGTTCCTTGCCGAACGGACTGTCGTGATAGACCAGCGCGATCTTCTTGCCTTTCAGCTTGTCGAGTCCGCCTTCCTTCTTGGCGATTGCCTGGATGATGGCGTCGGCGGCGACCCAGTAGGTGCCGGCGATCGGAAAATTCCACTTGAACACCGTGCCATCGGCGCTTTCGCTGCGGCCGTAGCCGATGGTCACCACCGGCACCTTGTCGACCGGCGCTTTTTCGGTGATGGCGAAGGTCGCGCCGGTGGACAGCGGCTGCACCATCGAAGCGCCGCCGTTCTTGCCCTTCAGGCGCTCATAGCATTCCACGCTGCGCGCGGTGTCGTAACCGGTCTCGCATTCTTCAAATAGAATCTTCACGCCGTTGATGCCGCCGCGCGCGTTCACCAGCTTGAGGTAATCCACGTAGCCGTTCGCCCAGGGCACGCCGTTCGGCGCATACGGCCCCGTACGGTAGGACAGCACCGGGAAGTACTGTTCCTTGGCTTGCGCATAGGCACTGGTCGTCAGGACGGACGATGTGCCGGCAGCGAGGACGGCGGCTGCCACGACCATGTTGCGAATCTTCATTTGTCTCTCCGTGTATTTAATTTGATGAAGCACACCAACAACCACTCAATGCGGAAAAGGCCACAGCCGCAATTTCTGTTTGCCGATCGACCACAGCTTAGCCAGGCCGTGCGGTTCGACGATCAGGAACCACACGATCAATCCGCCGAAAATCATCAGTTCCGCATGGGCGAGTCCGGCGGTGGAAATTTCCAGGCCGACCAGGTGCGCCAGCACCGGCAGGATTTGGTTAAGTGCGATCGGCAGAATCACGATGAAGGCGGCGCCCAGGAAACTACCCATGATGGAGCCCAGGCCGCCGATGATCACCATGAACAGCAGCCGGAACGACTGGTCCACCGAGAACGCCGCCGGCTCCCATGAACCAAGATAGATGAATCCCCACAATGCGCCAGCCACGCCGATGATGAAGGAGCTGACCGCGAAGGCGGTGAGCTTGGCATACATCGGGCGGATGCCGATTACCGCCGCCGCCACGTCCATATCGCGGATCGCCATCCATTCGCGGCCAATGGCGCCGCGCACCAGGTTTTTCGCCAGCAGGGCCACCACGGTGAGGATGACGAGACAAAACAAATATCGGTTGACCGCGCTGTCGATCGGCAGCCCGAACACCTGCAGGTTGGATACCGAGACGGAACCGGACGGCGAGTCGAGCGTGAACCAGCGCACGCGCAAGAACATCCAGTCGGCGAAGAACTGCGCCGCCAAGGTCGCAACCGCGAGATACAAGCCTTTTACCCGCAGGCTCGGCAGGCCGAACAGAATGCCGAACAGCGTCGCGCACAGGCCGCCGAGCACCAGGGCCGGGATGAGCGGCATGTCCGGAATGCGGATGAAGAAGTTGTAGGCGCCATACGCGCCGACCGCCATGAAGGCACCGGAGCCGAGCGAAATCTGGCCGCAGTAACCGACCAGAATGTTCACGCCGACCGCCGCCAGTGACAGAATCAGGAAGGGAATCAGGATCGCGCGGAACAGGTAATCCGACGCCAGCAGCGGCACGGCGATGAAGGCGAAGGCCAGCATCAGGCCGATGACAAACCTGTCCTGCGCAATCGGAAAGATCTGCTGGTCGGCCTGGTAGGAGGTTTTGAATTGGCCGTTCTCACGGTAGAGCATATGTTTTCCTTAACAGCCTAAACGCGATCGATGATTTTCTCGCCAAACAAGCCTTGCGGCCGGAACAGCAGGAATACAAGCGCCAGTACGTAGGCAAACCAGATTTCGATGCCGCCGCCGACGTAGGGGCCGAGATACACCTCCGACAGCTTCTCGCCGACGCCGATGATCAGGCCGCCGATGATTGCGCCCGGCACCGACGTCAGGCCACCGAGGATGACGACGGGCAATGCCCGCAGCGCCACCGTCGTCAGCGAAAACTGCACGCCGAGCTTGCTGCCCCAGATCATGCCGGCGACCAGCGCCACCACGCCGGCGACGCACCAGACGATGACCCAGATGCGGTTGAGCGGAATGCCGATCGACTGCGCCGCCTGGTGGTCGTCGGCCACTGCACGCAGTGCGCGCCCGGTCGCCGTCTTCTGGAAAAAAATGCTGAGCAGGAGGACCAGCGCGGCGGCAATGGCGGCGGCGATGATGTCTTCCTTGTTGACCAGGATGCCGCCCTGGAAGGTCGACTCCATCACGAAGATCGGTTCCTTCGGCATGCCGATATTGATCTTGTAGATGTCGCTGCCGAAGATGGTCTGGCCGAGGCCTTCCATGAAATAGGTGATGCCGAGTGTCGCCATCAGCAGCGTGGCCCCTTCCTGGTTGACCAGGTGGCGCAGCACGAGCCGCTCGATGATCCATGCGACCGCGAACATGATGGCGCCGGCGATCAGGAAGGCGGCGAGATTGGCGAAGATGGGATTGGTAATGCCGGTCCAGCGCGGAATCCATTCGGCAAAGCGGGCCATCGCCAGCGCCGCGAACAGCACCATCGCGCCCTGGGCGAAGTTGAATACGCCGGATGCCTTGAAGATCAGCACGAAGCCGAGCGCAACCAGCGAGTAGAGCATCCCGGCCATCAGGCCGCCGAGCAGGGTTTCAAGGAAAAATGCCATGGTTGTTGTCTTTTTACCTTTTCATGCTGCTTTATCCCTCCGCAAGGTTCCCTCCCCCTCGCAGGGGGAGGGCTAGGGTGGGTGTAGTGAGGTCGAGCTACTGCATACGTTGGTTCGACCTCACTACCCCCATCCCAACCTTCCCCCTGAAAGGGGGAAGGGGCCTTACAGTGGTGCCAGATTCGTAGTCAATGCATTCACTGCGCTTAATGCGACGTCCCCAAATAAGCCCGGATCACATCCTCATTCCCCCGCACTTCATCCGGCGTACCATCCCCGATCTTCTTGCCGTAATCCAGCACCACCACCCGGTCGCTGATATCCATCACTACGCCCATGTCGTGCTCGATCAGTACCACCGTGGTGCCGAACTGGTCGTTCACGTCGAGGATGAAGCGGCACATGTCCTGCTTTTCCTCGACGTTCATGCCGGCCATCGGCTCGTCCAGCAGCAGCACTTCCGGTTCCATCGCCAGCGCGCGGCCGAGGTCGACCCGTTTCTGCAGGCCGTACGGCAGCTGGCCGACCGGCGTCTTGCGGATATGCTGGATTTCCAGGAAGTCGATGATCTCCTCCACCTTGACCCGGTGCGCGATCTCTTCCTTTTCCGCCGGCCCCCAGCGCAGCGCCTGCAGCAGCAGGTTCGATTTCATCTTCAGGTTGCGGCCAGTCATGATGTTGTCGAGCACTGACATGCCCTTGAACAAGGCGATGTTCTGGAAGGTCCGCGCGATGCCGCTCTTGGCCGCTGCGTGGGTGTTCATGTCCTTGCGGTGCTTGCCCTGGAAAACGATTTCACCCTGCTGCGGCCGGTAGACGCCGTTGATCACGTTCAGCATCGAACTCTTGCCGGCGCCGTTGGGGCCGATGATGGCGCGGATCTCGTGCTTGCGCACATCGAAGGAAATGTCGGTCAGGGCTTTCACGCCGCCGAACGACAGTGAAATGTTTTTCAGGCTGAGGATGACATCGCCGATCCGCCTGGCATTTGTCGTGGTCCCGCCGGTTGCGCCTTCGTCGTCTCGTTTCATGCTGCCTGCCTGATAGCGGGGAATGTCTTCACGTCACGGATCTGCAGGTCGGCGCTGATCATGCCTTGCCGCCCGTCTTCGAACTTCACCTGCGTTTCGATGTACTGCGAAGTCTTCTCCAAATACAGCGCATCGATCAGCACGCGGTATTTCTCGCTGATGAACTTGCGCCGCACCTTGCGCGTGCGCGTCAGCTCATCATCGTCCGGATCGAGTTCCTTGTGCAGGACGAGGAAACGATGGATCTGGGTGCCGCTCATCAGCGGTTCGGCGGCAAGATCGGCGTTCACCTTCTCCACGCATTCGGCGATCAGGTCGGCGGTCTCGCGCTTGCCCGCGAGATCGGTGTAGCCGGCGTAGGGCAGGCCGCGCCGCTCGGCCCAGTTGCCAACCGCGTCCATGTCGATGTTGATGAAGGCGCACACCCGGTCGCGCCCGTTGCCGAAGGCAACTGCTTCCTTGATGAAAGGGAAGAACTTGAGCTTGTTCTCGATGTAGTTGGGCGCGAAGATGTCGCCGCCGGACATCTTGCCCACGTCGGCCGCGCGGTCGATGATTTTCAGGTGGCCCTGCTCATCGAAGAAGCCGGCATCGCCGGTATGGAAATAGCCGTTTTCGTCGATCACCTCGGCGGTCGCGTCCGGCCGCTTGTAGTACTCCTTCAGCATCGCGGCAGAGCGCACCAGCACCTCGCCGTTGTCCGCGAGCTTCACTTCCACGCCGGGCGCGGGCAGGCCGACGCTATCGAACTTGATGTTGCCGTCGGGCTGCAGGCATACATAGGCACAGGTTTCGGTGGCGCCGTAGAGCTGCTTCAGGTTGACACCGATGGAGCGGTAGAAGCGGAACAGGTCGGGACCGATCGCCGCGCCGGCGGTGTAGGCCACGCGCACCCGCGACATGCCGAGCACGTTCTTCAGCGGGCCGTAGATCAGCATCTTGCCCAATGTGTAATTGATCCGGTCCATCATGCCGACCGGCTTGCCGTCGAGGATGTCGGAGCCGACCCGCCGCGCCACGTCCATGTAGTAATGGAACAGCTTGCGCTTGACGAAACCGGCATCCTCCATGCGGATCATCACCGTGGTCAGCAGGTTCTCGAAAATGCGCGGCGGCGCGAAGTAATAGGTCGGCCCGATCTCGCGCAGGTCGGTCATTACCGTATCGCCGGACTCGGGGCAGTTGACGGTGAAACCCGCCACCAGCGCCTGCGCGAAGGAGAACAGATGATCCCCCACCCATGCCATCGGCAGGTAGGACAGGATGTCGTCGGCATCGGTGAGCTTGTCGAAACCGACACCGCCGGTCGCCGCCGCGATCATCGCGCCATGCGCCATGCACACGCCTTTCGGCTTGCCGGTGGTGCCCGAGGTGTACATCATGATTGATACATCGTCGGGCTTGCCGGCAGCAACTTCGCGCAGGAAGAAATCCGGATTGGCGCGGTCGAACTCGCGGCCGAGCTGCTGCACGCTCTTGTACGAGGTCAGTTCCGGCTGCGTGTAGTTGCGCATGCCGCGCTCATCGTCGTAGATGATGTGCGAGATACGCGGCAGCGTGGCCTTGATCTCCATCAGCTTGTCGACCTGTTCCTGGTCCTCGACGATGGCGAAATCGATTTCCGCATCGTCCAGCACATAGGCCATGTCGGCCGCCGGCGCATCCTGGTACAGGGGCACGGGCACGCCGCCGAGGCATTGCGCGGCCATCATCGCCCAGTACAGGCGGGGCCGGTTATCGCCGACGATCGCCAGGTTCATGCCGCGCCGGAAGCCCATGGCCGCCAGCCCGCAGGCGAGCGCGCGCACTTCATCGTTGACCTGGGACCAGTTCCAGGTCTGCCAGATGCCCAGATCCTTTTCGCGGAACGCCGGTTTGCCCGGTCTTTGTTTCGCGTGCTGCATCAATATGCGCGGGAAGGTCTGCGTTCCCGCTGCGTGTGTCTCGTCCATCATCCCGCTCTTTCCTTTGACCTGCACTTCGGTAGAGAAGAGACGCCGTGACGGCGATGCAAGCGGCCCGTGCGCTTTCTGCACGCGGTATCCGCTTACAATATCTCCGTGATGTTCTTGGAACTCTTTTTGTCAGGATACTAGAGTGATGCGCCGTCGTGCGCTGTCATCTGATTGACAATCTACGCTTTAAAACAAACTAACTTCAACTATCTCGTTGACGCATTGCACAATGAATTCTGATAAAGCCTCCTTCAATCAATTGCTGCGCCAGACTATCTGGGCGCAGCAGCTGACGCCCGAGCAGATGGCGCGGGTGGAAGCGGAAACCATCGAGCAGTTCGTGCCGAAAGGCGGCTTCGTGTGCCGCAAGGGCGAGATGGTGGACGCATGGATCGGCGTGATCGAAGGCTTGATCAAGATCAACAATCTGTCGCCGGAGGGAAAATCGGTGACATTTGCCGGCGTGCCCGCCGGCGGCTGGATCGGCGAAGGCACGCTGCTCAAGCAGGAACACCGCAAGTACGATGTCACCGCATTGCGCGACAGCCGCATCGCGCGCATGCCGAGCAAGACCTTCATGTGGCTTCTCGATACCAGCCTGCCGTTCACCCGTTTCCTGCTGATGCAGCTGAACGAGCGGCTTGGGCAATTCATCGGCATGGTGGAGTTCGACCGTCTGCTGGACCCCGATGCCAAGGTGGCACGCTGCCTTGCAGCGCTGTTCAATCCCCATCTCTATCCCGGCACCAGCACGCTGCTGCAAATCTCGCAGGAGGAAGTCGGCTACCTGTCCGGTGCGTCGCGCCAGCGCGCCAACCAGGCGCTGCAGGTGCTGGAAAGGGAAGGTCTGCTGAAAGTCGATTACGGCGGCATCCAGATACTGGATCTGGAAGGATTGCGCAACTTCCGCAAGTGATATGTCGGGTACCAGACGCCGCAACTGTCGCGATCTTTAACTATCTCAACAATGGTCGAATGAGATACGACCCGCCCGGACATCCGCGCTACCATCAGGCAATACCTTATTGCCCGTCGAAGGAAGACCGCCGATGCCCGCCATGGAGTCACTTGCCGCATTCTGGTCCGGCCATGTGCTGGCGTCGAACCTGATCGTCGTCCTGAGCCTTTTTGGCGCATTGCTGCTGGGATTGCTGGTCGGCTATGAGCGCTCCTACCATGGCCGGGCCGCCGGCATGCGTACCTACGGCCTGGTGTGCATGGCCTCGGCGGCGCTGACGGTGATCGCCGGCTACCCCGGCGACTGGTTTGGAGGGCAAAACGGCGCGGAGGCCGGGATGCTGTACGGCGTGGACCCGACGCGCATCATCCAGGGCATCGTCACCGGCATCGGCTTCCTCGGTGCCGGCGTGATCATGAAGGAAGGCCTCAACATCAGCGGGCTGACCACCGCCGCGTCGATCTGGGCGGCATCGGTGATCGGCATCCTGGTCGGCGTCGGGTTTTATCCGGCCGCCATCGGTCTGGCGGTCCTGTCGGCGATGTGCATGGTATGGATACCGAAACTCGGCGCGCGACTGCCATCCCGGCAGGCGGTCGCATTCACGCTGCGTTTCTGTAAAGGCGTGCAACCCAGTGAGGAAAGACTGCGGCGCGCGGCACTCGAACGTGGTTATGAGATCGCGAACGGATCGATTGCCATTTCCGTCCGGAATGGCCAGGCGG
This sequence comes from Noviherbaspirillum sp., assembly GCF_035944575.1. Classification (GTDB taxonomy): domain Bacteria; phylum Pseudomonadota; class Gammaproteobacteria; order Burkholderiales; family Burkholderiaceae_D; genus Noviherbaspirillum. Next base: position 42,283 of record NZ_DASZBA010000191.1, read on the forward strand.
AGTGGCATTTTGTCGGTGTCGCGCTCAACAAGGTCAGCGGCGCGCCGCTGACCGAGCTGGCGAGGGAATTGTCGGCCTTCGAAGGCGTGGAGAGCTTCCAGCTTTCACATGCGCGAAACTAGACGCCGGTCGGTTGACTAGCTGCTTGCAATCCCCACTGCATGTTCATCGGCGGTTCCGCGCAGATGCGCGCGCATCTTGTTGGAGATCGCTTCGACCATCGCTTCGTTGAACGCCGGAAGGTCGTCCGGCGTACGGCTACTGACGAGGTTGCCGTCCGTCACCGCTTCCTGGTCCACCCAGTTGCCGCCGGCACTACGGATTTCGTCCTGAAGCGTCGGATAACTGGTCAGCGTCCTGCCTTCCACCAGCTTGGCCGATACCAACAGCCATGCGCCGTGGCAGATCACGGCGATGGGCTTCTGTTCCTCGTCGATCCCCTGGACGAAGCGCTGGGCTTCCGGGATGTTGCGCAATTTTCCCGCATTGATTTCGCCCCCCGGCAATAGCACCGCGTGGAATTCCATCGGGTCGGCTTCCGTTAGCAGCAGATCGACGGTAAATTCATCGGCCTTCTGGTCGTGGTTGTAGCCTTGCACCTTGTCGAATTTGTCGGACACGATGGCGGTGGTTGCGCCGGCCTGTTCCAGCGCCTTTTTCGGCTCCGTGAGTTCGGATTGCTCAAAGCCATCGGTGACGAGAATCGCCACCTGCATGCCGTTCAGTACTGGATCCATGCTTGTTCTCCTGTCTGCAAATATGAAGTGGAGTAACCCGCATGGAAAAAGTTCGGCGGGGCATGAGGTCCCTTGGCTTTGCACATTGCGCCGGCGCGGTGGCCGTCACACTGTCTGATCTTCAACAATTGCGGTTGCCGAACCAGCATTCCGGAAACAAGTCGAACAATAACCAATCCGGCATTTGCGCGACACAACAGGGAGCCGAATGAATCACGCTTGACCCGTATTTATATAGTGGAGGCATTCATGAATATCAGCCGCATGTCGATCGTTCTTTCCGCCGCAGTCCTGTTCATGGCGGGATGCCAGAAGGCATCCGAGCCGCCAACGCCGGTGACATCGTCGGCCGCCGGATCGACGTCGTCGAGCACGTCGGTCGCTGCGCCGCCAAGCGCCATGCCGTCGTCGGACGCGACGATGAAGCCAGCCGCCCCGGGCAGCACCGGAAGCAGCGGTGACGCCCAATCGCCGACGCAGGCCAATCCAAGCACGTTAAGCAAGCAGGAAGAAAAAACCGCCATGCCGCAGTCTGGCCAGGTGAACAATCACTCCGTGCCCGACACGACCGGCGAGAAAAAATAACGGTCAGCGATTGGCGAAGGGGAAGAACAACCGCTCGCCATTGACCTTGAAGTCGGCAATACGCCTCTGGCCCGCGTCGGAGGTGATCCACTCGATCAATTGCATCGCGCCCTTGTGATTGGCGCCCGGATGCCTTGCCGGGTTGACGGCGATGATGCCGTAGGGGTTGAACATTTTCTTGTCTCCCTCGACCGCGATCGCCAATCCGGTTTTCGCCTTATAGGCGAGGTAGGTGGCGCGGTCGGTCAGCGTGTAAGCCTGCAGCTCCGCCGCCATCGTCAGCACTTCGCCCATGCCAAGCCCGGCGGAAATGTAGGCGCTGCCCACCGGCTGGGTGCCGATTTCCTTCCAATAGGCTTTTTCCATCTGGTCGGTCCCGGAATTGTCGCCGCGCGAAATGAACTTCGCTTTCGCGTCGACGATCTTCTTCATCGCGGCCGTCACATCCTTCATGCCCTTGATGCCGGCAGGGTCCGCGGTCGGGCCGACGATGATGAAATCGTTGTACATGACATCGCGCCGGTTCACCCCATGGCCCTCCGCCACGAACTTGTCCTCCGATGGCCGCGCATGCACCAGCGTCACATCGACATCGCCATTCTTCGCCAGCTCCAGCGCCTTGCCGGTCCCGACCGAAATCACGTGCACCTTGGTTTTTGATTGCGCTTCGAACTCCGGCAGCAGGAATTTCAGCAGGCCGGAATTCTCGGTGCTGGTGGTGGTGGAGAGGCGGATGACGTCCTGGGCCAAAGCGGGGAGGTGGAGGAGGGTGGCGGTCAGGGCGATGGTGAAGAAGCGTCCGAGGAATTGGAAATTCATGTCATGTCTCCGAAGTAGAAGCAATCGGCCACTTGCTCCTTCCCCCTGCAAGGGGGAAGGAGCATGCCAGCGGCATAATCAATATCTCATTAAGCTTCCCGCCCTCACGCCACCCGCACCCTGTTTTGCCGCGCCTGCAACCTTCCATCCCGCAGCTTCAGCCTCTGCACGCCCGGCAGTGCGATCAAATCGCGATCATGGCACGCCATGATCACGCTGCATCCCGCATCGATCAGCGACGGAATCAGGCGGATCACCTGTTCCCGTGCCGGGCCGTCGAGGTTCGCGGTCGGTTCGTCCAGCAACAGCAACCGGGGCGACAGCACCTTCGCACGCGCCAGGGCGACGCGCTGCTTTTCACCGCCCGACAGCGTGTGCGGCTTGCTGTTGCGCAGGTGCGCAAGCCCGGCCCACTGCAATGCTTCCTCGATGCGTTGCGCTGCATCAGCCTTGGCCACGCCGCGCGCCACAAGGCCATAGCCGATATTGTCGACGATGGTCGTTGAAAACAGGATCGGATGCTGGTGCACATAGACGATCGCGTCGCGCAATGCCCGCGGGTAGGGTTGGAAGGACACCGGTTCGCCGAGGAAGCGGGCGTCGCCGATTGCCGCCGGTTCCAGTCCGGCGAGGATGCGCAGCAGCGTGCTTTTGCCGGCGCCGTTCAGGCCGGTCAGCACATAGGCGCATCCGGCATTGACGGTCAGCGCGTCGATGTCAAACAGCAGCCGCTCGCCATACGCCTTGCGCAACAGCCGCAGCGACAGGATCGGGCTCATGATGCGCTCCGGACGCCGCGCGCATCGCCCTGCGCCAGCATCAGCAGGGCGTTGATTGCCAGGGCGAATGTGATCAGCACCAGCCCGAGCGCGATGCCCTGCGCAAAATCCCCCTTGCTGGTTTCGAGTGCGATCGCGGTGGTGATGGTGCGGGTTTCGCCGGCGATGTTGCCGCCCACCATGATGGCGCAGCCCACTTCGGAAATCACCCGGCCGAAACCGGTGATGACGGCCGCCATGACGCCGAAGCGCACTTCATACAGCACCGTTGTCATGACGCGCCATGCCGATGCGCCGAGGCTAAGCGCGGTTTCGGCGATGCGGATGTCTGCCGCCTGCACCGCCGCCAGCGTGAAGGCGATCAGCACCGGCAGCGCGATGAGTACCTGTCCGGCGATGACGCCGGATTGCGAAAACAGCCATTGCAGGCTGCCGAACGGTCCCTGGCGCGACAGCATCAGGTAGAGCAGCAGGCCGATCAATACCGTCGGCAGCGATAGCGATACCTGGGCGAGCCAGATGACGATGCGGCGGCCCTTGAAGCTGCGGGTGGCTAGCGCATACCCGGCCAGCACGGCGATGGGTGCGGCGATCAGCAGCGCGATGAAGGAGGTTTTCAGGGAGACCCAGATGATTTGCCATAGCGCGGCGTCGCCGGAGAAGAGGAGGGCAAAGGCGTCGTTGATGGCGGTGAGGAGGTGCATTGGGTGAGGCTAGGGAGTGCGGATGAGTGTCATTCTACTGAGAGTTTGAGATGTGGTTTGCAGTGGGTCTGGTGAACGCATACTGCTTCTATCCTTACCGTCTCGCTTCCCGATGTAAAGGAAAGGTCCCTTCCCCCTTCCAGGGGGAAGGCTAGGATGGGGGTAGTGAGTATCAACCAAAGACTACCTCGGCAACAATATCGAATGCAAAGGGAAACCAGTGCAGGAATTCTCTTCGTTAATTCAACGCTTTCCTTTCTTCGAAGAGACCAGCCGGGACTGGCCCCGGCGGGCCACCTCCTTTTTTGCTTCGCCAAAAAAGGAGGCAAAAAAGGGCTGGAGCACTGCTCCAGCGAGGCAAAGTCGCTGCCCTTCGGGTCCCCGAGGAAGTGACGCACCAAGCGGGAAGCGAAATAAACTCGCCTGCGGCTCAGACAAATTTCGCTTCTATATCCGCTCGGCACGCCACTTCCTCGGCAGCGCCACAGCGGAATTCAACAACCACAGCCTCTATGCGCAACCCTGGCGATTTGCAGTCAGCTTACCCATTCTTGGCAAATGCCTCACGCCACCCTTAACCCGCCTTCCAGCAGATGCGGTTCAAGAATTAACCTCTCCTTGCCCGTCAGCAGCAGGAAATGCTTGCCGGTGCAGCGCGCCAGCAGCGACATGCCGAGTTTTTCGGCGACCATGTGGCCCATCTGGGTGGTGCCGGAGCGGGAGAGCAGGAAGGGGATGCCCATCTGTGCGCCCTTGATGACCATTTCCGAGGTCAGCCGGCCGGTGGTGTAGAAGATCTTGTCGTCGCCGCCGATGTCGTCCAGCCACATGCGGCCGGCGATGGAGTCGACCGCATTGTGGCGGCCGACGTCCTCGACGAAGTACAGCAGTTCGCCATCCGACGAGAACAGCGCGCAGCCGTGCACCGAGCCAGCCTGCTTGTAGATCGATTGCTGTACGCGGATGGTATCGACGATCTTGTACAGCGTCGATTGCTTCAGGCGCGCGTCGGGCGAGAGGGTGATGCTGTCGACCTCATCCATCAAACCGCCGAAGACCGAGCCCTGGCCGCAGCCGGTCGTGACGACTTTTTTCGACGTCCGTTCTTCCACGTCGGCAATGCCGTTGCGGGTGGTGACGGCAACCGCTTCCACTTCCCAGTCGACCTGCACCGATTCGATCTCGTCGATGGACCGCACCAGCCGCTGGTTGCGCAGATAGCCGAGCGTCAGGGCTTCCGGCGCGCCGCCCAGGGTCATCAGGGTGACGAGTTCGCGCTTGTCGACATAGACAGTGAGCGGCCGTTCGGCCGGGATCGAGATGGTGGACAGGCGGCCGCGCTCGTCCATGACTTCGACTTCCCTGGTGAGAGGGACGGTGGCACTGGAAAGAAGAGGGCGGCGTGACATGGCGAATCGCTTTATTCCGGGTCTGGCATGGCGACCGGCATCGCCATGCATCGTGCTGCGTGGTTTGCTGCCTTACTTCTTCGTTTCAGCGGCCTGGGCCGGTTGGGCCTGCTGGGTCTGCTGACCCGCCGCCGGTACCGGCTTGGCATCGGCGACGCCGACCTGGGTTGCCTGCTGTGCCGCCACGTAGGGGCCGGGATCGGTGCATGCCGGGACTTCCGGCCCGCCCTTGATGCTCACGTTCTTGGTCTTCGCGTAGTATGCCGCGACCTTGTCCTGCGACAGGCAGAGTTTGTAGGCGGCAACCTTGTCGCCCCACGCCGCCTTGTCCTTGGCGGCTGCTGCTGCGGCGGTTGCTTCCGGGGTCGGCGGTGGCAGTTTTGCCTGCGCCGCGCCGCAAATTGCAAGGGCGATCAAGCCGAACGACAACTTCTTCATGTGCGGTTCTCCTTCAGGACCGTTGGACGGGCGGCGACGGATTTCTTCGTGCGCATGCGCGGAATCTCGCCATTCTCGATTTGCTGATACCACAGGTCATGGTGCTCCTTGGCCCACGTCTCGTCCACATAGCCTGTGCGCATTGCCTGATATGCACCTTCCATGCCAAGCGTGCCGATGTAGATATGGGCAAACGACATCGCGGTGACCAGCGTCGCCGAGCTCAGGTGGATGATGTTGGCGACCTGCATCATGCTGCGGTCATACTGCAGGCCCGGCACGATCATGTTGAGCACGAAACCCGAAGTGCTGACAACGAGGCCGAGCAATACCACGCCGAACCAGAACCATAGTTTTTCGCCGGCATTGAAACGGCCGGCGCTGACATGGCCCTTGCCGACCGCGCCGCCGAGACGCTTGATCCACTCGATATCGGTCGCATGCGGCAGGTTGTCCTTTACATAGATCACGAAGAACACCAGGGTCGATATGGTGAACAGCGGGCCGACGAAGTTGTGGATGTTCTTGCACGCATAGGCCAGCCAGCCGAACAGCGTGTGGCCGAACACCGGCAGCAGCACGTACTTGCCGAACAGCATCGCGATGCCGGTGATCGCCAGCACCACGAAGCTGATCGCCATCGTCCAGTGGGCGATGCGCTCCACGGAGGTGAAGCGTTCGATCAGGCGGCCGGTTCGGGGATGCTGCAGCTTGATCGGGCCTTTCAGCAGGAACATGCCGGCAATACCCAGGATCGCCACGATCAGCAGCCAGCCGCCGATCTGCGTCAGCGGACCGTTACGGTACTGCCGCCATGCCTCGCCGGCGGTCACGGCCTGCGCCTGTCCGGGGAACTGTGCCTTCGGCTGGATCAGGACGCCGGCTTCCGGGTACGGCAGGCTGGAATAGTTCTCCGTGCCTTCCTTGATGGTGCGCCACACCGGCGCGTTGTTGCCGGGCTGAACGACGGCGCGCTCGGCCTGATTCTGCTTGAGGATGTCGACCGATTCGACATTCGGCGCCGCCGACGCCTGCTGTGCGATGGCCGGTGTCGCCGACATCGTCAGGACCGACAGCCCGATGGCAAGACTGGCAAACCATGTTTTCATGATGTTTCCCTCTGCTCATGCGGCGCAGTCACCTGCCCGTGCGCCGCACGACGCGTTCAGTTGCTTTTGACGTACTCGTTCTGCTGCTGCGAACGGGTGCGAAGCTGGGTTTCCCATGCCGTCTTGTCGCCGGCGGTCCAGCCTTTTTCCATGTAGGCGTTTTTCGTGCCCTGCCATGGCGGGCTGTCGCCCCTGCTGCCCGTCGTTTGCTCTTTCTCGCCGCAGGCGGCCAGGACAATCAGGGATGCGGATGCCAGTAACAGTTTCATCATGATTTTTTCCCTTCCGTACCGTTGGCCGACCCGTTCCCATTCCCATTCGCCGGCCCGTTCGGGGCCTTGCCGTAGGCGGTGCCCCAGCCCCACACTTCGCTGCCCTTGCCGCGTCGCATGACACGGGTGCGGAAGATGTCGGCGATCGCATCGCCGTCGCCGCCCAGGAGCGCCTTGGTCGAGCACATTTCCGCGCAGGCCGGCAGCTTGCCTTCGGCAAGGCGGTTGCGGCCGTATTTCTCGAACTCCGCCTTCGAGCCGTTTTCCTCCGGACCGCCGGCGCAGAAGGTGCACTTGTCCATCTTGCCGCGCAGGCCGAAAGCGCCATTGGACGGGAACTGCGGCGCGCCGAACGGGCAGGCATACGAGCAGTAACCGCAGCCGATGCAGGTGTCCTTGTTGTGCAGTACCACGCCTTCGTCGGTGCGGTAGAAGCAGTCGACCGGGCAGACCGCCGCGCAGGGCGCATCCGAGCAGTGCATGCAAGCCACCGAGATCGATTTCTCCTGGCCGATCACGCCGTCGTTGACGGTCACCACCCGGCGGCGGTTCACGCCCCAGGGCACCTCGTGCTCGTTCTTGCAGGCGGTGACGCAGCCATTGCATTCGATGCAACGCTCCGAGTCGCAAATGAATTTCATCCGTGCCATGTTTGTCTCCTCAGCGTCTTATCGATCAAGCGGTAAAACGCTCGATATTGCAAATCGTGGTCTTGGTTTCCTGCATCATGGTCACCGAGTCGTAGCCGTAGGTCGTGGCGGTATTGACCGCCTCGCCGCGCACCACCGGCGCCGCGCCTTCCGGATAGGAATCGATCATGTCCTTGCCCTGCCACCAGCCGGAGAAGTGGAACGGGATGAACGCGGTATCAGGACCGACGCGCGGGGTCACCAGCGCCTTCACCTTCAGCCGGGCGCCGGTCGGCGTCGACACGATCACAAACTCGCCGTTGCGGATGCCGCGGTCGGCGGCCGCCTTCGGATTGATCTCGACGAAGTTTTCCTGCTGCAGCTCGGCCAGCCACGGATTGGACCGGGTTTCCTCGCCGCCGCCCTCGTACTCGACCAGTCGGCCCGAGGTGAGGATGATCGGGAATTTCTCGGCCAGCTTGGCTTCGACGTTCTTGTCCTGCACCGACTTGAACAAGGTCGGCAGGCGCCAGAAGGCTTTCTTGTCTTCGTGCGTCGGGTACTTGGCGACGAGGTCCGGGCGGGTGTTGTAGAGCGGTTCGCGGTGCAAGGGGATCGGGTCGGGGAAGTTCCACACCACCGCGCGGGCTTTCGCATTGCCGAACGGGTGCACGCCATGCACTTTCAGGCAGACGCGCTGGATGCCTCCGGACAGGTCGGTCTTCCAGTTCTTGCCTTCCGCCGCTTTCTGCTCCGCCTCGGTCAGGTCGCCCCACCAGCCGAGCTTCTTCAGCAACACGTGGTCGAACTCCGGATAGCCGGTGGTGATATCGGCGCCGACGGAATGCGAGCCGTCTTCCGCCAGCAGGTTCACGCCCTCGCGCTCGACGCCGAAGTTGGCGCGGAAGTTGCCGCCGCCGTCCATTACATGCTTGGTGGTGTCGTACAGGTTAGGTGAGCCGGGGTGCTTCAATTCGGCATTGCCGTAGCAGGGCCAGGGCAGGCCGAAGTAATCGCCGGTCATGTCATAGCCGGTTACCGGATCCTTGCCGCCCTTGCACTTGAGCGTTTTTACATCGAACAGATGCATGTTCCGCATGTGCGCCTTCAGCCGTTCCGGCGACTGGCCGGTGTAGCCGATGGTCCAGGTGCCGCGATTGATTTCGCGCAGCATGTCTTCCGGCTCCGGCTCCATCATGCCGCCCTTGCCCGGCACCAGCTTGATCTTCGCGACCAGTTCCTTGCCGAAGCCGAGCTTCTCGGCCAGCTGGTACATGATCATGTGGTCGGTGCGCGACTCGAACAGCGGCTCGATGACTTTCTCGCGCCACTGGATCGAACGGTTGGATGCAGTCACCGAACCGGAGGTTTCGAATTGGGTCGCCGCCGGCAGCAGGTACACCGCGCGGTTCGGGTTTAGCTCCTGGCCGTCCACCTTCATCGCCGCCATCGCCGCCGTGGCGGACGGATAGGGGTCGATCACCACCAGCAGGTCGAGCTTGTCGAAGGCCTTCTTCATGTCGAGGCCGCGCGTCTGCGAGTTCGGCGCATGGCCCCAGAACACCATCGCCTTGACGTTGCTGTCCTGGTCGATCAGTTCATTCTTTTCCAGCACCGCATCCACCCAGCGCGACACCGTCGTGCCGGATTTTTCCATCATCGCCTGCGAGGCGAACTGCTTCTTGATCCATTCGTAATCGACGCCCCACACTGTTGCCCAATGCTTCCAGGAACCGGTCGCCAGGCCGTAGTAGCCGGGCAGGGAGTCCGGGTTCGGGCCGACGTCGGTCGCGCCCTGCACGTTGTCGTGGCCGCGGAAGATGTTGGCGCCGCCGCCGGAGACGCCGATGTTGCCGAGCGCCAGCTGCAGGATGCAGGATGCGCGGACCATCGCGTTGCCGATCGTATGCTGCGTCTGTCCCATGCACCAGACGATGGTGGATGGACGGTTCTTGGCCATGGTTTCGGCCGCCTTGAAGATCTCGGCCTCCGGCACGCCGGACACGTCCTCGACCCGGTCCGGCGTCCACTTCATGATTTCTTCCTTGACCTTGTCCATGCCGTAGACGCGGTCATTGATGTACTTCTTGTCTTCCCAGCCGTTCTTGAACACATGGTAGGCGATACCGAACAGCACGGCGACGTCGCTGCCGGAGCGGAAGCGGATGTACTGGTCCGCCTTGGCCGCGGTGCGGGTGAAGCGCGGATCGCAGACGATCATCTTGGTGCCGGTTTCCTTCGCATGCAGCATGTGCAGCATGGACACCGGGTGCGCTTCCGCGGCGTTGGAGCCGATATACAGCGCCGCTTTCGCGTTCTGCATATCGTTGTAGCTGTTGGTCATCGCCCCATAGCCCCAGGTGTTCGCGACGCCGGCCACCGTGGTGGAGTGGCAAATGCGGGCCTGGTGGTCGGTGTTGTTGGTGCCGAAGAAGGACACGAACTTGCGCATCAGCGCCGCCTGTTCGTTGTTGTGCTTCGACGAGCCGACCCAGAACACCGAATCCGGCCCGCTGGTTTTTCGCATGTCGAGCAGCCTGGCGGATATTTCGTTTAGCGCCTGGTCCCAGCTGATGCGCTGGTATTTGCCGTTGACCAGCTTCATCGGGTACTTCAGCCGGTACTCGCCGTGGCCGTGCTCGCGCAGCGCCGCGCCCTTGGCACAGTGCGCGCCGAGGTTGAGCGGCGAATCGAATACCGGTTCCTGGCGCACCCAGACGCCGTTCTCGACCACCGCATCCACCGCGCAGCCGACCGAGCAGTGGGTGCACACGGTACGTTTCACCTCGATCTTGCCGCCGCCCGCGCCTGCGGCGCTGTCCGCCGCCTTCGCCTTCTGGATCAGGTTCAGCTGGGAAGCGGCAATGCCGGCGCCGACGCCGATGCCGGAACGTTTCAGGAACGTTCGTCGGTCCATGGTCGGCAATGCGCGCGACAGGGTCTGGCTGAGGCTGGATGAAAAACGATTGGGCGAGCGCTGGCCTGACTGGCCCTTGCGAGTCAACAGCATGGTTGTCCCCTCGACGGTTGACGGTTAGATGGTGGTGGTGCGGTAGTATTTTTTGACGTGTTCCGTCATCCGGTAACCGGTACCCGCCGGTTTTTCCGGGGCGGGTTCCGCGACGGCGGCGGTGACGGCTTTGGGGGAAAGTTTCGCTGCGATGCCTGCGGCTGCGACTAATCCGAGACCGGCGAAGAAGCTCCTTCTTGCGATCTTGCTCTGCTCTGCCATGGCTGTCTCCTGTGTGGCATGAGTAATCTGTCGTTACTTTTTTATGTAGTTCAAGTTAGCACAATCTTTCCGGCGCGTGTATTGCGGTGCAACATGCGGCGGAGTCCTCGTCGTGCATTATATTGGTGCAGAGTAACACTATATTGTTTGGTTTGGTGTGGCTGGCTGTGTGGTTGAAAAGATTTCATGCGTCGAAAGCGTCGCGTGAGGTTCCCTCCTCCCTAAAAAGGGGAAGGAGCTTTTCCGCCTACAATCTTTGAATACGCGATCACAAGCATTACGCCATATCAAACGCCTGCATCTCCACCTCAAAAAAACTTTTCGCCAGCCGCGCCACCGGCGCATAAAAGCGCGTCCCCGGATGCGCCGTCACCGCATCGCACATCTGCAGCACCCAGGGCTGCATGTGATTCGCGAAGAACTGCTTCTGCGTTGCGACATTGGCATGCAGCGGATCGTCCGACGCGATCAGGTAGCGCATGACTTCGCACAGCGATGCGACATGATCCTCGCTCTCCGGCACGCGTTCATCCCGTTGCAACCCGAGATTCGCGAGGTCGGTGCGCAGCGCCGCCAGCGGTTTTTCCATCAGAAAGCCGGACAGGTAGAAGGACCCGTACAACATCACCTCCGGTTTGCCGACGCCGAGGAAAAGCGCCTCATACTCTTCCCTCACCAATTCTGCCTGCGCAAGCTTGCATGAAGCTGACAGCTCCGCCCATGCCTGTTCAAGCACGCCCTCGCCCTCGCTGCGCGCTGACGCGATCGTGTCCAGGAGCTGCTGCGACGGCGGCGCGTAGAAGAGGGTGGCCAGCAAGCCATAGAGGTCGGCGCGGGCGGTTTCCTCGCCCTGGTCGGGCGCTTCGAATTTCAGGGGCTGGGCACTGGTCATGTGTTTGTCGGTCGCCTTATAAGAATTAGCGCTTCAGGTCCACGATCGTGGTTTCCCGCTTGTTGTCCATCATGTCGATCACCCGGCAGTCGGAACACATCTTGATGCGGTCGATATTCCCGGCGAAAGCGCCGTGCATGGACAGCTTCGAGACCATGTTCTCGATCATCTGCAGCGTGCCGAACGGCTTCTGGCAACGGATGCAGTGATACGGCTGCGCTTCGTTCAGCACCACTGCCTGCTTCGCCGTGTCGGCCAGCAGCAGGCGCGGCGTCAGCGTGATCGCGTTTTCCGGGCAGGTTTTCTCGCAGAGTCCGCATTGCACGCAGTTGCGTTCGGTCAGCCGCAGCTGCGGCATGTTGGCGTTGTCGGTCAGCGCCGACTCGGGGCAGGCGCCGACGCAGGACATGCACAGCGTGCAGGCGCTCTTGTTGACGTTGATTGTGCCGTAGGGAGACGCTGCCGGCAGGGCGATTTCCACCGGTTTCTGCGGCGCGGATTTCAGCAGATGGTCGAGCGCGAAATCGAGGGTGCTGCGCTTGTCCGGCGCAAGGTTGAAGGTAGCGCGTTGCGCCGGGACCTGCGCCGGCTGCATGGCGTGCAGCGCGGCATCGAGCGCCTCCGGCGTCGCCGCCCGGACCAATTGCACATGGGTGCCGACATACCCCATTCCGGACAGGATGGCTTGCGCCACCCCGATCTGTGCCGCGATGGCGTCCAGGTACTGCGGCGCTTCCTCGCCGGTGGCGAGGATGGCGATGTTCGTTGCGCCGTAGGCGATCGCCGCCAGCCAGACATCGATGCCGGTCGAAGCGGTATGGTGCAGATCGACCGGAATCATGCGCGCCGGCAAGCCCTTGATCGTTCCGCCTGCCTTGGCCAGCCGGCCGGCCTGGCCGATCAGCGCCGTGCCACCGGCCTGGCTGTGCAGCAATAGCGCCGGTTGCGCGCCGCCGGCTTTGGCGTAGGTGGTCAGCAGGGTTTTCAGGCGCGTGCCGAGATCGGTTGCACGCGGATAGGTGTAGCTCAGCGCGCCCGAGGGACAGACAGTGGTGCAGGCGCCGCATCCAATGCACAGGTTCGGATTGACCTTGATATGGTTGCCGTTATGGCTGATGGCGGCGGCGGAGCACACCTCGATACAGGCGTTGCAGCCTATCTGCGTATTGCGGCTGTGCGCGCACAGCTTGTCCTTGTAACTGAAGAACTTCGGCTTGCTGAACTGGCCGACCATCTGTGTCAGTTGCAGTGCCGCTTCGGCTTGCTTCGTTTCGCTCGCGCCCGGCGCGAAATAACCCTGCGGCGGCTGGTGCAGGCTGATCAGCGGCCGGTCGGACAAGTCGAAAATCAGGTCGAAGTCGCCGTCGCGCCTGTCCGCCTCGCGGCCGAAGTCGATCGCCCCGATGGCGCCGCAGGCTTTCACGCAATCGCGGTGCGAGCGGCACTTGTCGAGGTCGATCTGGTAGTTGAAGTCGATTGCGTTTTCCGGGCAGACATCGATGCAGGCGTTGCAGCGGGTGCAGGTTTCCAGGTCGATCGGATTAATCTGTTCCCAACGCACCTTGAATGCGCCCAGCCAGCCGTCGATCTGGATGCGGTCGCCGGAAAATATCGGGAAAACCCGTTCCTGCCACACTGCATCTCCGGCCTGGCCGGAGGTGAGCAGCACGCTGACATCGAGCTGGCCATTCAGCCGCCGTGCCCATGGCATCACCCGCGCCGACGGGCCGATCAGCAGCACGCTGCCGGCCGAATCGTATTCCACCGTCGGCACCGGTTCCGGGTCGGGCAGCGCGCCCGCCGCCAGCAGCGCCGCCATCTTCGGCAGCGACTCCGTTGCCTGGGCACCCCAGCCGCCGGTTTCGCGGATATTGACGAAGCGAAGCGGCGCCACCGATTGCTTTTGCTGCGCCAGCTCGCCGAACAGCGCCTGCTCCTGGGTGCAGGCCACCACGAGGTCGTCGACGCCGTCGAGTGCCTGCAGGTAAGCGCCGACTTCGCGCCGGCATAGCTGGCTGGCAACCTCCAGCGTTCCGCTGCCAAGCGCAGCGCCAAGCTTTTCCCCGGCGCCGGCATCGAGCGGCATGGTGCGATTGCAATTACATACTTTGAATTGGGTTGTCATCGTCGGGCTTCGTAGGTGGTTCGGGCGGCGCATCTTCCGCCGGTTGAGCGGCGGTGTGTTCGGCAGAAGCCGCCGATATATCGGGCTCCGTCTGCGCGGGTTCGTCGACCGGCGCTTCCGGCGGCGCGACGTCTTCCAGCAGGCGCATCAGCGGCTGCTCGAACTGCGACAGCGGATCGAGCAGGCCCTTGGCATGGTTGAGCATTGCCAGCATTTCCGGCGGAATCGGTTCGAACTTGCTGTAATCGTCGATATAGATGTCGAGGCCATCCATGACATTGAAATGCGGGTCGGCAAACAATTTCTTCATCGCCGAACGCCGGATGTCTTCATCGACGCCCCTGGCGACGAAACGGGTGAAATCGGATTCCGGCGTCAGCGCGGCCACGTCTTCTATCGTCGGCGGCGGCAGGACTTCCTCGGGCTGCGCCGGTTCAGCCGGTACGGCTTGCTCCGTGTCCGATGCCGTGTCCGCCTTCCGCTTCGACCAGCGGGCAAAAAAGCTCTCAGCTTCCACCGCCGTCTCCTTCCGCCCGTGCCATCTGCTCAACCGCGGCACCGCCTTCAAACGACGGCTTCCGGCGCTTCTTCTTCGGCTCGGGTCGATAGTGGTCCTCCACGAAGGCATTCAATCGCTCCAGCACCCCGGCGGGCAACGGCAACGTATCGACCCGCTGCTCGCCGCCGTCCATCAGGCGTGCAGCCTCGTTGTACGACAACGTGACCTGCTTGGGTACAGCCACTTCGCCGCCGTCGATGTCCTCGAAACGCCACATGACGAACCAGCAGGGGGTGGGGGAGCTGGTATTCAGGAAATAGCCTTCCGCTTCGTCGCTGAACAGCTTGACATCGAATCCGGTAAACAGCCAACGGGTTTCGGCGGGATCGTCGCGAAGGCAGCGCGGCGGGCCTTCGGTAATGAGTTCGCCGCCCGTGACCTCGAGCGGCTTCCATTGGTGCGGCTGCCAACGGTTGTCGAGCGGCGTGCGCTGCATGACAACGGCAACCTTGAGTGCTTCTGTCTCCATGTTCTCGCTGGCGCTTTAGTGCGCTTTTTGTACTGCATGTGCGAGTGCGAAAAGCACCTGCTACATCAAAACCTGTCGCGGTAGAGTCCCCTCCCCCTTACAGGGGGAGGGCTAGGGTAGGGGTAGTGAGGTTGATTATCTGTATGCAGTAGCTCGACCTCACTACCCCTGTGCGGGCCACCCCATCCCAACCAAAAGGATTGCGCTTACGCGCAATCCTTTCCGCAGGCGAACGGCATGCCGTTCGAAACCCCTGCTACACCCCCCTGTGAGGGGGAAGGAGCCTGTTTGCTTACAACCTTCGACAGCGCTACGTATAGCCAACCACTAATCATTCTTGATCACAATACTCGGAAACTTGCTCGACATGTCCTTCGCCTTTTCCGCTACCTTGATCGCCACCTTGCGCGCGATCTCCTTGTAGATCGCCGCCACTTTCCCATCGGGATCGGCCACCACGGTCGGCCGGCCGGAGTCGGCCTGCTCGCGGATCGCCATCGTCAGGGGCAGCGCGCCGAGAAATTCGACGCCGTACTCGCTGCACATCTTCGCGCCGCCGCCTTCGCCGAAAATCGGTTCCGCGTGACCGCAGTTCGAGCACACGTGCACGCTCATGTTTTCCACGATGCCGAGGATCGGGATACCGACCTTCTCGAACATCTTCAGGCCCTTGCGCGCATCCAGCAGCGCAATGTCCTGCGGCGTGGTGACGATCACCGCGCCGGTGACGGGCACCTTTTGCGACAGGGTCAGCTGCACGTCGCCGGTGCCCGGCGGCATGTCGACGATCAGGTAATCGAGGTCGCGCCAGTTGGTCTGTTCCAGCAATTGCTGTAATGCCTGGGTGACGATCGGGCCGCGCCAAACCATCGGCTCGTCCGGGTCGATCATGAAACCGATCGACGACACCTGCAGGCCATAATTCTCCAGCGGCTCCATCGTCTTGCCGTCGAGGGTTTCGGGCCGGCCGGAGATTCCCATCATCATCGGCTGCGACGGCCCGTAGATATCGGCATCCAGGATGCCGACTTCGGCGCCTTCGGCGGCCAGCGCCAGCGCCAGGTTGACCGCGGTGGTCGATTTGCCGACGCCGCCCTTGCCGGAGGCGACGGCGATGATGTTCTTCACGTTCGGCATCAGCTTCACGCCGCGCTGGGCGGCATGGGCGACGATCTTCGAATACACATTGGCGCTCACATTGCCGGCGCCTTCGATGCCGCGGATGGCGGCGATGACGGCCTTGCGGATCTGGTCAATCTGGCTTTTCGCCGGATAACCAAGTTCGACGTCGAGCGTGACATCGCTGCCGTCGACCTTGATATTTCTGGCCGACTTCGTGGTATTCAGGTCCTTGCCGGTGTTGGGGTCGATGACCCGGGAAAGCGCCGCCTTGACGGCTTCAATCGAAATGCTCATTCCATCTCCTGAATAGTTGGAGATAAGTCTAAACTAAGTTATGCCGGTTCGGCTTGCCATTTCGACGGCGCTGTCGGCATCCGGCGAACCGCCAACGCGCACTTGTCGTTTTGTCATGCGCGGCGTGCCGCGAGTTCGACAGTTTTTTCGCCGGCGACTTACAATGCGTTCAAACAATCCTGCGCCGCCATGACTGAAAAAGTGATTCCGCTTGCGGACCTTCGGTATCTGAATCGGGTGCCGGCCGTCCCGTCGCAACTCGAAGCACCCACCGGTTTGCTGACCGATGCCCTGGCGCGCCCGTTGCGTGACCTGCGCATTTCGGTGACCGACCGCTGCAATTTCCGTTGTGTATATTGCATGCCGAAGGAAATCTTCGACAGCGCCTATGCCTTCTTGCCGCAAAGCTCGCTGCTGTCCTTCGAGGAAATCACCCGCATCGCCAACATTGCTGTTGCGCATGGCGTCGAAAAAATCCGTTTGACCGGCGGCGAGCCGCTGCTGCGCAAGCATCTCGAAAAACTCATCGCGTCGCTGAGCGCGCTCCGCACGCCCGACGGCCGCGAACTCGATCTCACACTTACCACCAACGGTTCGCTGCTGGCGAAGAAGGCGCAGGCGTTGAAGGATGCCGGACTCAAGCGGGTAACGGTATCGCTCGACGCGCTCGACGACAAGGTGTTCAGGCGCATGAACGACGTCGATTTTTCGGTGCAGGATGTGCTGCACGGCATCGACGTCGCGCACACCGTCGGGCTCGGCCCGATCAAGGTGAACATGGTGGTCAAGCGCGGCCTGAATGATCAGGAAATCGTGCCCATGGCCCGTCACTTCAAGGGCACGCCCTTCGTGCTGCGCTTCATCGAATTCATGGATGTCGGCAGCTCCAACGGCTGGCGCATGGATGACGTCATTCCATCCGCCGACGTGGTCGCGCGCATCCATGCCGCCATGCCGCTTGAAAAGATCCCCGCCAATTGCGAAGGGGAAACGGCGGAGCGCTGGCGCTATCGCGATGGCGGCGGCGAAGTCGGCATGATCTCCAGCGTCACCCAGGCGTTCTGCCATTCCTGCAACCGCGCCCGGCTGTCAACGGAGGGCAAGCTCTTCACCTGCCTGTTCGCCACCGGCGGCCACGATCTGCGCGCACTGCTGCGCGGCGGCCGCAGCGACGAGGAAATCTCCACCGTGCTGGCCCACCTGTGGCGCGACCGCGAAGACCGCTATTCCGAGCAGCGGACCAGCAATACCGCATCGCTGCAGGCGCCGCTGCGCAAGGTGGAAATGTCGTACATCGGCGGCTGAGCCGCCGCCACCCAATCCATTTCACCGATGAAACCAGACATTCACCAGATTACCGGCCTCATCCTCGCCGGCGGACGCGGTTCCCGCATGGGCAACGTCGACAAAGGCCTGCAGACATTCCGTGGCGCACCGATGGTCTTGCATGTGATCATGCGCCTGTCGCCGCAGACCGGCAGCCTGATGATCAACGCCAACCAGAACCTCGGACCGTACGAGGGCTTCGGCCTGCCGGTATGGCCCGATCAGTTGACCGGGTTCGAGGGCCCGCTGGCAGGCCTGCAGACCGGACTGACGCATTGCGATACCGAATACCTCGTCACCGCGCCCTGTGACTCGCCTTTCCTGCCCAAAGACCTGGTCGAGAGGCTGGCCGATGCGATCGACGGCCACGACCTCGCAGTGGCGGTCACCGAGGAGGCCGGCAGGCGCCAGCCGCATCCGGTGTTCTGCCTGATGAAGTCATCGCTGCTGTCGAATCTCTCCTTATACCTGCAGGGCGGCGGGCGCAAGATCGATACCTGGTACCGGTCGCTGGATTTTGTCGAAGTGCTGTTTGAAGACGAGTCCGCGTTCCGGAATATCAATACGCTGGAGGAATTGCGGCGGTTTGAATGAGGTTTGTTGGTGTAGATATAAAAAACTGATGCCTATTTAAGATTAGGCTGTTTTTGAATTTCACTACCCCACCCTACGCCGGGCGCCCCTAACCTTCCCCCTGAAAATGGGAGGGGACTGGCCCCTTCCCCCTTTCAGGGGGAAGGTTGGGATGGGGGTAGTGAGCATCAATACGTGACTCCCTTCATTTCATAAAAAAAGAAAATGCCCCATCCCACCCTCTCCGACGTCACCAGCTGCCTCTCCGACTACGACCCGAACGCGCTTCCCGTCGCGCAGGCGCAGGCCATCATCCGCGACTTTGTCACCCCGATCCGGTCGGTCGAAAAAGTCGCGCTACGCAGCGCCCTCGGCCGCGTACTCGCGCAGGACATCGTGTCCGCCATCGACGTCCCCGCACATGACAATTCCGCGATGGACGGCTACGCAATGCGCGGCGCCGATCTCGATGGGGCGCAGCCGACCACGCTGAACATCATTGCCACCGCCTATGCCGGCGCCGGGGTCGAGACCAAAGTCGCCGCCGGCGAGTGCGTGCGCATCATGACCGGCGCGCCCATGCCCGCCGGCTGCGATACCGTAGTGCCGCAGGAATTCACGCAAGCGGCAACCAGCACGAATGTGACGATTCCCCCCGGCGTGGTGAAGACCGGCGACAACCGCCGCCTGCGCGGCGAAGACCTTGCCGCCGGCAAGCCCGCGTTGTTGCAAGGCCGCATCCTGCGCCCGGCCGACATCGGTTTGATGGCGTCGCTCGGCATCGCCGAAGTGCCGGTGCAGAGGCGGCTGCGGGTGACGTTCTTCTCCACCGGCGACGAGTTGCGCTCCATCGGCGAACCGCTCGACCCCGGCTGCGTCTACGACAGCAACCGCTACACGCTGTACGGCATGCTGACCCGGCTCGGCGTCGACATCATCGACATGGGCGTGGTGCGCGACGATCCCGCCTTGCTGGAACAGGCATTCCGCTCCGCCTGCGAAAACGCCGACGCCATCATCACGTCCGGCGGCGTATCGGTCGGTGAAGCGGACTACACCAAGCAGATCATGGCGACCCTGGGCGACGTGACGTTCTGGAAGATCGGCATGCGCCCCGGCCGTCCGATGGCGTTCGGCAAGATCGCGTCAAACGGCCGCAGCGCCTATCTATTCGGCCTGCCGGGCAACCCGGTGGCGGTGATGGTGACCTTCTATTTCTTCGCGCGCGATGCCCTGCTGCGCATGATGGGCGCGGACAACACCCCGCTGCCGCTGCTGCAGGCGGTCTCTGAAGGCCCGATCCGCAAGAAGCCGGGCCGCACCGAATACCAGCGCGGCATCCTCAGCACCGATGCAAGCGGCAGGCGACAGGTACGCATCACCGGCTCCCAGGGCTCCGGCATCCTGCGTTCGATGTCGGAAGCGAACTGCATGGTGGTGCTGCAGCACGAGCAGGGTTCGGTGAAGGCGGGCGACCTCGTCGACGTGCTGATGTTCGAGGGGCTGGTGTGACGAAACGGTTCAAGCCAGCCGGAGCATCATGCGCGTCGGCAGCCGGGCGTTGACCAGCGGTTCATAGGCGAACTCGTCCTGCAGCAGCGTCACATCCGGATACCGCGCATACAGCGCCGCCAGCGTGTCGGCGGCAAGCCGGACCGACAGATGATGCGCCGCGCACATGTGCATGCCGGCACCGAAGCTCAAATGATCGCCGTTGTTGGCGCGGTCGGGATCGAACCGTTCCGGGTCGGCAAATCGCTCCGGGTCGCGGTTCGCCGCCGCCAGCACCAGCAGCACCGCATCGCCTTGCCCCATCCGCACGCCGCCGATCTCGGCATCTGCCGCCAGCACCCGCCGGGTATTGTGGATGGGCGGGTCGAATCGCAGGGTCTCCGTCACCAGCCGCCGGTATGCCGCCACGTCATCGCCGAATCCGCCGGGATGAAACCGGATCTGCTGCCGAAGTGCATTGCTCAGCATGCCTCGCCCCGCATCGTAGCTCTGGATCAGCAAGCCGATCAGATTCACCGCATGCAGGTCGCGGTCTTCCTTCATCGCCGCCGACAATCCGGGAAGGCCGGTCAGGTGACGCGCCACCGTCCGATACACCAATTCCGACACCGTGTTCACATCGGCGATCTGCTCCGCGGTCTTGTTCGGCGGCATGATCCTGGTCAGCGTCTCGACCTGCGGCAGAATGGCATCGATGTCCTGCTGCGGGAAGCCGAAGCTTTTCAGGATGAACAGGGCAGGAAGCTTCCTGCATACCACGTCAACCCAATCCAGCGCGTCGTGGGCATGGCCGTGCAGGAGTGAGTACAGCAACTCGGCCGCATCAACCGCACGCATGTTTTCAACCAGCTGCATCGCCGCCTGCCTGGAAGCGGCATGCACGGGCGGATTGGCGAGACGCGCCAGCTGCGTTGCCAGCAGCGCGGTAGGCGGGCTCATCGCCTCCAGCGCCACGGCGGGTTGCGGTGGAATCCGCGCCGCAGCGTGGTGCAGCAGCGCCTTGCAGGTTGCGTGGGAATACACCGCCCATATCCTGCTTCCTTCGTCGCGATGCACCGGATGCCGGGCCAGCTTGTGCGCATAGATGCTGAACGGATCAGGGATGGCCGATTGCAGGAAAAGCGTGTCAGTCATGTCGTTTTTCTTCAGGTTGAACCATGGCGGCGTGATGCCGGGGGAAATTGTTGCGGCGCCTGCGCGCGGTCGAACATGCCGTAGTCCCGCAAGACGACCGCGCAGTACGGCTGCAGGCCGGCATCCGGACTTGCGGATGCCTTTATCTGCCACTCCCTTGCGGCCGGGCAGTCGGCGAACTCCAGCAAGCCGATGCGCTTGTCCGCGTTCGTCAGGCTTTCGAAGCGCTTCCCCCGCGCATCGTCCGCCATATCGGCGTAGGCGCGGATGCCTACCAGCGGCATCTGTTCACCGTCCGCCACCGCAGGCAGGATGCGGAGCACCCGCAGCCGGTGATCATCGAAGACCGATGCGCGCCCTTGCGCCTGAGCCGCGCGATGCTCGCCTTGCATGCGCCAGCGCACCAGCGCCGCTTCATCGCGCCAGAACGACAGCGACAGGATCCAGCCTGGATCGGTCAGGCTTTTGAAGCGCTCGATCGACACGAAGCCGTCCATCGAATTGAGGATCGGGCGCAATGATGCGGCCGTATCGAGATAGCGCTGATAGCCGCTTGCCGACGGCAATACTTCGAATGCAACGGCGAACATGGTCCCCTCCGATGATGTTTTGGCCATGATACGATGGGCATCGATTGAACAGTTCACCGATGGATGAACCATGGAATCCGCCCTCAACATTGCATCGGTCGCCGCATTGCTCGGTGACCCCGCCCGTGCCGCCATGCTTTGGCTGTTAATCGACGGCCGCGCGAGGCCTGCGGGCGAGCTGGCCTTCGCCGCCAATGTCTCGGCGCAATCAGCCAGCGGCCATCTGTCGAAACTGGTCGAGGCGCACCTGCTGCAAGTCGAAACGCAGGGCCGCCATCGCTACTACCGGCTGGCCGATCACACCGTCGCGGTCGCGCTGGAATCGCTCGCAGCCATCAGCCCGCGGCCAGCCGCCCGCGCACTGCCGGCATCCAAAGGCACGCCGCCGGCGATGCGTTTCGCCCGCACCTGCTACGACCATCTCGCCGGCGAACTCGCGGTGGCCTTGCTGGACCGGTTTGAAAAGCAGGGCCTGCTGCGCTGTGAGGGCAAGCAATGGGAATTGTCGGCTGAAGGGGAGAGCGCTTTCCGCAGGTTCGGCATCGACATCGAATCGGCGCGGCGCGCGCAGCGCCGGTTCGCCTGCGGCTGTCTCGACTGGAGCGAGCGGCAATTTCATCTCGGCGGCGCGCTGGGTGCGGCCCTGCTGTCGCACATGCTGGAACGCCGCTGGCTGATGCGGGCGCATCAAACCCGCGTGGTGCAACTGACGCCCCAAGGCAGGCGTGGCCTGAAGGACGCCTTCGGCTGCGACGTATAACCCTTCCCGATATCAATCCGCAAACGCCCCTCCGCCTTTCCGGTCTTTCTATTGTTGTAGATAAAACAATAAATCGGTAGAATCCCGGTCTTGCAAAAAAGCCAACTAATTCCCGGTTGCGCATTTCCGGCAGTCTTTCATTCAAGCATTCCGACAGGTATTCCATGACGGCAACATCGCTGGCATTCAAGCAATCCAACCGGCTCCTGAAGCTGACCATGGCCCTGGGTTCCGGCATTGGTGATGATGTCGTCCTTCCCTACGAACTGGGCGGCACCGAGGGCATCTCGGAAGGCTTGCGCTATACCCTGGCCTGTCTGTCATCCGACGCCTTCCTCGAACTCAAGCAATTCCTTGGCCTGCCGGTGCAAGTGGCCATCCTTACCGACGACGGCACCGAGCGCGCCCTGTGTGGCATCGTCAGCGCCGCCGCGCAGGAAGGCGCCAACGGCGGCTTCGCCCGCTTCAGCCTCACCCTGGAAGATCCCTTCGCCCTGCTGGCCAGGCGCATCAACAGCCGCGTCTTCCAGGACCTGTCGGTGCGCGAATTCACCGCCATCGTTCTCAACGAACATCGCCGGCACAACAGCGTCCTGAGCGCCTGTTTCGATCTCGACGACCGTTGCACCGGCACTTATCCGAAGCAATCCTGGGTCACCCAGTACAACGAATCCGACACCGCCTTCCTCACCCGCTGGCTCGCCCACGAAGGCATCTCCTGGTATTTCGAACACGGCGACGCCGGCACGCCCGGCGAGCATCCGAAGCTCACGCTGGTGCTGTTCGACGATCCATCGCTGCTGCAGTCCGCGTCGGCGGCGAAAGTACGTTTTCACCGCGACGACGGAACGGAAAACGAGGACGCCGTCACCGAATGGCATGGCCAGCGCAGCGTGCAGCCGGGCGCGGTGCAGCGTTCCAGCTATGAATACAAGGCAGTGGCCGTCAACATCCAGCAGGACGAAAACCGCATTGACCAGGGCGACCATGGCAAACGCCTGGCAGGCACGCTGGAGGACTACCGCTTCGATACCCACCATGCGGCCAACGACAGTGGCGACTTTGCGCGCTACGGCAAGCTGCGGATGCAGGCCCATGAATACGCAGCCAAGCGGTTCTCCGGCGAAGGCACGCACCGCGAACTGGCGGTGGGCCGGCATTTCGAACTGGCCGACCATCCGGTGCACGATCAGGACGGCCCGGAGCAGCGGCAATTCGCCGTCATCCGGCACAGTCTGTACGCAAGAAAC
>NZ_DASZBA010000192.1:0-9180 GCF_035944575.1 Noviherbaspirillum sp.
GATACAGGTCGTTCAGGTCCGATGTCGCGAAGCGGCCGCCGTCCAGCGGAACTAGTGGACGCAATTCCGGCGGCAGCACCGGCAGCACTTCCATGATCATCCAGTCCGGCTTGATGCCCGAACGCTGGAATGCCTCAAGCACCTTCAGGCGCTTTGCATACTTCTTGATCTTGGCCTCGGACTTCGAGTCCTTCAATTCCTGGCGCAGCATCTCGACGTCACGGTCGATATCGATCGAGCGCAGCAGTTCGCGGATGCCTTCGGCTCCCATGAATGCGGTGAAGTCGTCGCCGTATTCTTCATACTTCGCGGCGTAGTCGTCTTCCGACATGATCTGGCACTTTTTCAGCGGAGTCATGCCAGGGTCGGTCACCACATAGGCTTCGAAATACAACACGCGTTCGATATCGCGCAATGTCATGTCGAGCACCATGCCCAGGCGTGACGGCAGCGACTTCAGGAACCAGATGTGCGCGGTCGGCGATGCCAGTTCGATATGGCCCATGCGCTCGCGGCGCACCTTGGCCAGGGTCACTTCGACGCCGCACTTTTCGCAGATTACGCCGCGATGCTTCAGGCGCTTGTACTTGCCGCAAAGGCATTCATAGTCCTTGATCGGGCCGAAGATCTTGGCGCAGAACAGGCCGTCGCGCTCCGGCTTGAAAGTACGGTAGTTGATGGTTTCCGGCTTCTTCACTTCGCCGTAGGACCAGGAACGGATTTTTTCCGGCGACGCGAGGCCGATTTTGATCGCGTCAAATTGTTCGTTTTGCTGAACTTGCTTGAATAGATCGAGCAGTGCTTTCATGTATCACTCCAGGGTGGCGTGAATAAAAATATCTTGTGCTTGTACTGCTGCGCAGGCGGCGGGTACTCGCGCCGCCTGCGTTGTCGGCTTGCTTAGTCGCGTTCCAGATCGATGTCGATACCGAGCGAGCGGATTTCCTTCACCAACACATTGAAGGATTCCGGCATGCCCGCGTCGATGACGTGATCGCCCTTGACCAGGTTTTCGTACACCTTGGTCCGCCCGGTAACGTCGTCCGACTTGACGGTGAGCATTTCCTGCAGCACATACGATGCGCCATAGGCTTCCAGCGCCCACACTTCCATCTCGCCGAAACGCTGACCGCCGAACTGCGCCTTGCCGCCCAGCGGCTGCTGGGTAACGAGCGAGTAAGGTCCGGTTGAACGCGCATGCATCTTGTCGTCTACCAGGTGGTGCAACTTCAACACGTGCATATAACCGACTGTTACCGGACGCTCGAACGCTTCTCCGGTGCGGCCATCGTACATCGTGACCTGATTCTTGGACGGCGTCATGCCGAGGCGCTTGGCAATCGGATCCGGATAGGCCAGATCAAGCATGCGACGGATTTCATCCTCATGCGCGCCGTCGAACACCGGCGTCGCGAACGGCACACCATGCTTCAGGTTGTCCGCCAGTTGCAGGATTTCCTCGTCGGAGAAGCTGTCCAGATCTTCGCTCTTGCCCGACTCGTTGTAGATCGTGGTCAGGAAATTGCGCAGTTCAGCCGCCTTCGCCTGTTGCTGCAGCATCTCGCCGATTCGCAGGCCCAAGCCTTTGGAGGCCCAGCCAAGGTGCACTTCGAGAACCTGGCCGACGTTCATACGCGATGGCACGCCCAGCGGGTTCAGCACGATATCGGCCGGTGTAC
The DNA here is from genome assembly GCF_035944575.1 of Noviherbaspirillum sp. Taxonomy (GTDB): domain Bacteria; phylum Pseudomonadota; class Gammaproteobacteria; order Burkholderiales; family Burkholderiaceae_D; genus Noviherbaspirillum. The sequence continues at coordinate 1,680 of NZ_DASZBA010000192.1, forward strand.
CGTCAGCCATGTACGGCATGTCTTCAACCGGCACGATGCGGGAAACTACACCCTTGTTGCCGTGACGACCCGCCATCTTGTCGCCAGGCTGGAGGCGACGCTTGACCGCGAGGTAGACCTTGACCATTTTCTGCACGCCTGGTGGCAGTTCGTCGCCTTGGGTCAGCTTCTTGCGCTTTTCTTCGAACGCCAGGTCGAACTGGTGGCGCTTCTCGGCGATCGATTCCTTGATCGCTTCCAGAGCGCCGGCCACATCATCATCTGCAGGACGAATGTCAAACCAGTGGTACCGATCCAGATCGGCCAGGTATTCCTTGGTGACGGCTGCGCCCTTGGCCAGTTTCTTTGGACCACCGTTGACGACTTTACCGATCAGCATTTTTTCAAGACGCTGGAATGCATCGCCTTCCACAATACGCAGCTGGTCGTTCAAATCGAGGCGATAACGTTTCAGTTCATCGTCGATGATCTGCTGTGCGCGTTTATCGCGTGGGATGCCTTCACGGGTGAACACCTGCACGTCGATAACAGTACCGACCATGCCCGACGGAACGCGAAGCGATGTATCTTTTACATCGGATGCTTTTTCACCGAAGATGGCGCGCAGCAGCTTCTCTTCAGGCGTCAGCTGGGTTTCGCCCTTCGGCGTTACCTTACCGACAAGCGTATCGCCTGCTTCGACTTCGGCGCCGATGTAGACGATGCCGGATTCGTCGAGACGGGCAAGCTGGTTTTCCGCAAGGTTGGAAATATCGCGGGTAATCTCTTCCGCACCCAGCTTGGTGTCGCGCGCAACGACTGACAGCTCTTCGATATGGATCGAGGTATAGCGATCATCCGCAACAACCTTTTCGGAAATCAGGATCGAATCTTCGAAGTTGTAGCCGTTCCATGGCATGAAGGCGACCAGCATGTTCTGGCCGAGGGCCAGCTCGCCCAGATCGGTCGAAGCGCCATCGGCGATGACGTCATGCTTGGCAACGCGATCACCGACCTTCACGATCGGACGCTGGTTGATGTTCGTGTTCTGGTTCGAACGCGTGTACTTGATCAGATTGTAGATATCGACGCCGACTTCACCCGCCGCGGCTTCATCGTCATTGACACGAATAACCACACGGCCTGCATCGATGTAGTCCACCACACCGCCACGCAACGCCTGCACGGTCGTGCCGGAGTCGACGGCAACTGTCCGCTCGATGCCGGTACCGACATACGCTTTTTCCGGCCGCAGGCAGGGAACAGCCTGGCGCTGCATGTTGGCACCCATCAACGCACGGTTCGCGTCGTCATGCTCGAGGAACGGAATCAGCGACGCAGCAACCGATACAACCTGGCCTGGCGCGACGTCCATGTACTGCACACGCTCCGGCGAGACCAGGATGGTTTCGCCAGCCTGGCGTGCCGACACCAGTTCGTCGGACAATGTACCGTCCTTCGCAACAGTCGCGTTCGCCTGGGCGATGATGTAACGCCCCTCTTCGATTGCGGACAGGTAGTCGATCTGGTTGGTGATCTTGCTGCCTTCGACCTTGCGGTACGGCGTTTCGAGGAAGCCGTATTCGTTCAGGCGGGCGTACAGTGCGAGCGAGTTGATCAGGCCGATGTTCGGGCCTTCCGGAGTTTCGATCGGGCATACGCGGCCATAGTGGGTCGGATGCACGTCTCGAACTTCGAAGCCGGCACGTTCGCGGGTCAGACCGCCCGGTCCGAGCGCGGAGACACGACGCTTGTGGGTGATTTCCGACAGCGGATTGGTCTGGTCCATGAACTGCGACAACTGCGACGAACCGAAGAATTCGCGGATGGCCGCGGAGATCGGCTTCGAGTTGATCAGATCGTGCGGCATCAGGTTGTCCGCTTCGGCTTGGCCGAGGCGCTCTTTTACGGCGCGTTCGACACGCACGAGGCCAGCGCGGAACTGGTTCTCTGCCAGTTCGCCGACGCAGCGGACGCGGCGGTTACCGAGGTGATCAATGTCATCGACCTCACCGCGACCATTGCGCAATTCAACCAGGATTTTGATGACGGCGAGAATATCTTCGTTCGACAGGGTCATCGCGCCGGTCAACTCATCACGACCGATACGGCGGTTGAACTTCATGCGGCCGACGGCCGACAAGTCGTAACGCTCTTCGCTGTAGAACAGTCCGTTGAACAAGGCTTCGACGGAATCTTCTGTCGGCGGCTCGCCAGGACGCATCATGCGATAGATGGCCACACGTGCAGCCATCTGGTCGGCGGTGTCGTCCATACGCAGTGTTTGCGAAATATAACCACCTTGATCGAGATCGTTGGTGTACAGCGTCTGGATATCCGTCACACCTGCCTCGCGCAGGCGGCCGAGCAACTCATCGGTGAGCTCGTCGTTGGCGCTGGCGATCACTTCGCCGGTGTCGGTGTCGATGATGTTTTTCGCCAGGATGCGGCCGAGGAGGTAATCTTCCGGTACCGAAATATGCTTGATACCCGCGGCCTCAATCTCACGCACATGCTTCGCGTTGATGCGCTTGTCTTTCGACACGATGACCTTGCCGGACTTGTCGCTGATGTCAAAGCCGGCAACCGCACCGCGCAGGCGCTCGGAGACGAACTCCATCTCCGCGCCTTCGGAACGCAGCGTAAAGTTATCGAATACGAAGAAGTTGGCAAGGATTTGCTCCGGCGTCATGCCGATTGCTTTGAGCAGGATTGTTACAGGCATTTTGCGACGACGGTCGACGCGGAAGAACAGGATGTCCTTCGGGTCGAATTCGAAGTCAAGCCACGAGCCGCGGTATGGAATGATTCGGGCGGAGAACAACAGCTTGCCGGAAGAATGTGTCTTGCCACGGTCGTGTTCGAAAAACACGCCCGGCGAACGATGCAGCTGCGATACGATTACGCGCTCGGTACCGTTGATGACAAAAGAACCGGTGGTCGTCATCAAGGGCAATTCACCCATGTAGACTTCCTGCTCTTTCATTTCCTTGACGACCGGCTTCGTTGGTGATTCCTTGTCCAGAATGACCAGACGCACCTTGGCCCTCAGGGGGGAAGCGAAAGTCAGCCCGCGCTGCTGACACTCTTTCACGTCGAACGGTGGATCACCCAACACGTAAGACAGAAACTCTAGCCGAGCAAATCCATTGTGCGATACGATTGGGAAAATCGAGGTGAAGGCGGATTGCAGACCTTCATTCTTGCGTTGCGAGGCCGGTTTGTCCGCCTGCAAGAAACCTAAATAGGACTCAAGCTGGGTGGCCAGGAGAAACGGAACATTGTGAACGTTGGCGCGCTTCGCGAATGACTTGCGAATACGCTTCTTCTCAGTAAATGAGTAGTGCATGGACACTCCGTGAGTGACAGGGAAGGATGGAGAATTCAGGTTTTGCTCGGCACCGCCGTGATCGGCTGCCTGCGAAACCTCAAGTCTCGGTCCTAGAGCCCAACTAAACTGAGCTTTACTAAACTAATTTTGTTGCTTGCACTCAAAGACAACGAGCGGACTCGAATTCGACGCAACAAAATGTGAAAACGACAAAGGAGCCAAAGCCGAATCCGCTCTTCTGGAGAGGATTCCGCGCTTTGACTCCGGCGCCTTACTAATCAGCCGGGAACAGGATATCGTTACACCAAGTCCTGTTCCGCAATCCAATCGCAAAGCCGAAATTACTTGAGTTCGGCTTTCGCGCCAGCTTCTTCCAACTTCTTCTTTGCAGCTTCTGCATCTGCCTTGGCGATGCCTTCCTTGACTGGCTTCGGTGCACCATCAACCAGGTCTTTGGCTTCTTTCAGGCCCAGACCAGTGATTTCGCGGACTGCCTTAATGACGCCCACTTTGTTCGCGCCGATTTCGGACAGGATAACGGTGAACTCGGTCTGCTCTTCAACAGCCGCTGCACCGCCACCACCCGCGCCAGCAGGACCAGCTACTGCCATTGCAGCGGCGGACACGCCAAATTTCTCTTCAAAAGCCTTCACCAGGTCATTCAAGTCCATTACGGACATTTGACCTACTGCTTCAAGGATATCGTCTTTGCTAATTGCCATTTGAAACTCCTAAATTGATTCGGTAATTACATCTAATCGGTACTGACGCAGAAGGACTAAAGGCGCACTTTTTGATTAAGCGCCCTCGGCTTCCTTCTTCGCTGCGAGTGCAGCCAACGCACGGGCAAAGCCGGAAACCGGCGCCTGCATCACACCCAGCAACTGGGAGATGAGGACTTCACGGCTCGGAATGCTGGCCAATGCAGTAACGCCTGCTTTATCAAGCGACTTACCTGCATAGTTCCCTGCCTTGATGACCAGTTTGTCATTGCCTTTGGCAAAGTCGTGAACGACTTTGGCAGCAGCAACGGCGTCCTCAGAGATCGAATAGATCAACGGGCCGGTCATTTCGGAGGCGAGGCCAGCAAATTGCGTACCCTCTACAGCACGACGTGCGAGTGTGTTCTTCAACACGCGCATGTACACGCCTTGGGAACGCGCTTTGGCGCGCAGTTGCGTCAAGTGACCAACCTGGATGCCACGGTATTCGGCCACGACGATCGTCTGTGCGTTTGCTACCTTTGCAGAGACTTCAGCAACGACGGCCTTTTTGTCATTCAGATTGAGACTCAAGATCAACCTCCAAAAATGATGCCTGGCAAATGCCGGACATCGGTTCGAACACGGCGTCCGAAGTTCAGGAGTTCATTACTGGCAATGCATTTGAATTGCGCAGCGTTGAGACTACGAAACTTGTTCGGGTTCACCATCTGCGTTGGGTTTAATGATTTCTCATCGAAGTTTAACTTTGTGCATTTTCTGCATACACGCCGCCCAACGGTCTTTGACAATCCGGACCGCCTTCGATAAGGCAAAAGGCAGTCCGGCCCAAAGATTCGCCTCGCGCAATTTCCATGCGTGAGGACTTTATTCAAAATATCAAGCGCTCAGCGAAGCGTGATCGACGCGTACGCCGGCACCCATGGTCGACGAAATTGCAACCTTACGCAGATACACGCCCTTGCTGGTAGCTGGTTTCGCTTTGTTCAACGCCTCGATCAAGGCCAACAGATTGGACTTAAGTTCATTGTCGCTGAAGGATTTACGGCCAATAGTTGCGTGAATGATGCCTGCCTTGTCGGTACGGTATTGAACCTGACCTGCCTTAGCATTCTTGACAGCAGTCGCAACGTCCGGAGTCACGGTGCCGACCTTCGGGTTCGGCATCATGCCGCGCGGACCAAGAATCTGGCCAAGGGTACCAACGATACGCATGGTATCCGGCGATGCGATTACGATATCGAAAGGCATGTCGCCTGCTTTAATACGCTCAGCCAGATCTTCCATACCGACGATGTCAGCGCCCGCTGCTCTTGCAGCTTCGGCCTTGTCGCCGGAAGCGAACACGGCGACGCGCACCGTCTTGCCTGTGCCGGAAGGCAGAACAACAGAACCGCGGACCACTTGGTCCGATTTCTTCGCATCGACCCCCAACTGCACTGCAACGTCGATCGACTCGTTGAATTTTGCAGTTGCGCACTCTTTAATGAGGGCGATTGCATTGTCGAACGCGTACACCTTCGTACGATCGACTTTCGCTTTCAGCGCCTTTGCGCGCTTGGATAACTTAGCCATTACAGACCCTCCACCGTGATGCCCATGGAACGTGCAGAACCTGCGATCGTTCTCACTGCGGCATCCATATCAGCTGCCGTGAGATCCGGCATCTTCGTCGTTGCGATTTCTTCAGCCTGCTTCCGAGTGATCTTGCCTACTTTGTCCGTATGCGGCTTCGGAGAACCCTTTTGAATACCAGCTGCCTTCTTGATCAGGATCGTAGCCGGCGGTGTCTTCATCACGAAAGTGAAAGACTTGTCGGCGAAAGCGGTGATCACAACCGGGATCGGCAGACCTGGCTCGACACCTTGGGTTTGCGCATTGAACGCTTTGCAGAACTCCATGATGTTCAGACCGCGCTGACCCAGCGCAGGACCGATAGGAGGCGACGGATTGGCTTTACCAGCCGGCACTTGCAGCTTGATAAAACCGATAATTTTCTTTGCCATGATGGCTCCTGTTAGATGAGTATTAGCGCCTGTTCGCCATGCTGGCTACTTCGGCTCCTCTTGCTGCATTGATTAGATTTAGCGGACGATGTGCCTGCGGCGCTCTAACCGGCGCTTGGTGGATATTGTTTGTTCTGGGTAAAAAGAGTGCGACTGCGCTTATTGACTTCAGTTTTCCGCAGTGCCTGTCAAACCTTCTCGACCTGTCCGAATTCCAATTCAACCGGTGTAGCGCGACCGAAGATCGTAACGGACACACGCACCCGTGACTTTTCGTAATTGACTTCTTCAACATTGCCGTTGAAGTCTGTGAATGGACCATCTTTGATCCGCACCAACTCCCCGACTTCGTACAGCACTTTCGGGCGCGGCTTTTCCACACCTTCTTGCATTTGCTGCATAATTTTGTCGACTTCGTGCGGCGGAATTGGCGTCGGCTTATTGGATTTGCCACCGATGAACCCAGTGACTTTGCTAGTGTTTTTTACCAAATGCCAAGTCTCGTCCGTCATTTCCATCTCGACCAGCACATAGCCAGGAAAGAAACGACGCTCTGTAACGGACTTCTGGCCATTCTTGACTTCGATGACTTCTTCGGTCGGCACCAATATTTGACCGAACTTGTCCTGCATGCCGGCGCGATCAATACGCTCCATCAATGCACGCTGAACACTTTTTTCCATACCTGAATAGGCATGAACCACGTACCAGCGCTTGCTTCCGCCAGAGTGAGTGACTGCCGAGGTGCCTTGCGGGCTATCTTGCATGTTCTCGCTCATGGTTATTTCCAGCCCAAAATCAAGTCATAGAGAACGAATTCCAACAGCTTGTCCGTCCCCCAAAGGAAAATTGCCATTACCAGCACAAAAGCAAAGACAATTCCGGTAATCTGCAGCGCTTCCTTCCGTGTTGGCCAAACCACTTTCTTGGTTTCGCGTACAGCTTCTTTTGAAAAGCCGATGAACTCGCGACCTGAAGTGGAAGTCCATGCCAGCGCGATCGCCGCGACCAAGCCGCCCACAAGGGCGGCGGCACGAACGATAGTCGGCTGACCCGACAAGACATAAAAGCCGACAATACCCGCGACAACAGCAAAAATCGCCAGGGCGACCTTGATCTTGTCGCTCGATGTGGTGACTGTTTCGACGGGCTGGTTAGACATACGTTGTTACTTTCGACGCCATAGTGCAGTTAACGACCACTGCACCGACTGAATCGGTGGCAGGGGCAGAGGGAATCGAACCCCCAACCTTCGGTTTTGGAGACCGACGCTCTGCCAGTTGAGCTATACCCCTACGTGAAAACATTTATACAATTGCGCAACGCTACAATGCTGGCGACTCCCCACTTTGCAGCGCTGCATCATGTATTACTCGATGATTTTAGCGACGACGCCGGCGCCGACGGTACGGCCGCCTTCACGGATTGCAAAGCGCAGACCTTCTTCCATGGCGATCGGGTTG
>NZ_DASZBA010000193.1:0-36692 GCF_035944575.1 Noviherbaspirillum sp.
GCCGGTGCGGGTATTGATCGTCGAAGACAATCATCATCTCGCCCAACTGTTCGCCGACCTTCTCGAAGTCCTGGGTTGCACATCCGATGTTGCGCTGTCCGCGCGCAGCGGTCTCGACATCGTTCATAAAAAACGGCCGGACCTGATCTTTTGCGATTTGCGCCTGCCGGGAGAGATGGATGGCTTCGGGTTTGCCCGTGAATTCCGTTCGATGTCGCTCTCTCCGTTCATTCCGCTGGTCGCCGTGACCGGCCTGTGCAGCGCCGTAGACCGCGAGAAGGCGCTGCAGGCCGGCTTCGACCGCGTATTCGTGAAGCCCCTCAAATTCAACGAGATCCAGGAACTGGTCGACAGCCTGCATCGCTGAGCGCCGCAAACCCGCCTCTCCGACGGTGCCCTATCGCTTTTTTCGGCATTACCCCTCTCCTGTGAGAAGATTGGGCGTTTTATTTCCGGCCAGGACGATTCCATGAGTGAAAAAAAGCTGAGTGCTGCGCAAGCGTACCGCGCCATGCAGGCGTTTCTGTCGTCACAGACGGGAACCGCTACCGGCATTCAGGAGCTCTTGCCGAATGGCGCGGCGCCGGACCCGCTGACTGCGGCCAGGTGGGAACAGGCCGTCGAACAAGTATTGGCATCCGGCGATGACGCCGCATTTGCACATGGCGCCGGCGTCCTGCCGATACAAGATGGGAGGCACGGCTTCAGCGGAAGGCAATGGGCGGTCGACGAGGCCCTGCAAATCCATCGAAGCGTCCTGGCGAACATGACCGAAGGCGTAAGCATCGCCGATGAAGACGGCATCATCGTCTACACCAACGCCGCTGAAGACAAGATGTTCGGCTATGCGCCGGGTGAATTGATCGGCAAGCACGTGACGGTCCAGAATGCCTACGAGGCCGCCGAGAATGCGCGCATCGTCGGCGAGGTGATCGACGAATTACGGCGAATCGGCGTCTGGCGGGGCGAGTGGCGCAACCGCCGCAAGAACGGCGAGATCTTCTACACCGAGGCGTATATCACCCTGCTGTCGCTCTCCGGCCATACCTGCTGGCTGTGCGTCCAGCGCGATGTCACGCAGCAGAAAGCCACCCGCAATGCGCTCGAAGCCGCCGAGCGCCGCCTGTCGATCCTGCTGGAGAGCATCGGCGATCATCTGGTCAGCTACGATCATCAATGGCGCTACACCTATGTAAATGAAGGCGCCGCCCGCCTGCTCGGCAAGACGAAGGATGAACTGCTGGGCCGTTGTATCTGGGATCTGTTTCCGGAAGCGGTCGGCAATGCCTATTATCGTATGCTGCATGCGGCGGCCGCGCAGCAGCGCGCCATCGTCGAAGAACACTACTATGCGCCCTGGAATGCCTGGTTCGAGAATCGGGTATATCCCGGTCCTGATGGGCTGACAGTGTTCTCGACCGATATCACGCATCGCAAGAACACGGAAGATGCGCTTGCCGGTACGCAGGCACGATTGCAGCTCGCGCTGGACGCCGGCGGCATGGGCGCATGGCAATGGAACATCCCCGAAAACGTGAACTTGTGGTGGCCCGGCATGGACAAGCTGCACGGCTTGCCGCCCGGTACGTTAGCCCAGTCGCTGGATGACTACACGGACCTGGTCCATGAGGACGATCGCGAGTATGTTCGCGAAGCGGTACGGAAATCATTGGCGAGCGGCGAGGGACACCGGATCGAGTACCGGATCGTGTGGCCCGACGGCAGCATTCATTGGGTGGAGGGGCGCGGCAGGATTTTCGTGGACGGTGACGGCAACCCGCAGCAGATGGCCGGCATCTGCATGGACATTACACGTCGCAAGAAGACCGAACAGGACCTGAAATTCGTCGCCGAGGCCAGCGCCGCGCTTTCGCAGCTCGTCGATCACCAGGAAACTCTCGACCGCATCGCGCGTCTTGCGGTACCGACGTTCGCCGACTGGTGCGCGGTCGACCTGCTGGATGCCGACAACCGGCTGGTCCGGGTGGCGGTGACCCATGTGAATCCGGACAAGGTGGCGCTGGCGCACGAACTGCACCGCCGCTATCCGCCTGATCCGTCGCTGCCGACCGGTACATGGAACGTCATCCGCACCGGCATCCCCGAACTGGTTCCGGAAATCACGGACGCCATGCTGGAAGAGTCGGTTTCCGACCAGGACTATCTTGGCATCCTGAAGCAGCTCGGTCTGAAGTCCTATATCGGAGCGCCGCTGTCGGCGCACGGCAAGACCCAGGGCGTCATTACCTTCATCACCGCCGAATCGGGCCGCCTGTATGGTCCGGAAGACCTTGCGCTGGCAGGGGATCTTGCCCGCCGCGCGGCGATCGCGATCGACAATTCGAATTTGTACCGGGAACTGCAGGACGCAGACCGGCGCAAGGATATTTTTCTTGCCACCCTGGCCCATGAATTGCGCAATCCCCTGGCGCCCGTCACCAATGCACTCAGCCTGATCAAGCTCTCCGGCGGCAATCCGGCGCAGGTGGAGAAAGCGGTGCACATGATGGAAAGACAGGTGTTCAAGCTGACCCGCCTGGTCGACGACCTGATGGATGTATCGCGCATCACGACGGGCAAAATCCAGCTGCGCAAATCCCGTATCAGCCTTGCTTCGGTCCTGCACAATGCCATCGAAGCCTGCCGTCCGCATATCGAAGCGGCCAATCACCAATTGGTTGTCAGTCTTCCGGACGAACACCGGGAGTTCATGGCCGATCCGCTGCGCCTGGAGCAGGTATTCGCGAACCTGCTGACCAACGCCGCCAAGTACACCCGCCCCGGCGGCCGGATCGAACTGCTTGCACGATCCGAACCGACGCGGCTGGTCGTGAAAGTCAGGGACAACGGCATCGGTATTCCTCCCGACATGCTGCGCACGATTTTTACCGTCTTCGTACAGGGCAGCCACTCCTCCCGCATCAGCCAGGGCGGGCTGGGCATCGGCCTGTCGCTGGTGGAGGGACTGGTCGGCCTGCACGGCGGCCATGTGGAGGCATACAGCGCGGGCCTGGAGCAAGGCAGCGAATTCACCGTCTTCCTGCCGGACGGACTGGAACCTGGTGTCCACGGCATGCCGCAACCGGCGCACGGCATCGAATCCGGAACCATGAACGGCCAGGGGAGCGTCGGGCGCATCCTGGTCGTCGACGACAATGCCGACGCCGCGAATACGGTGGCCGAGGTGCTGCGCATGCTCGGCAATGAAGTGCGGATCGCCCACGACGGATTGTCCGGCGTGGAAGCAGCGATGGATTTCAGGCCCGATATCGCGCTGCTCGACATCGGCCTGCCAGGCATCGACGGCTATGAAGTCGCACGCCGCATCCGCGCGCAGGCCGGCGACAAACCGGTCCTGCTTATCGCACTCACCGGCTGGGGTCAGGAAAAAGACAGGCAAAGCGCCGCCGATGCAGGGTTTCACCATCATTGGGTCAAGCCGGTCGGGCTCGACAAGCTGAAAGGCATCGGAACGCTTCTGGCAGAGGATGCCGCACGGGCGTGATGCGATGCTTCGCACAGCCCGCTGATAACGGATCACCGTGGCGATTCGGGACTGCGCATGCATCGGACGACATATTGCAATATGGACAAATCCCCAGGCAGCAAATACACTGCGGCGTCAGGTTCTCCAACCCTCCGCTGAAGTTCGATCCAGCCCGGCGTTGCCGGTCATTCCGCTAGGAGCGCGCATGCATGCAGCAAAGATTCCGGCAGACAGCGAATTGCACGATGCTGCTGCGACGGCATATTTCCACGATGCGTTCGAGATGGTTGTGAATGACGACAGGACAGCGATGGCGCTGTACCTGGCGGCGGTGACAGGCACGCCGCGCTGGGTCAACCTGCTGCTGACCATACGCAATCGCGTCGTGTCGCTGTTCGGCTTGAAGGACGTGGGCCACCTGAGTGATATCGATCGGAGCAAGATCGCAGCAGATTACAAACCGGGCGACCGGGTTGGCATCTTTACCCTTCTTTCCGTCTCCAGCCATGAGGTCGTGCTCGGCGATGCGGACAAGCATCTCGACGCCCGGCTCTCCCTGTACAAGCACGCAGGCGCACAGCCGAAAGTCGTCGTATCGACCGTGGTGCATGTGCACAACCGGCTCGGGCGCCTTTATCTTTTCTTCGTGGTGCCAGTACACAAGATCATCGTGCCAGCCATGCTGGCGCGTGGTTTCGGCACGAGGCCGGCGTGAACCGGAGCGTCCTGCTTCTTCTGCTGGTCACGCTTGTCTGGGGTACGACCTTTCCGCTGTTGAAATCGGCATCGGCCGACCTGAATGGCGTCGAGATTTCCGCCTTGCGTTTTCTGGTGGCGGCGGTCTGCATGCTGCCTTTTCTGGCCCGCGCGCCGCGTGCGGCGTGGACTGACGGCATGCTCCTCGGCGCGCTTGCTCTCGCCTCCTACGTCGCGCAAGCCTACGGACTGCAGCATATATCGTCGAACCGCAGCGCCTTCCTTACCAGTCTCAATGTATTGATGGTGCCCTTCCTCGGCCTGCTGTTCGGCGGTCGCCTGTCCGCGCCCGTACTGCTGGCGGCGGTCCTCGCCTGTCTCGGCATCGGCCTGATGTCGTGGGAAGGCGGCGGCAATCCGCACGGCGACGCGGCAACCCTGCTATGCGCCCTTGCCTATGCGTTGTATGTAATCGTGCTGTCACGACGTTCGCCCAGACATCAATCCGCCCATCTCGCCGCCACCCAGATCGCCGTGATGGCAATCCTTGCCACCTTGTGGGTCCTGCTGCAGTCACTGAATACCGATACGCTCGCTTCCCTGCCCGCAAGGGCCGCGCCCCATGCGACGACCATCCTTTATCTCGGCGCCTGCGCCACCGCCGCCATGCTGTTCCTCCAGGCCATCGGACAACGGAAGGTACCGGCAGACAAGGCGGCGGTGATTTATTCGATGGAACCGGTTTTTGCTTCGCTGTTCGGCTGGATGTGGCTGGGCGAAGTCCTCGGCGTGCGTGGTCTGGCCGGCGGCGCCATCGTCATCGGCGCGCTGCTGCTGAGTGAATTGCGCCCGCGGTCACAAGAGATTTCTTCCGGCCGGCCATGATGAAGGCCGAACCGGCGCACAGATGCCCGTCATTTTCGAAAGGCTGACATGAACATTTTCAGGAACACCCCATGCGTTCTTCTGTTTGTCCTCTTCCTGATTCCGGCTGCGGCATCGGGCCAGACCTTGTACAAATCCGTCGGTCCGGATGGACGCATCAGCTATAGCGACACGCCGCCGGCGGGGGCGAAGGTGCAGAAGACCATGAGCTATTCTCCGCTGCCTGCTTCGCCGGTCCCGGAGTCGGTGCGCCGCGATCGGCAGGAACCGGAAGCCGGCATCCAGCGCCGCTCTCTGGAGACAGGGACCGGGAGCGAAGGCATCCGGCTCTTCACCGCGACATGGTGCGGTTACTGCACGAAGGCCAAGGCTTATCTCGGCCAGAGAGGCCTCGCCTACCAGGAATACGATATTGATACTCCGGCAGGCAAACGGGCGTTTGCCCAGGCCGGCACGGGAACAGGAATACCACTGCTGCTATGGAAAGAAAGGCGGCAACAGGGATTCTCCAAAGCGGGATATGACGCACTGTTCGAGAATCTCGACCGCCAGACGAAGTAAGCGAAGCGGTCGCGTACCCGTTTCCCTCAGTGCGTACGGCTGCAGGCGCTACGGTACGCATGGCGGCCCACTGCCATAATCCGGCGCGATTCCATGCAAAGCCCATGCAGCTCCGCCGCCAGCTCTCAGCGTAACGACGTCCCGATCGGCGCTGCCGGGGACAAGGCATTCCTGATATTGGCAAGCCTCAGTTCCAACTCCCGGAGGATCCGCGCAGTCTCCATCGTCTCCCGCATCAGGTCTTCCTTGCGTTGACTGCTCAGGTCGGCTTGTCGGCTCGCCACCCCGACCTGCATTTGCAGGCGCGCATAGTCCGGCACGCCGGCTTCAAGATCGTTGTGCTCCCGGGCATGCCTGGTTACCTGGATCAGTGCGCCGGATTGCTGAATCGACGCTTCCGACCGCTTATAGACGGCGCCCAGCACCGACAAGTTGCGGTTGATGTTTCGTTGCGCGACAACCGATCCCGGCAGTTCGCTGAAGAAGAGTTTCCAGTACGCCGCACTGGAATACATGCGCCAGCCTGCCGGGATATTAAGCGTCCCCTCTTCCAGCCGCTTCTTCAAATCGCTCCTGAGCTGGACCGTATGAGTCGCCGCGGGCGGGCCCATTTTCGATCCGTAGAGAGCCAGCATCGAGCCGAGAATCAGGAACAGCACCGTCCACCGGGGAAGCTGATAGTCGGGCGCGTTCCGTTGATGGGCAACAAGCTGCGTTACCAGCCGCATCACCGCGCTAATCAGCTGCGGCGTACTCGATCCACCCAATATCATCGTGAACGCCTGCACGCATTTATTGATGGCCAATGGACAGACCTGCTCCGGCTTGGCCAGATCGGACAGGCCTTCCTTGAGTATCAGCGCCGCCTGCAGGAAGATGCCAGGTTCATCGTAAGCCTCCATCTCGCGCATCAGGATACTTTTGCCCTCACTCGAAAGAGCATCCCAGTCAGGCTTCGCCAAAGCCGCAATGTCCTTCTCGAGCGCCACCACCTTGCTCAGGCATGCTTCGTAATCACGTTGCCTGGCACCACTTAACGGCCGCGCATATTGCCTTGCCAGCGTATCGCGCTCCCGCTCATCATCCGGTGTAAGCTCGTCCGCCCGCTTGGCCAGGTACGCCAGCCTGATGAAGCTGTCGCAATCACGCGCTCCATGGATCCTCGCGATCTGCTGGGCCACTAACCGCTTTTCGTATTCCAGACGCTTTTGCACCGCACCGACCCGGATCTCGATCGGCCCTGATAAGGATTCCCGGGCCAGGGTTTTGATGAATTGATCGAGGTCGTCACGGCTGATGTCATCGGCGGTCACGGGCGACCGTTGTGTGATGCCGGCCTTGTCCAGAACATCGACAGCGCGTGGCATGGTCCGCAGTTGCGCGGCCGCCTTGTTGGCCGTATCGGGCAGGCCGGCGAACGCCTGCGCGATCATGGCGCCGACAGCGCCGAGCGCCAGCGCGTACAGGCCGTATTTCGGATTCGCAGTGAGGAAGGAAATCAGCGCCGCCGCCAGCCCCACCACGACCCGGAGGCCGCGCACGATGGTGGTGTTGTACAGCGCGGCTTGCTCGATGCCAAACTTTGACTCGACTTTTGCGCATTCTCCGCGGGCAGCGAGAAGTCTGCGATAGGCGTCATGGAAAGCCGTGTCACGGTGAGCAGGATCGGTATCGGCCAGCAGCCTTGTGCTCGTGTTGTTCCGCTCCTCGCCATGCATCATTCCTGCAACACGTTCAAACTGTTCCGTTGCCTCCGTCAGCTCGTCGATCGCGGCCTTGAGGGTAGGGGTTTTCACGCTGTCCGACGTCGTCTTCGCCGCCTGCAGCATGCTGCGGGACTGCCAATGAAAAACAATCGAATGGGAAATCGCCGGCGGAACGAACGAGAAGACGGAGTAGATCACCTGCGCCACCAGGGCAAGTTTCGCCTTGCTGACAGGGTTGTCGTTGCTGAGCGCATAGTAGGCACTCGGTATCAGGGAAAGCAAGGAGGACGGATGGCTCACGCATTGATAAGCATGTCCTGCAGCTCTCGTATCCCTTCTCCAGTCCACCTCAAAAAATTTCTCCGCCAGTGTCATGACGCGGTCTATGTCCTGGCGCGTTACCGAAGCGGGGTTCGCCTGCATCTGCTCCGTCATGTGGTGATAGGCCACGTACAACGCCTTTGCGGCATCGATGTTCTGTTCGCTGATCGCGTGCCTTCTGCGCAACTCGTTCTGATAGCGTTTTTGCATCCGCGAGACGCCTCCGGCATCATCGGCCCGGGGACTCACGGGTTCCACGTGCAAGCGGAATGATGACAGCGCGCGAGGATCCGGCGCCCCGAAGGCCTGCGGCATGATGGGCGGCAATCCCGCGGTAATGCGCGTATCCGAAAGCTGTATCAACGCGCCCCGTCCGGCCATGGGACCGATCGACTTGTCTGGCGCTGCGGCGCGCGATGTCGATGTTCCCGCATGATGGACTGGATGAACCGCGGCAGTCCGTTGCTGCGCCGTAACGGCGATCGTCATGCCGGCTTCCCGGAAGTCTCTGTTGCCGGGCTCGTCTGCGACCGGCGCATCATTTCCGCCGCGCGCGCATGGGTATGGCGCGTTGGCGCGAACATCCGGCGCTCCTCCTCCAGCAGGAAAAAGGTTTCACGCCACTCTTTCGCCCTGCCGGCGTAATGAAACAACATCTGCGCCAGCGTTTCACCGGTCATGCCGGCCATGCGCACGGCGCCGGACAGCAGAACCTGCCCGGTTGCAAAGTTGATGCCGAAACTTGGCCGACCGGCGCCCATCATCGCCAGATTGGCCTCCAGCAGCCTGCGCATTGCAAGTGCGCCGCGATCTTCCGGCAGTTCTCCGAATTCGCAAAACAGAAGCAGGCAATCGGCGTTGTCGTCCGCACCCGGCATGAGCGAGAATCCGATACCATCGACGGTGATGTCGAGCGCGAGGCTTCCTTTTCCGCCATTCCCGGTGGCGGGTGGCATATTCGTGATCCGCCGCAGGTCATTCAGCAAACAAAGGCATGCTTCCGCATTTTCCATTGGTGCAAATTCCATAAATCGATGATCGAGAATGATCGGTTGCCTTCAGGGCGGTTCGCAAGGCCATGCGAAAGGCCGATCGACGTCGCTGTGTTACGTACAGGGACTGCCGTTTGCCGGCCCCTCCGAAAAGCAGGTATCCCGGGAGCGGGCAGGCAGGCGTGCCTATGACACCAGGCTGAGCAGCCGTTCCCGGTTGGCGAGAATCCAATCGTGGTTGAGGTGGGCGCGAAGTTCCGGGTGTTTCGCGTCCACCATCCGGACCAACTTGTCGAGAACGCTGCGTCGTCCACCTTCCACCTCGGCAACCGCCGCATTCGCCTTGCCGGCGAATTCCGGCAGGTTGTCGCTCGCCTTGCGCAACATGTCCCAATCTATTGCGCCGTCGCTGTTTCGCGGCACGGTGATTGCGACTCCTTCGCTGACGGCTTGCAGGTCCTGTCCGCGGGGAGTCACTTCGGCCAGGAAGCTTGTCAGCTCCGCTGCTTCAAGTGCCGTCAGCGGCAGCGCATAACTCGATCGCACATGATTGGTAATGTTGATCGCCTCCAAGACGCTGGACAGGGCGGTCGGGTCCGTCGCCGGCTGGCCGCCCGACCGCCGGGCGATGTCATCTCCCTTGACGGCAATGTCGGGGTCGATCGCATTGCGCTCGATATCGACATTCACCTGGCCCGGGGAATGCGGTCCGAACGTGAAGTAACTGCCCGGGTCTCCGGGGCGGGCGACATGCTGTTGCTGGCGCACCATATCGGTTCCGGAGTGTCCGGAGATTTTTTCCGCGAGGTCAGGTCGCAAAAGCCATGCGGCAAATGCCATATCGGAACACGGGTTCGTAATCACCTGCACCAGCCTGATACCGGCGGGCAGCTTGCTGATTGCAGGAATCAGCACCTGCTCCAGGTTTGTTTCCAGCATCGCGGCCCGATCGACGATGATCCTGCCGTGCTCGTCGGTAGGGCGCGGTGCCGACGCAGCCAGGAACACCGTATCCGGCACCATTCCTTCCGGGATTTCCCTGTCGCCAAGTTCAAACACCGGATGCGCCGCATTGCCCAACGAATCGACAGGCGTTTTGGCGATGTTTCTTTTCATTGCATATACCGTGGTTCTTCCGGACATGACTTCGACCAGGGCCGAACCGACATTGCCGGTGGAACCGAATACCATCACTTTACCGAGAGACTTTATGCCGGCATCAGCATGGTGCGCATCGACAGGCTTTTTCCGCCGCAAGCGGGAGGTGTGCATTTGAGGGGCAATGGCGCCTGCGGATATCGTGGGCAGGTTGATCTCATCGAACGCGTTGACGGCACCCATCAGGCTTTGATTGGCATCGGCTCTTTCCGCACGAAGGAACGCTGCGAATGCATTCCGGTCAAGACGCCCCCTGGCATCGAATGGTGCCGTGATCGCCGTACCGGCCGGCACGCGGCAGCCGGTCTTGCGGCCGATCCACGCACTGTCCCGGGTCTTGAGCGCGGCAGTCACGACAGCGGTTTCGCCGCGAAGCATCGTCCCGACCCGGCGAAAAGCATCAATGGCGCCACGGGTATTGTCCGGATCGTGGAAGGTGGACGCATGGCCGATCACCTGTAGATCGGCTCGCGCATGCGACAGGAAGGCCACCTGTTGTGCGACAGAGCGGGAGTCATTGCCGGCAATGACAACACGGGAATTCGCCGGGAAGCGTGCGGCGCTTTCCTTCAGCTCGTCAAGCGTGGTATTGAGCAGGAATGCGGACGTCGACGGCGCGGAAGGATCGAGGGCAACTGAATGCTGCACATTCACGATTTGTCCGGGCAGGTATTCCAGCAGGTGCGGAGATTTGACTGAACTAATCATTTTCAGGGAAGGTGTGCCACAGAATTTATACAGCAACGCCATGGAATCCTTGCTTGGCTCCGGGAGGCGGGCCGGGTTGTGTGGGTGTCTGACTTCCTTCGATCGGCTGCTGTAGACAGTGACGCTGTTGCCGAATGCTTTTGCCAGCTCTGCATCGTTAGGCAGACCGGACGCCTTGTTATTGAATAGCGCAAGAAATTGTTTGGTGCCGCAAGGCCGGATACGTGGATGCGAATCATCCGGCGATTTCTCCGGGATGGCAGGAGCGGCACCCGGTAATGCTCGCGGCGCGGGCGGGCTGCCGGCTTCTTGTGCATGCATATCATAGGCGAACGGCGATACGGCGGCGTAGTCAGTTTTCATAACGTTCACTCATGTTTATTGATGGTGGAAGAAGGCAACGCAACATCGTTCTGCATCGATCAAACCGACAAGTGCATCATGGCGATAGGAACGCACTTGTGTGGACGCCGTGGATGAATAGTTCCAGGAGGACGATCGACCTGCAAACGTTGACAGCATGAAAACCGCTTCGTCCATGCACCCTGTGTTGTCGCCGGAGGAATGAAGCATGGCATCGGCACATGGGCAAAACAACGCGGAGCGGCAGGCTGTTCGATTACCTCGCCCCACTCCTGTTCTGCCGGCGAATCATCTCCGGCAGACCGGACCCTTCCACCGGGGCAGGCTCTCAGAGCAACCGGGGCGGCGTGTTGAAATCCGCCGAAGCGCGAACAGCGTCGAGCATGGCGGCAAGCAGGGGCCGCTCGTCGTTGCGCCGCTTCTGGAAGGTATATACCAATGGCGACAGCGCCGGACTGGCGCCCAGGATGCGCAGGTCGTCCCGGCTTGACAGTGAACGCGCCCAACTCTCCGGAAGAAAGCCGACTCCCATCCCGGCGATCAGCAACCCGGCAATGGCTCCCCAGCTGTTGCAGGTGAGACGGTGCGGCACATCCAGATCCCTCGCCATCAACCACTCGTCAAGGAGACGCGTCGTGCCGGCGCCCGTGGGCAGGGTCACGATGGGATGATCCCGCAGCAGCCTGTCCTGGAAGCGCGTCGCCATCCCTACCAGCTCGGGCGAGGCCACCCAGACGAAATGGGCCTGGCCGACCGTCTGCGATGCGATCGATGGATGCTGCGAGCGCCCGGCAATCACCGCACAGTCGAGCTCGCCATTGCGAAGACGTTCGTCCAGTGCAAGTCCGATATCGGCGTGCGGTTCCAGGCGCACGTCCGGATAGTGCTGGCGGACGTGCGCAACCATCCGGGGCAGCCAGGTCAGCGCGCTCAGTTCGCCGACGCCGAACAGGCAACGCCCGCTGATGTTCGTGTCCGAGCCGATGGACTTGCGGGTGGCCTCCGCTGCCATGAGCAAGGCGCTTGCCTGCGGCAGGAAACGTTCACCGGCCTCGGTCAGTGCTGCCTTGTGACCGGATCGGTCGAACAGCCGCACGCCAAGGGATTCTTCCAGTTCCACCAGTCTTTTTGATAGCGACGATGTCGACAGGTACAGCCGTTCCGCCGCCATTGTGAAGTTGGCACAGGTCGCTGCCCAATAGAACGCTTCCAGCTGCTTCAATGTCATCGGCGGCTCATCTATTTTCTAAAAAGTGAAATTGGATATTAACTTAATTTCTCTTTTTTATAACCTGTTCCTCACCTAAAGTGAGCTCACCCTGACAATGAATTCTATTAAAACAGAGTTCATTTGCTCACCATGATGATGAGTCCCGAAATTTAGAACTTCTCTTGGAGACAGCATGAGCACATCCTTCAGCACATTGACCCCACAGCGCACAGCAGCCGGCGCATCCATGGGGCACGTTGGAAAAGGGACGTTGAAAAGGCTTGAAAAAATTCTGTCGCTGCATGACTTCGAGGTCGCGGCAAAGCGCAGACTGCCCCGCCCCCTGTTCGGCTATATCGCCGGTGCGGCGGAGGACAACCGGTCGCTGGACGCCAACCGCGCCGCATTCAATGACTATCAATTTTTGCCAAGAGCGCTCGTGGACGTGTCCCGGCGTTCCCAGCACACGGTGTTGTTCGGAAAATGCTATACGTCGCCGTTCGGCATTGCACCGGTCGGCATCAGCGCGTTGTCGGCATACCAGGGTGATCTCATCCTTGCGCAAGCCGCACATGACGCCAATATCCCGGCGATCATGAGCGGCTCTTCTCTCATGCCCATGGAGCAGATTGCCGAAGCGGCGCCCGGCACATGGTTTCAGGCATATCTCCCCGCCGATCAGGGGCGCATCGATTGTTTGGTCGACAGGATCGCACGCGCCGGTTTCGAGACACTGGTCATCACATGTGATATTCCGGTATGGGCGAACCGCGAAAACAATATCCGGGCCGGATTCGCCACGCCGCTTCGGCCCAGCTTGCGGCTGGCATGGGATGGTTTGATCCGGCCACGCTGGCTGCTCGGGACCTTCGCACGCACGCTGCTGACATCGGGAATGCCGCATTTCGAGAATTCCTTTGCCACACGCGGCGCACCGATTGTATCGAGCACCGCGATTCGCGACACAACCGGACGCGACCACCTCAACTGGGAAAATATCGCGCGCATCCGGCGGAGATGGTCCGGCCCGCTTGTACTCAAGGGGATCCTTCATCCAGAGGATGCGGAGCGGGCGCGCGGGCTGGGCGCGGACGGCATCATCGTATCCAATCACGGCGGCAGACAGCTCGACGGTGCCGCCGCTCCCCTCCGCGCGCTTCCGCGCATCCTCGATGCTGCCGGCGAGCTGCCGGTGATGATGGATGGAGGAATCCGGCGCGGCACGGACGTGCTCAAAGCAATGGCGCTCGGAGCGAAGGCCGTGTTCGCAGGCCGGCCTTTCATGTATGCAGCCGCAGCGGAAGGGGGCGCAGGAATCGAGCGTGGCATCCAGCTTCTGCGTGATGAAGTCGACCGTAACATGGCGCTGCTCGGCATCAACCGGCTGAGCGAGCTCGATGAAAGCTTCCTGCTCCCGACGCATCCGGATGAGCGCCCAGCCAGGCACCCAAGTGCCTGGTTGGATACGTGGCCCGCACGCGAGCGGCGCCGGGCATGATATGGCCCGCATGGCGTGCATTCCATCGAACTCCGATGGCCCATCAATCAATCGCAACGAAAAAAACACCATGCGAAAATTGACCGCAGTCGCCATAACCGCCATGCTCATGGCCGTTGGTTCCGTCCAGGCGCAAACCTATCCGGGCAAGCCGATCAAGCTGATCATTCCGTTTCCTCCTGGAGGGACGACCGATATTGTCGGGCGTATCGTCGCCGACAAACTAGGCAAGGAACTCGGCCAACCGGTAATCGTGGAGAATCGTGGTGGCGGCGGGGGCAGCATCGGCGCGGCGGCGATCGCGAAAGCCGAACCCGACGGCTATACCATCGGCATGGCGACGGTGTCGACCCATGCGGTCAATCCTGCCTGCAATCCGAAGCTTGGTTACGACCCCATCCGGGATTTCGCGCCAATTACCAATGTCGCTCATACGCCCAATGTCCTGACGGTCGGACCGAAATTCCCGGCGACCGATTTCAAGCGATTCATGACGGAGGTAAAGAACAATCCCGGCAAGCTTAGCTATGCCACGTCGGGCACCTGCAGCATCCTGCACATGGTCGGCGAACAGTTCAAGAGCGCCACGCGCACCTTCATCCTCCACATCCCCTACCGCGGCTCCGGCCCGGCGCTCAACGACCTGCTCGGCGGCCAGGTCGATATGATGTTCGACAATCTCCCCTCTTCCATATCGCATATCAAGGCGGGCAAGCTGCGCGCACTTGCGATCGCCTGGCCAAGGCGACTCGACGCCATGCCCGATGTGCCGACATTCAAGGAACTCGGCCTGCCGCAGGTCAACGATCCGGCGTGGTACGGCTTCGTCGCGCCGCCGAAGACGCCAGCCGATATCCTCTCGAAATTGCATCACGCAACGGTGAAGGTGCTCGGGATGCCGGACGTAAAGGAACGGCTGACGGCAAACGGTGCGCAGGCGATAGGCAATACGCCGGCGGAGTATGCGGCGGAAATCAGGCTGGAACTGGAAAAGATGAAGGATCTGGTGAATAAGCAAGGCATCAGGCTGGATGGCGCCTAGCTTTACCCCACGGCGGGACAGGTTCATTCGTCTTTAAAAGGACGCCTGTCCGGATACTGGCAGGCATACGCCGTCAGCCTGAGGTATCGGGATGCCCCTCCGCCGGTTGCGGCGCAGGAGGTGGTGGCCGCAAGGCCGCGTCGATCTCGGTCATCAGGTCACTCTTTACCTGCAGCCATTGATCGAGTGCGGCGATCCAGACGCGCAGCTCGAACTCGAATACATCGACGGCACGGCGTACGAACAGCGCTTCGGGCGCCGGCCTCTCCGCGACCAGTTCATTCGCCCGCGCGATGTCCTGCAGCAGCGTCTTCACCTGCCCCGGGTCGACATCCGTCTTGGTCAGCACCGGCACCGTCACCTGCCGCAGCTTGCTCGATACGGTCCAGTTGGTGACGCGATCGGAGATCAGCTTGCCGTTGGGGATGATGACCTCCGCACCGGTGGTGCTGGAGATGACGCTGGCGCGGATGCCGATGCGCTTTACCCTGCCGACTACATCGTCCATCTGGATGGTATCGCCCACCTTTACCGGCCGCTCGAACAGGACGATCAAGCCTGACACGAAATTGTTGACGATGTTCTGCAAACCGAAGCCGATGCCGACGCTGAATGCACCGGCGAGGATGGTGAACTTGGTCATGTCGACCCCCAGCGCATTGAGCGCGAGCACGAACCCGGCCAGCAGCACCAGATAATGCACCATGGTCGAGACCGCATACGGCAGTCCGCGTTCAAGCTGCAGCTTCGGATACACTTCCTCGTCCAGCACGAAGCGGGAAAAGCGGGACAGCGACAAAGTGACCCAGATGATCAGGATGAATGTAAGCACATCGCCGACCGAGGGTTTGAAGGTGCCGATTTCGATCGATGCATCCCAGGCGCTTCTCGCATACTCGAACAGCGGTCCGAGCACGCCCAGCGATTGCAGGATGAGCGCAATCCAGCCGATGTATGCGGCCTTCCGCAGCCAGCCGTTGATGCGCCGCGTGAGCAGGGGTTTATGCCGCTCGACCATGCCAAGCAGCGACACCGGCGGCACGCAGAACAGTCCCTGCAGCAATCCTTCCGCCACCCGCAGGAGAACGTACAGCACCACGGCGGTGTAGGCGCTGGCCAGCGCGGTGCCGCCGATCAGGTCGGCCAGGCGCACCTGGCCGTTGATGCTCGCCGCGATGGCCGCGGTGATGATCACCAGTTCCACCCAGGCCACCAGCCGGATCTTGCGCCATCCGGCGATCTGCGCCCAGGGTGTGCCGGCGCGCTTGCCCGAGCGCCTCAGCATCCAGACGAGGAATACGACGAACAGCAATGCCTCCACCAGAAACAGCACCCTCGACAATACCGGCAGCGGCGCAACGAAGGCCCGCAGCTTGTCGGCGAGATAAAACCCGACCAGCCCGTACAGCATCGTATGCAAATGGGATTCGATCAGCCTGCGGGCGAAGATCAGCATCGGCACGGTGCCCAGCACGCTCAAGACGACCCAGAAGGTCCGCGGCGGACGCGGATAAAACCAGCTGCTCAGCAGCAATGCAAGGATGATGGCCGTCATCACCGGCACCTCGAAGATCGTCTGGGTGCGGCGCAGGCATTCGTCCGCATTGGCCAGCGTGCGCATGCGCCGCCGGGTGAGGTAGAGCATCGCGACGATGCCGAGAAACACCATGAAATGCGAGAAGAAGTTCCTGCTGTAGGCGGAGGCATAGGTGGTCAACGCCGCGGTCTGGCTGGTCAGGTTGGCTTTGCCCTCCGCCGAAAAACTGTCGATCGACGATTCCCAGAAATCGGTTGTCCACAGTGGCGGGCTATCGCGATACAGCAATCGCGCCGCTGCACGTTCGCTGGCAGCGTTGAGCACATCCCTCGCCTGCGACGCGCGCGATCCGAGTTCGGCGGACCGGCTTTGCAGCGACAGGACTTCGGTGCGCCGCTCCAGCAGCCGCTTGCGCGTCTTGGCAAGCGCACTGCTGACATCGTCGATACGCTCGATCACGGTCGGCGGCGCCGCTTCGCTGACCGCCGCGGTCCGGGTCGCCTCCCATTGGGTGGCGGTTTTTTCCAGCTCGGCGAGATTGCGGTCGATCTGCAATACGCTGCGGGTAAGCTCGCGGGTGATGGCCGCGGCGCGATTTTCGATATCGCGCCACTCCTGCTGCAGGTCGCGAATGATGTCGATGGAGGCATTCTGCGGCAGCAGTCGCCGCATCTCCGACGACCGGAGCGACACGCCCCGTGCCAATGCCTGCAGGTCGTTGCCGGCGGTCTCGATCAGATCGTCGACGGGTCCCTTGTTGTCAAGCTGGCGGATTTGCAGCATTGCCGCCTCCGCCTGCACGGCAATATCGGCAATGGGGATACGTTCGGCCACGGATTCGGGAGCCGGGGCGGCAGGCGCGGCCGGTGCCGCGGGCTTGGCCATCGGTGGTGCAACCAGGGGCGGCACCTGTGCGAATGCCGTGCCGGCGAAGCATGTCCAAAGCGAAATCAGCAGCAGGAACCGAAAAAGTGCCCGCAATCCGAATCGGTCATGATGGTCCTGCAAGGCAGGTCGCGTGAAAGAACAAAATCTCATTGAATGGCGGGTCGTGGACGAAGCTCTGCAAAGACTCTGAACCGACATGCGGTGCCGCCTAAGGTTCGCGGTGATCGTTGCGGACGCGACAGAGAATCAACAAGAGTAGAACGCTTTGCACCGCTACCTGCAACTGCTTGTGGACAATTTATTGCAGAAGGTCAAAAACACGGAAGAAAGATATTGCACTGAAGATAGAATCGTGAATGTGAGGGATAGCCCAACTGCTTTTACAGTGTCGGTGGAAGGCTAGCAATGGTCGAGATGCGCATCTTTTCCGCCGATCATGGACAGGGCGTTGTCCAGCTTATCCTGTCCATTCAGCAAACCGAATCCGGTGTTCCGATAAGACCGGAAGACCACCCTGATCTTGTGGATGTCTGCGGGTTCTACCAGAAGGGAATATGTGCCGGCCCAGTGAGTTGCTGCCAAATGGGGCATGATGCCCGTCAAGGAAGGCAGGCGAACCTGAGCCGGCGGCGACTGGACATGGCAACGACGCAGGCACAGCCGGTTTTCCGCTACGATCGCTGCACCACGTCACCAACGACCGGCCATGCAATTTCCCCCTTCCCCGATACACGCCTTGCTCATGGGAGCATCCTCCGACATCGGCCTCGCGCTTGCACGCAGGCTGGCCGCCATGCCGAATGTGAGGAGCCTGACGCTATGCGCCAGGCGGATCAGCGCTTCCGCCGACATCGCCGCCCTCCTTGCCGCACCATCGGCGGCGACGCTGCACATCCACGACGCCGACATCACCGATGAAGAAAGCCTGGGCCGCCTTGCCGCCGAAGTGAGCCTGTACATTCCGTCGCTGCATCTTGTCATCAACACCGTAGGCCTGCTCCATGACGATGTCCTTGCACCTGAAAAGACGCTGTCGCAATTGACCATGCCCGGCATGCTGCGGTCCTTCGCCGTCAATGCCTGCGGACCGGTGCTGCTGGCGAAAGCGCTGATGCCGCTGCTGCGCCGGTCGAACCCGGCGATCTTCGCTTCGCTCTCCGCGCGCGTCGGCTCCATCGGCGATAACCGGCTCGGCGGCTGGTACAGCTACCGCGCCGCCAAGGCGGCCCAGAACCAGCTGCTGCGCACGCTATCGATCGAGATGCAGCGGATCAACCCGAACAGCATCGTGCTGGCCCTGCATCCCGGCACGACCGATACGCGTTTATCAAGACCCTTCCAGGGCAATGTCCCCGCAGGAAAATTGTTCACGCCGGATTTCGCCGCAGAAAGTTTGCTGCAGGTCATCGCGGCGCGTTCGCCGGTCGACAGCGGCGGGTTTTATGCATGGGATGGGCAAACGATTCCATGGTAAGGACAGGAGGACGGTCATGCGAGGGCAATGAACATTTCATCAATGCATGCGTCCAATCGGATAGAGCCAGTGCAATCTGCGCTGTTGAAACAACGATCCGATCATGAACAATAACCTCGAAATCCTCTTCCAGTACTTTACCGACAACAAACTCAAACTCGTGACCGCCGAATCATGCACCGCCGGCATGATCGCGTCGACGCTGGCCGACATTCCCGGCTGCGGCAGCTGGCTCGATTGCGCATTCGTCACCTATTCCGCCGATGCCAAGATCAGCTGCCTCGGCGTGAAGAAGGAGACCATCGATACTTTCAATCTCACCAGCGAGGAGGTGGCGCGCGAGATGGCCGAAGGCGCACTGCGCGTCAGCCGCGCCAATGTCGCGCTGTCGACCACCGGTCTCGCCGGCCCCTCGAGCGGCGACAGCGACATTCCGGTCGGCACCGTCTGTTTTGCCTGGTCCTTCGATCACGAGGCCAGGAAGCATACGTTTTCCGAAACGCGGCACTTCGACGGCGACCGCAACGGTGTGCGCGAAGCCGCCACGCACTATGCCATCGGAAGGGTCTGGCATTACCATAACGAACTGGCCAAACTGCACTCGCAATAAGCATGCGCCCGGTGCAGGCGAGCGGTGCCCATTCATGCCACGCCAATTTCTGAATCGACGATGGAGAACAATGCCATGACCAATATCCAGTACGCAGCCGAACAGCATCGCATCATTCACCTGCTGAAGGTGGCGCCGTCCTACGACCCGCAAGCCGAGATCGAGCGGCGCACCGCTTTCCTGTGCGAGCACGTGATACGCCACCAGCGCAAGACACTGGTGCTCGGCATCAGCGGCGGCGTCGATTCAACGACCGCCGGATTGTTGTGCCAGGCGGCGGTGCAGCAGGCACGCGAGCGCGGACACGAGGCGAAGTTCGTGGCGATGCGCCTGCCCTACGGCGTGCAGAAGGATGAGGAAGATGCACAGCGCGCGCTCGACACCATCCGTCCCGACGTGATCATGACAGTGGATATCAAGCCCGCCGTCGATGCGATGATGCAGGCCCTGCAGGCCGGCGGCCAGACGTTCGACAGCCCGGAACAGGAAGACTTCGTGAAGGGCAATGTGAAGGCGCGGCAGCGCATGATCACGCAATATGCGGTTGCCGGCGGGATGCAGGGCATGGTGATCGGCACCGATCATGCTGCCGAAGCGCTGATGGGATTCTTCACCAAGTTCGGCGACGGCGCCTGCGACCTGACACCGCTGACCGGACTGAACAAGCGCCGCGTGCGCGGACTGGCGAAGGCTTTCGGCGCGCCGGAATCGCTGGTATTCAAGGTGCCGACCGCCGACCTGGAAAGCCTGTCGCCGTTGAAGCCGGACGAAGCCGCATTCGGCATCAGCTACGACGAGATCGACGACTTTCTGGAAGGCAAGCCGGTCAGCGATACGGTGTATGAGGCGATTTTCAAGCAGTATCGGGCTACCGCGCACAAACGGGTACTGCCGATTGATCCATGGTCGGAGTGGTGAGCAATTTTTTTATACTGCATCACAACCACCGCTGAACAGTTCCTTTCCCCTTGTAGGCGGAAGGCTAGGATGGGGGTGTGAAGGTCGCGCATTTGCATGCGATTGCTCAACCTCACTACCCCTCCTTGCAGGACGCATCTTCGCTTGCAAGCGAAGATCGCCGCAAGCGTGCAGCGAGCTGCACGAAATCCCTGCTACACCCCTAACCCTCCCCTACAAGGGGGGAGGGAACCATGCGGTGAAAGCTTATGGCGTAGTCGCAATTGCACCGCTACGTAGATGATACGGATGGGCAGATCTTTGAGCCGCATGCGCATGCACAGCAATGCATGATTCAGTAAGCCACCCAAAGAGTTGCTCACACCCCCGGCCTTCTCTTTCCCACCCCCGTAGCCTGCTCAAACGCATATGCCATCCTCAGCAACGCCAGTTCCCCCCGGTGCCGCCCGACGATCTGCAACCCTACCGGCAGGCCGTCGTCCGTGAATCCGCACGGCACCGAAATCGCCGGATGCGTTGTGACGGTGATGTAATAGCAGGACCGCATCCAGTCGATATAGCTTTCCATCGTCACCCCGTCAATCTCGGTCACGTACGGCTGTTCGATATCGAACGGCGGCACCTGGTTGACCGGCATGACGATGAAGTCATAGTCCTGCATGAAACGATGCATGCGCTCGAATAAAGCGGTGCGCAGTTTCTCCGCCCGGGCGAGCTGCGACGCAGTGAGCTTGCGGCCCATTTCGATGTTCCATACCACCGTGTCCTTGAGCACGCCCGGATGCTGGTCCATGACCGATCCGAGCTGCAATTCAAATCCGTAGGCGCGCAGCGCCATGAAGATGTCATGCGCATCGCGGAAGTCAGGCGTGGCGTCTTCGACGATGCAGCCGAGCTGCTCGAAGACCGCGCGCTGCCTGTCGATTATCTCGACGACGCGCCTATCCACCGGCAGGCCGCCCACGTCCCTGCTCCATGCGATGCGGATTCCTTTCATGTCACGCGCGAGCGGCGCACGGAAACGGGCGCCGTCCTCCTCGATCGAT
This sequence comes from Noviherbaspirillum sp., assembly GCF_035944575.1. Taxonomy (GTDB): domain Bacteria; phylum Pseudomonadota; class Gammaproteobacteria; order Burkholderiales; family Burkholderiaceae_D; genus Noviherbaspirillum. The sequence goes on from NZ_DASZBA010000193.1 coordinate 21,101, forward strand.
AGCGGGTCGCGCGCATCCGGGCCTGCCATCACCGACAGGTAGAGCGCCACATCCTCGACCGTGCGCGCCATCGGGCCGCTGACGGACAAGCTGCCCCAGGCATTCTGCGCCGGCACGGTGGGCACACGCCCGACCGATGGCCGCAGGCCGACGATGTTGCAGAAATTCGCCGGGCAGCGCAGCGAACCGCCCATGTCGGTGCCGTCGGCCAGCGGCACCATCCCGGCCGCCAGCGCGACCGCCGATCCGCCGCTGGAGCCGCCGCAGGTTCTCGAGAGGTCGTACGGGTTGCGGGTGGCGCCGAAGACGGCGTTGAAGGTCTGCGAGCCGGCGCCGAATTCCGGCGTATTGGTCTTGCCGATGCTGATCGCGCCGGCCTGCTGCTGGCGCTCGACCATCAGCGCGCTGCGCGGCGGCACGAAATGTTCATGGACCTTCGATCCGAAGGTGGTGCGCATGCCCCTGGTCAGGATGAGGTCCTTGTGTGCAACGGGCAGGCCGTGCAGCGGTCCGAGCGTTTCGCCGCGGGCCTGTGCTTCATCGGCTGCCAGCGCCGCCTGCAGCGCTTCCTCGGCATGCAGGGTGACGATGGCATTCAGCGCGGGGTTGGCCTGCTCGATGCGGGCAAGGTGAGCCTGCATGATGTCCCGGGCAGACAACTCGCCCTTGCGGATATGGGCAGCCATCTCGGCGGCGCTCATGAAACAGATGTCTTGGGTCATGGATTTCCATTCGGATGAAGACGTTTGGAGGCAAAGCGCCGGTTCGGATCGATTGGCGCATGAACAGCAACGCAGGCGAAAAAATTCCGCATGCGTTTTACGTCGACAATTGTCGTTGATTCAGCAGATCAATGTATGCACCTTCAATCAGCTGCGATTGCCGGATGCCGAGGTGTTGCATCAGCGCATCCGCTTCGCGCGCCCCGGCGTCGATGTCGTCGACATCCTGGAGGACCACTTCCAGCTCCATGAAGTTTCCCAGGCCTTCGACCTTGTCCAGGTGAATGCGCGTCCTGCCCGCCAGGTACAGCAGGCGTTGTTTCCTGAGGCGCCCGGCCTGTCCGTATGCCAGTGACAGCGCTTCCCTGAGCGAATCCGGCGCAGCGGTTTCGGACAGCACATAGAACGACTCCTTCGGCCCCTGCTTGTCCTGCCGCTGGTAAAAGATGAGCTGGCCGGTGCCGTCGCCGAAATCCCTCAGCTTCAGCCTGCCGGCATCGCATTTGAAGAAGGTGTCGTCCTGGCGAATGTGCTGCGGGCCCTGCGATGCAATGCGCGCGGCCCTTTCGGCGAGGGTATGCAGGTCGTCGACGGACGCCTTGATTTCGATGTTTCTTGCCATTCGATGTTCATCCCGCTCAGCCGGCGACGGCCGTGCATAGTTCAACCAGGGTGCCGTCCGGGCAGCGGACATAGGAAACCACCTGGCCCCATGGCTTCTGCTGCGGCGGCGCCAGTTCCCTTGCGCCGGCGGCGATCGCTTTTGCATGCGCTTCCTCGACGTTTTCGGTGATCAGTCCGAGTTCGAAGCCGAGCGGCTGCGCCGAGCTGTGCGCGCAGACATGGCCGCCGGGGAAATTCATGTCCCCGAGTTCATGCTTGGCAAACGACAGCGTTGTCTGCCCGGTATCGAGTTCGCCGTACATGCCGCTTTCGTGCAGGAATTTGCGCTGCAGGCCAAAGGCGTTTTCAAAGAAGGCCAGCGACTGCGCCACGTCGGGCACGTAAATGATGGTGTAGCCAAGTTTCATGAAACCTCCCCAGGAAACGGTGCGAGCGATGCGATGATCCGATGCGTCGGAATGAGCGACAAAAGACCCTAAGCATACGCAAGTCCGGCAATTGCCGCTTTCATCGCCGCCCGCCTGCGATCACCGGCATCAGTCTCCGGCATGGTCACTTCTGGAAAACAATTCGTCCATCAGAAAACGGCCGGATCGGCGTGGCTGCCTGCGGATGTATTGGCCTGGCGTATCGGGCGATTGAGCAGCGCCGCGGTAGGCATGAAGGTCAGCCACGGCGTTACATAGAAAATAGTGAGGTACCAGTACATGCTGAAAAACCGCGCGCCATGTCCTAGGTACCAGCCGCAGTACAGCGCGTCCAGCGTGACAAACGGGACGGTGTAGTAGAACGACAGCCAGAAGGCACGCGGCATGCGGTTCTCGTCCTTGCCGCCCCGGAGGATAAGAACTGCGGCGAGTGAGATGGCAACCGATAACAGGATAGACCCGACCGCGAGGACAACCGTGGAGTACTGCTGGTAGTAAGCAGGAAGACCGGCCAGCCAGAACGCTCCCCAGACGACCGTGCCCTGCAATAGAAGACCCAGATGTTTTCGTGTATGCATGTCGATGAGAATGAGTGAATGTCGATGGAGCCGGAGCCATGGAACGTACGGAAGACGATCCCTAGCCGACGTGATCCGTGGAGGCAAATATGCACAGTCCCTTGCCGGTGCCGGCGAGATTGTACGACTCCCGCCATGCATGAATGATGCTGCCGTCTTCATGTAGCAGTTCCCAATCAAGCGTCGCAAGCGCACTGTTCCGACCCAGGGATATCACCTCCAGATGTGTGTACCGGCAGGAGCGGCAACCCATTTGCCGATAGTGATCGACGACGTTCTGAAAGTATTCGCCGATGCGCGCCTGCGTTGCAAAACTCTGGAGCACGCCCTCCCCGCTCAGGGCGACATAAGGCGCCGCATAGCGCCGGGCGATCAACGGTCCGTCGAACGCCTTGAACGCCTCGACGAAGTCATCGAAGAACTGTTTGACTTCCTGCCGGGGATTTGTATCGAACGACATATTCCTTCATTCCCTTCGTGAATCAGGCAGCACGCCTGTCCGTCATAGCGTTGCCGCGGTCGCATAGACGAGCAGCAGCGCCGTGGCAAGCGACAGCCACGCGCCGGCAACGTTCGCCAGAAGAACGACATTCTCCATCGGACCATTTCCTTTCGTGAGGCCTCTGTGGCCAGTGATGGCGGCCAGCGGCATCGACACGCAGAAGAAGTAGGAGGACGCGATTAGCGTTCCGGCGATGAGCCAGGACACCAGGGAAGAGACGGACAGGTGGGACAGCAGAGCGGCTACCGCGAACATGAGCGTCGCCGCAATCGGCAGGCTTTGATGCGCGATGCGCCAGGAGTTGACGATGTGCGCCGGGGCAGCCCTGTTGATTGCCTTCGCGTAGGGCACGCCCAACAGCAAACCGAATAACAGAACGATGGAACCGTGAAAGGCGAGATGGCGGGCGGAGGCGAGCATGATTCCTTGTTGTGCATGAGAGGTGGCCGGCGCGGATAAGCACCGGGGAGCGGATGAACACGGATGACCACTGAAGGCACATGGTCCGGTTGCCCCGGTCCGGATCGCACCCACGGTCAGCACGATACACCATATCAATTCAACAATAAATGATCGTCCGGCAAAGCGAAGGTCGTGACCGGACGTGCGCGTTAACCGGCCTCGTCATCAAATGTCTTCCGCGCCGCCTTGATTTCGTCGCGATGTGTTTCCGCCCAACTCACCAGGCTGCGCATCGGCTCCAGGAAAGACTGGCCCAGCGGCGTCAATCCATACTCCACCGTCGGCGGCTTGGTTGGAAACACGGTCCTTGAAATAATGCCGTCGCGCTGCAGGTCGCGCAGCGTCTGGGTCAGCATGCGCTGCGAAATATCGCTCACTTCGCGCCGCAGCTCGCCGAAACGGCGCGGACGGGTCGCCAGCTTGAGCAGCAGCAGGAAACTCCATTTGTCGCCCAGCCTGTCGAGCACCGTGCGCACGGGGCAAAGTTCCCTCGACATATGGGTGGCGGAGGGTGTGTCCTTGCTGCCGTAGGGGGTGATGATTTCCGGATTCGTCGACATGACTGGTTCTCCCGAAGTAACTATCCAACGAAAAACTGCCTTCTTTACGGCTTGATTCTTCCCGCTTACTCTTTAGTCTCTTTTTGAGACCAAGGCACAATATAGCATCTGAAAGCGCCAAAATCGCTTGGATGTGCTTGTGCGAAATAGCAGTCCAACCATCGAGAGGAAGAAAATGCATATCGCGATCGTGGGTGCAACAGGCAATGTCGGCAAGCGCATCACGGCGGAAGCCCTGGCACGCGGCCATCACGTCACGGCAATCTCCCGCAACCCGGACAACTCCGGCGACAACGAGCAGCTGCGCTCGGTGCATGGCGATGCGCACAAGCCAATGGCCCTGGCCCAGTCGCTCGCCGGCCATGGCGCGGTAGTGAGCGCGGTCATGTTCCTGCAGAGCGATCCGGCGCAGTTGGTGGATGCCGTCCGCGCCTCCGGCGTCAAGCGCTACTTGGCGGTCGGCGGCGCCGGCAGCCTCGAAGTCGCGCCCGGACGCCTCAACATCGACGAGCCGGACTTCCCTGCATTCGCCAAGGCGGAAGCCGCCCGGGGAAAGGCATTTCTCGATTATCTGCGCGAGGTGCGGGACCTGGACTGGACCTTCCTCAGCCCATCCTCGATCTTCACCGCCGGCAAGCGTACCGGCGTATTCCGCCTCGGCAAGGATGCGCTGCTGACCGGCGCGGACGGCAAGAGCTGGATTTCCTACGAGGATTATGCGGTGGCGCTGCTCGACGAGATCGAGCGCCCGCAACATATCCGCGAACGTTTTACCGTCGGCTACTGATTGCATTCATCCCATCCATCCAAAACCCCTTTCCAGGAGAACGTCATGCCCATTACCAAACCCGCCGCCCCGCTTCGCCTGCACCGCCATGCGCTGTCCGGGCATGCCCACCGCATCCAGCTTTTCCTGTCGCTCCTCGACCTGCCCTTCGAGATGATCGATGTCGATCTGATGAAGGGCGCGCATAAGCAGCCGAATTTCCTCTCCATGAAGCCGTTCGGGCAGGTGCCGGTGCTTGAAGACGGCGATACCATCGTGTATGACTCGAACGCCATCCTGGTCTACCTCGCAACCCGGTATGACGACGGCAACTGGCTGCCGCGCGATCCGGTCGGCGCGGCGAAGGTGCAGCAATGGCTATCGCTGGCCGCCGGGCAGATCGCAAGCGGTCCCGCGACTGCCCGGCTGGTGACACTCTTCCGCGCGCCGCTCGACCATGAACGCGCCAAGACAATCGCTCATAACCTGCTGACAGTGCTCGATGCGGAACTCGCCGGGCGGCGCTTCGCGATCGGCGAGCGTCCGACCATTGCCGATGTCGCCGCCTACAGCTACATTGCGCATGCGCCGGAAGGCGGGGTGTCGCTGGAGCCGTATGCTAACGTGCGGGCATGGCTGGGACGCGTTGCCGAACTGCCGGGCTTCGTCCCCATGCAGTCATCGAACGTCGGCCTGCTGGCGGCCTGACGATATTGACCATCACCTTGCGCGGGCACCTGCCATGACATCCCAATCGCCACCACCACTCACCGCCGACCACACGCCCTTTCACCAGGCCGAACTCGCACTCCAGGAGCGCCTCGGCGTGCGGTCGAAGTTGCACAACGGCGCCCGCGCCGGCATTCGCACCTACATGCCGGATCAGCACCGCACCTTCTTCGCGCAACTGCCCTTCCTGCTGACCGGCGCGGTCGATGACGACGGCCAACCATGGGCATCGATGCTGGTTGGCAGGCCGGGGTTCATTTCATCGCCGGATGCCACCACGCTGCGCATCGATGCCAGACCGCTGCCGGGCGACCCGCTGAACGGCGGCCTGCGTACCGGCGCCCATGTCGGCCTGCTCGGAATCGAACCGCCCACCCGGCGGCGCAATCGCATGAACGGCGTTGTGACAGCGAGCGACGAACATGGCCTGACGGTGCACGTGCATCAAAGCTTCGGCAATTGTCCGCAATACATCCAGAGCCGCGATTTCCGGTTCGTTGCCGACCCTGAGGTCCCTTCATCCTTGGCTACTGTCATGCGCGCCGCCACCCTCAGCGACGCCGACCGCACGCTGATCCGCACCGCCGACACGTTTTACATCGCCACCGCCAACATGCGCGCCGATGCCGGTAGCGCAAGAGGCGCCGATGTGTCGCACCGGGGCGGACGGCCCGGCTTCGTGCGAATCGACGACGAGCGCACACTGACGACACCGGACTTCCTCGGCAATTTCTTCTTCAACACCATCGGCAACCTCCAGGTCGAGCCACGCGCCGGACTGTTGTTCATCGATTTCGACGGCGGCGACCTGCTGTACATCGCTTGCGAAGCCGAAATCATCTGGGACGGCCCGGAAGTCGCCGCGTTCGCCGGCGCTGAGCGGCTGGTCCGCTTTCACTTGCGCGAAGTCATCCGCGTGCGGGACTCGCTGCCGCTGCGATGGTCGGGCATTGCATATTCGCCGATGCTCGACGGCACCGGCACTTGGGAACAGGCGGCCCAGGCCCTCGCGGCGGACGCATCACGCAATGTGTGGCGCCGGTTCCGGGTGCAGCAGGTGCATCAGGAAAGCGCCACCATCCGCTCCTTCATCCTTGAACCGGCTGATGGATATGGCGTGTTGCCCCACCTGCCCGGCCAGTTCCTACCCATCCGTTTGCCGGTCACCGATGACGCCGCACCGCTGCAACGCACCTACACACTGTCCGATGCCTCCAACGGCAGCAGCTACCGCCTCAGCGTGAAGCGTGACGGCCGCGCTTCCGCATGGCTGCACGACCACGCTCATGCAGGCACGATCCTCCAGGCACTCGCGCCGCGCGGATCATTCACCTTCGACATGAACGCGCGGCGTCCGGCGGTGCTGCTGTCGGCAGGCGTCGGCATCACGCCGATGATCGCGATGATGAATGCGCTGTTCGTCAACGATATGCGCACGCGCTTTCCGCAGCCCGTCTACTTCATCCATGGCGCACGCAACGGCAGGGAACACGCGTTCGGCGACCTGATGCGCAGGAAGACGCACGCACACGCCAATCTCAGTATGCACATTGCCTATAGCCACCCGGATGAAGATGATGAACTCGGCCGCACGCATGATAGTGTCGGCCGCATCGACATCGATCTGCTGAAGCGGCTGCTGCCGTTCGACGGCCGGTTTGGCGATGCCGATTTCTACCTGTGCGGGCCGGCCGCCTTCATGCAATCCATCCATGACGAATTACGCGTGCTGCAGGTGCCGGACGCGCGCATCCATCTCGAGCAATTCGGCGGTACGCAGCCGGTCGTTCGCCGCAAGACGCAAACAGGTGGCCGCGGCAGCAATGACAAGCAGCCAGGTATTCCGGTCATGTTTGCAAAGTCGGGCAAAGCGGTTCAATGGCATCCCGACGACGGCAGCCTGCTCGAACTCGCCGAAGCCGGCGGGCTCGCGCCATTATCCGGCTGCCGCAGCGGAGCCTGCGGCAGCTGCGCGGCGCGGCTGCTGTCCGGAAAGATCTCCCACACAGTGCATCCCGGCATCGAATGCGAGCCGGAGCATGTGCTGCTCTGCATAAGCACGCCCGCAAGCCCGGCAGCGTCGACAGACCCGCGCGGGCAAGGCCTCGTGATCGACCTGTAAGGCATGCGCCGGGCTGTCGTCCCGGCGGCAACCGGCGGGTTGGTACAATGCCCGCTTTGCCTGTCAGGAGCAGCTCATGGCCGCCCAGTTTGAAATCACCAGCATGGCGCTGTTCTGCGACTTCGAGAACATCGCCCTCGGCGTGCGCGACGCCAAGTACGCGCACTTCGACATCCGCCGCGTACTGGAAAGATTGCTGCTGAAGGGCAGCATCGTCGTCAAGAAGGCCTATTGCGACTGGGAGCGCTACAAGGACTTCAAGGCACCCATGCATGAAGCCTCCTTCGAGCTGATAGAAATCCCGCACCTGCGGCAGTCCGGCAAAAATTCGGCCGACATCCGCATGGTGGTCGACGCGCTCGACCTCTGCTACACCAAATCCCACGTCGACTGCTTCGTCATCATCAGCGGCGATTCCGACTTTTCCCCGCTGGTCTCCAAGCTGCGCGAGAACAACAAGTATGTGATCGGCATCGGCGTACGTGACTCCACCTCCGACCTGCTGGCCGCCAACTGCGACGAATTCATCTTCTACGACGACCTCGTCCGCGAGCAGAAGATGAAGCGCAAGCCGGTCGAGAAAAAACCGCAGGCGAAAAAGACCGCAAGCGGCACGACCAAGCAGGCACCAACGCAACCGCCGGCGGTCGAGGACCGCCGCCAGGAAGCTTTCGATCTCGTCGTCGAAACCATCGAGGCACTGCTTGCAGAGCGCGGCGACGAAGAAAAGATGTGGGTATCGATGGTGAAGCAGACCATGAAGCGCCGCCGGCCCGGATTCACCGAATCGGCCTACGGCTACCGCTCATTCAAGGAACTGATCGAGGACGCGCAACAGCACAACTTGCTGGTGATGGCGCATGACGATAAGTTGAATCAGTACACGGTGCGGCTGCCGTTGCAGGAGGAGTGATGGTCGAGTCTGGCGGCGTAGAAAAGATTGGTCGCTGAAGCGGATTGTTTGGCTGATTGATATCTGCTATCGGAGATGAATCTGCCTTTAACACCATATAAAAGAAAAGCGGCAAGCTGCCAGAAGTTTGCGTCCGCCCGATGAACGAAGTATCTCGGCTCTTACGGTAAGTACGAATGCGCCTGGCCAGCCCTCCCATGTCCTTGGGATGGTGCGGATGCTGGATGTGGATGTAACATCTTTCCCTGGAGACATAAGCTACCTAGGCGCATGCATTGGATTTTCTTGTATGCAAAGCTACTGGTTGATACAACAACTTTGGGAGAGCAGTTTGAAGCAATCTGGGAAGAGCCTTGTTTCACAAAAATTTATCACTGCGCCCGGGTACCTTTTCGTACCAAAGCCAGAATTGGTGCGCCTCGGCGGGCAAACAAGCAAAAGTGCTTACCGGCTTACCGCCGTGCATACCGGACAGCGCTGTCCGTATAAGTAACAGTTAAACGTTATCTGAGCGAGACGATATGAGAAAGGCTATTTGGCTATACGTTCGCTGTCTGGCTCTACCATATACGATTATGTGCACTGGTGGAATTGCTATGGCTATGGCAATCGCATACTTTTCCATTTCATGGCTCGAGCCAGCATTTCCTTTACTAATCTGGTGTGGTGCCATTGGATGTGTAGGTGCTTTGTCTTGTGCAATTGCCGCAAATTTTATTAAATGCGAAAGCTGCGGTAATCGAGCCCTAGTTTTTCCGAATACTGGTTTTGAGATAGGCAATACAGTAGCAATATATGATTCCAAGATTTGCCACCATTGCGGGAAAGGGATGTTCTCGTGAATATGCTTAACTTATCGCTGGACGCTGACGCTATGCGCCGGTCAGCTCGGCGTTAGGCCTCGAAATGAGATCCCCTCAAGACATTCACTAGAAAGGTTAGCTATGGATCAAAGTAGTAATGAAGTCAGTTCTCCAGTTGCTGGCCAGTTCGCGCTTCCATTGCGCGCCACGTTTGGGCTGGGAGATCGCGTACGCAAGAAATCTGGCGCCGCTTGGCAGGGTCAAGTTGTCGGCTGGTACAGCACAAAACTGACCCCTGAAGGGTATGCCGTCGAGTCCGAGTCTCACCCAGGCTCAGTACAAATCTATCCTGTGGCTGCGCTTGAACGCGTGGCCTAACCCTTCGTTGCACCCGACGGCCTACAGCGGGCTTCGCCAGCTTCCGTCGGCGGGTGAACTAAAACGTTAAAAGTACAAGACCAATGAAGATATTTGGCTACAAGGACGAAGAGCTAAATCCGGCGGATATACGGCCAGCCGAATTGGCTGAGATAACGCTGCACGCGAGTCCGGCTGAACTCCGGAAAATTGCTGCATTCTTGAACACGTGCGCTGACGGAATGGAAGCTATGGGGAGGAATTGGGAACATGAACACTTATCAGACAGAATGAAGGAGTTCGATAGCGCGCCCCATTTTGTAGTTTTCAATCCAGAGGCTGCATGAAGACTTTTAACATGTCGATGGACTCCGTCACGCAAGCGTGCCGGTCATCTCGGCGTTAAACGGCATACCATGGACCTTGACCACGCTATCAATCGATTCCGAATCGCGAGCAGGGAGCTGTTCAACAACTACTTTCGAATTGACGATGCGTACAACAGCAATGGATGGGACCTTGAAGAACGCTTCAGTGCAATTGAAGAGGTTATGTTCCAGAAGATGGTTGGCGAGCCATTTGATCTTCCAGAAGTGACATATGGCCAAAGGCAACCTGCAATCGCCGTGAAGCCAAACGGCGACTTCGGGCCTTGGTTTCTCAATCGGCAAGTTGATGAGATGTCCGGCTATTGGGATCATCCGATCCAAGAGTTCACGAAGGATGCAGATCTAGAGTTTTTGGGATTCTTCGATTTCGACCAGCTTGCCTTTCGTGATAATCGGTATGTTCGCGTGTTCGTAAAAGCTTGGCCCGCTAATACCGATGCAGTAGGGCGATATGCATTGATTGAGACACAATATGTTCGATACTTCAAAGTTTAACTTGCAGCTCGACACGGTCACTCAGGCGTGCCGGTCAGCCGGGCGTTAGGTAGCGTAACCCGCATGGATGCATATGAAAATGCTCGAACTAAGTTCTTCTGGCAGCGTTGCGTTCATCTGCTAGATGGACGGAAGTCAACCGTAGCGATTCTCCTCCGCCAGGAAGATTGGCGACCGCTCGATGCACCGTGGTGGCGTGAGAAACAAGCAAGTATCATTGGCGCGGATATTGACGGGAACTTCTTTCTCCGCCATTGCGACGGTTCTGTGCGGTTCTGGGATCACAAGCTTCAAGTAAATATCGTCGTTGCGCCGAGCGTTCAAGAGTTCGCACAGATGATCACTGAAGGGGACGAGAGTGTTGCCTAACATTGCAATCGACGCCGACAGCTACGCTGCCGGCCATCTCAAACGTTAAAACTCATGATCTTGACGAGGGCGCAAATAAGGAAGGCGGCAAAGACTTTGGTAGCGACGCTGGGAGGAATTGCGGCAGTCTATTGGGTCTTCTTTGGATGGATGGTTTATATCTCGCCGCTTACCTATGCAGAGATGGACATTAACCACGACGGGAAAGTCGAGTTCGTTGAGGCTGACTATGCGTCGTCTTATGGGAAACGAGAAGTACTAGCGAATGGCCGAAATTGCATGGAGTATTTTGCGTATAAGGACGGATTGCCGCTCAAGGTTGTATGCCCAACATGACTCGCATCGTGACGTTTAACTTGCAGTTTACCACCGACACGCATGCGTGCCGGTCAACCGGACGTTAGACCTCGATGCTGAGGAATGTATTTACTCATGCTGTGCTGGCCGTCGCCGTTAGTGGGTGCGAAAGTCCGTGTGGAAATGAAGTATCTCAGACGGTTGTGTCACCAAGTGGGGTGCTAAAAGCTGTGACTTTTTCGAGAAATTGCGGGGCTACGACTGGATTCAATACTCAAGTTTCGATTCTAGTCTCTGCTGGCGCTTTGCCAAATGAAGTTGGAAATACCTATATCGCGAATGGGGCATCGCCAATTCAAATAAAGTGGCGGAGCGACACTGAACTGACTTTGGTAGTTTCAAACGGCGAGGCACCAGTGAAAATGGAAAATCATGTTAGCGGTGTTAAGGTCAGCTATGAGGAATGAATACGCTCTAACTTGTCGCTTAACCGGGAGCCACAACGAGGACTGCCGCTTCGCGGCGGCTGTTGTGACGCCGTTAGCTCGGCGTTAGATCGCTCCGATATGGCACTTGATTCAATTGCAGAGGTGGTATTGAAGGCGGTAGGACAATTTCTCATTGATGTTGTCCTCGTCGGTGTTTTTTACTGGCCAGGCTGGTTGATCCTGCGGACGCTGACATTTGGACGTTATCCACCAAAGAGACCGCACCCGCATAGCGAAGAATTTGTTGGAGCATTTGGGTTTGCTGCAATATCCGTGAGTGCTTTGTTGACCATGTCTGGAGGAGGTCTTTGATGCGTATCGCTTCTAACGCGCGGTTTGACTTTGACGCTTCGCGCCCGTCAGCCGAACGTTAGGCATATCGACCATTATGGAATATTGGGAGGAATTTATTGGACGCCAGACCGATGCCGAGGTCCTGCAATATGTCCATAACCATCCTGAACTAATCAATGCGCGTGACGAATCGACCGACCACTACCTGCTAGAGCGAGCGGCTTTTACCTTAAGATTGGACTTGGTAGAAGCGTTGCTGGGATTAGGCGCCAATCCCAATCAACTGGATCCTGCAGGACAGTTGCCTCTGCATAGTGCCATCGAAGCATACTGGGACAATCCTAGAAAAAGCCTCGCATTAACAAAATTGCTCATCGACCACGGGGCAGATATTGAGAATCGAGGCTATCCAGATTTTACGGCATTGCACCGAGCAAGTTTACGCAATGCGTTTGACATAGTGATCTTGCTTGTGACAATGGGTGCAGATATAAATGCAAGGTCAGAAGATCGAGGAGATGGCGGACGCACGCCTCTTGATGTAGCGGAAATGCATAAGCTAAGTGGGATTGCACAATATTTACGTGAACATGGAGCCGTTAATGCCTAACATTCAATTGAGCCAGAGCGGAGGAGTCCGATTGATAGCTGAGCGTTAGGGTACAACATGAAATGGCTCTTAGCGTTGATTGCATATGTGGTCGTAGCAGCGGCTCATGCCTTGTTGCAGAAGCGCGAGTTTGCGCGTGACTCCGCGAAGGCACGGAGATATGCTGTACTTCCGCTTCGCTACAAGTTGGCCTGCTGGTGCGTAGTCTTGCCGTTGATAGTCGCTGCCCCCCTGGTTTTATGGTTTGTCTACGAGTTGCCATCCTTGGCTCTGTTGGCGCACGTTACAGGGCTTGCTGCCTTTGCCGCACTGGAGATTGCATGTGTGTCCGTCTATCGGAGGCATGGCCTGTGGAGTTAATACCGACCCTGAGCCCTAACAATCGGATCGAATCCGTGCCGGCGCGCCCAAATGAAGAGAAAGTATAGTGACAAGAATGACCATACCTAACTTGTTGCTCGACACGGTCACTACGCGCCGGTCAGCGCTGCGTTATGTCTTTAGGCACCTTGAGCGGAGTGTTTAACATCGAACTTATTCGACAGCAGTTCAAAAGATAGCTATGGATATGCTCAGTAGATATGAGTGGAAGTTCATTCAAACTCATTTCATTATTTTGGTCATATCCAGCTACATTTCTTTTTGGCTTATTAAAGAGATTATTAGCCAATGGTCCAGTCAAGGATTTTCATTTTTTACATCCAGCTTTACCGTGCTAATGATACTGTGTGGCGCACCATTTTTTGGAGCCATAGTTTATTGCGTAATATGTATTTACTCGATCGTGATGGGCATCTGACACAGACACGGTCATTCCCTGTGAGCTTGTTGATTGGTGGCGTAATGATTCGCTTTGGCAGAGCTTGTTATTCGACACGGACACTTCGCGCCGGTCAACGTAGGCGTTAGACACCTGAAACACGGAGGTTTTACTTGAGCAAGCTGATAAGTATGTTCACTAGATCGGTGCGAGGCTGCTTCGCCATCATAGTGATCGCCGTTTTGAGCCCTGTAGTGATCGCCGTTTTGAGCCCTGTCCACGCTGCCGAGTGGCAGGCTCCGGAAATGGGAAGCGGACCTGCGGTCATTCTGCTTTCTGGAGCAAGTGGCACTCAGGCGTACCGCTGGTATGCAATGGACGTCGCAAAGCTCGGGTACACGGCCATTCTGGTAGACGGAAGTGAAATCTGCGCTTCGAGCTCAAGTGGTTGCTGGAAGAGCGATAAGGAGTCAGCGGAGAACTTGCGCAAACTGATTGAAAAAGCTCAATCCGACAAGCGAGTAAAGTCAGGAAAAATCTCTGTCATTGGTTTCTCGTTGGGTGGCGGTGGTGCACTTGCACATGCCACATCATTGGCAGACTCGGTTGCAGGTGTCGTGGCCTACTACCCGAGCATCACCAGGATTCCTGATCTACGGGCGACGGCGGCTAAGGTGTCGGTGCCATCTCTCGTCATTGCAGGTGAGCGCGACAGCTTCAAATGCTGCCGGGTTGAGTCGATGCGGGAATTTGAGCTGGGAAGCATAGAGTCGGGAAATCCGGTGGAACTGGTTGTTTACCCCGAAGCCGACCACGGATTCAACCTAGACGGCTCACGCTACCGAGCTAACGACGCGTCTGACGCATGGGAGAGGACAAAAGCTTTTCTCGCGCGAGTCCGGCCTCCAAAGTAGAGCGCAGGTGCCTAACCCTTCCATCGAGCGGATGCCAAGCCGGCTGCGCCGTCGTGGCACTGCTCATTTCAAACGATAGGCGGCAAAGCTTGCATTTCATTTGTGCCAATTGCGAGTCTTGTCTTTCGGCAGAGTTGGCCGAGTTGGAGTCGGAGAACCTTGTTTCAGAAGAGGACAAAACTGACTATATTCCTCAAGGCTTTGCTTTTCTGGAGCAGCGCCAGTTCTGGACTCATCATCAAGGGTGCTGGTGCATTAATGACAAGGACACAACGGGCATGGAAATTACACGTTATGCAGGACGCACAAATGGATGCTGCGATCTGGACGGATGCGATGGCCCCAACATGCTGTGTGCTGCGTGCGGTTATGAAGTTGCCACTGCGAGATTAGACTGCTGGATGCCACACTGCGTAGTACTTGAGCCGGCCGCTACACGGGTTATCGCCTAAAAATTCGTTGCACGCTGACGCTCTGCGCCATTGAACTGAAGCGTTAGGTCGCACAGAAGCGGCATCATCAACGAAAGACCCAAATATCAACATGCAGATCGAACACAAAATAACCGTATCGACTACGCCTGATGTTATCTTCCGCATCTACGAGGATGTTGACAACTGGCACACCTGGGATCCAGACACCAAGCGCGCCTTCCTGAACGGTCCGCTCCAGCCCGGCTCCTCAGGCAAGCTCACGCCAGCCAAAGGAAACACCGTACCGATGCGAGTCACCGAGGTCGTCAAGAACAGGTCGTTTACGGTGGAATCAAAAATTCCACTGTTCCGCATGATCTTTGAGCATGAACTCGCGCCGATGACTAAAGGAACGGAGGTGATTCACAGAATCACTCTTTCGGGCCCGCTTCTGTTTTTCCTCGGCCGCATGTTGGCCAAACAAATAAACGCTGGCCTGCCTGTCACGCTGCAAAATCTTAAGCGGTTAGCAGAGGTGCGCAGTGCGGTCTAAACCTTCCATCGAGAGGGTGTCGAAAGGGCAGCGCCCCTTCGACACCTCTCATGTCAAACGTTAAAAGCCATTTCGGATGACCGCAATCGTTCTACTTCCTGGGATGGATGGCACCGGCAAAATGTTTGCCGAACTTGCCGCTCACCTTGACGGAGAGATGCGATCCGTAATTGTTCCGTACCCGACGGACCTGTCGTTGAGCTATCGCGAACTGGAAGATTTGGTCCGCGCTGCTCTACCTGAAAATGAACCGTTTATCCTGCTTGGTGAATCCTTTTCCGGCCCTGTCGCAATCTCGCTGGCGGCTTCGGAACCGGCTGGCTTGATCGGGATAATTCTATGCTGTACGTTCACACGCAATCCGTTGCCTTTTCTAAGGCCTTTGAAATGGCTTATCCCCATATTGCCCATTAACGCAGGCATTGTGGCACTAGGCATGCCTTT
>NZ_DASZBA010000194.1:0-40961 GCF_035944575.1 Noviherbaspirillum sp.
ATCGAGATAGCTGCCTCCGTCCTGTCCGATGGTCGCCATGATGAGCGGATCGCCTTGCAGCAGTTTCAGGTTGTAGGCAATGTTGCCGGCACAACCGCCGAATTCACGTCGCAACTGCGGTACCAGGAATGCGACATTGATCTTGTGTAACTGATCGGCCAGCAATGCTTCCGAAAAGCGTCCGCCGAAGGACATGATGGTGTCGAATGCGAGCGAGCCGCAGATAAGGGATGGCTTGGACGATGGCATGGTTCGAGGAAAGAGTAATAAATAGGAGGGTAAGTGGGTGCGGGAGTGGCCGATGCCTGCGCTTACGGATAGAACACATACACCCGGTAGCCTGCCGCTTTTAATTGCGTCAGCTCGAATTGTATTTTGACGGGGTGTTCCGATTTCGGCAGCAATCCTTTCTGAAGCTCCGGTCCGGACTTGACGTAATCTGCCGGTACGAATACGCGTCGCGCAAGCGGCTTCTCATTCGCATCCTTCAGCGTCAGCTCGATATGTGGCCAGGCCTGGACGATGGAGCCATGGTTGCGCAGCAGGGCGCTCAACATAAAGATGTTCTTTTCCGGCGCCAGCGACTGCAGTTCGGTCGACTCGATCACCACCGCATCAATCTGGGCAGGCAATCCGATCCGGCATCCGATCAAGTTGCATGCTTCCACCAACGCCGGTTTGGCTTGCGGAAAACGCGCGGCAAGCTGGTCCCTAAATATATAGGTGGCCTGTGCAAGCGCGCCGAACAGCATCAACAAGGTGCCGCCTATTAATGCGATACGCAGCGCCCGTCCGAAGCGCTGCCTCCTGCGGCCCTGTTTGACGAAGCTCGGTTCCTGATATGCCGATTCGTCGTCGTCGGTTTCATCAAGGGCATCGGTATGCTTGCGCCGCGATTTCCGTTTTTCGCGTAACGGCTTGCGCTGCAGGTCTTCGATCGCCGACTCCAGCGGATCGGGCGCATCGGGATCGGCAGGCTGTCCCGGTGACTGGAAACCGCCGTCAAGCGGCTGGTTGTCCTCGGTATTGCTGAAATTCATCAGCGTCATGCGCTGCAATGGATCGTTGCCGGGGTCTGGTGTCGCCGGTGACGAAGAGGTGAAGTCGGGCGCGCCGTGCGCGTCGGGCAGAGGGGCTGGCGCAGGATCGGCTATCTCTGCCGAAGGGGAGTCGAGCACCGCTTCCGGATGTTCTTTCGGTTGCGCTTCAGGACTGGCGTCCGCAACGAATGCCTGCGGGGAATCCGGCGATGAATCAGAGGCCGTTGGTGACGGAACGGGCGGCGGTGAGACTGGCTGCGGCCCAGGTTCCTCTGGCCGCAACAAATTTTCGATGCCGTTGAAAATCTGCTTGCAGGAGCCGCAGCGTACGAGTCCTGATCGCAGCTTCAATTGGTCATGCGCGACCCGGAACGTCGTATGACAGTGAGGACATTGGGTTGCCAGCGCCATTGGCTTATCTTGTGCCGGCGGCCCGGCCGGCCAGTACGACCCAGCCTTCGTGTTCACCCGCGACCGACAGATCGATGAAGGGAGCGTAGGCAGCGGCGACCTCATCAGCCTGGCGTACGAGCACGCCTGACAACACCAGCGCACCGCCACCTGCGACGCGGGCCGACAGCATCGGCGCCAGAAGCTTCAGCGGGCTGGACAATATGTTCGCGACCACGATATCAAACCGCTCCTGTTGGGCAATCGTGCCGAATTGCTCCGGAAGATAGTAGTCGATTTCACACTGATTGCGCTCGCTGTTGTAGCGTGCCGATTCGATTGCCTGCGGATCGATGTCGACGCCGATCACGCGGGCGGCGCCCAGCTTCTTTGCCACCATCGCCAGGATTCCCGAACCACAGCCGTAATCCAGCACGGACAGGGTCTCCGGCGCGTGTCGCTCCAGCCATTCCATGCACAACCGGGTCGTCGGATGGCTGCCGGTGCCGAATGCAAGGCCCGGATCGAGTTCCAGCACCAGGCCGTTCGGGTCCGGTGCGTCATGCCAGCTCGGCACGACCCAAATGTTTGTGCCGATATGAATGGGATCGAACTGCGCCTGGGTCAGTCTGACCCAATCCTGCTCCTCGACCGGCCGCAAGGAATAGGCGGGCGGCTGAGCCAGGCCGACTGCTGCGGCTGCCTCGGCGACGAGGACGGCATGATCAGCATCGACATCCGCCAATGCAACCACCCGGCTGCGCTCCCAGGCGGCTTCCGCGGGTTCCATGCCCGGCTCACCGAACAGCGGTTGTTCCGCTTCCGTGCCTTCGTCCGCATCCTCGACCGACACCGACAGCGCGCCTGCTTCCATCAATGCGTCGGAGAGCGCTTCCGCGTGTGCGCGGTCGATTTCGATGACGATTTCAGTCCAGCTCATAAAGGACCTTATTTCTTTGCCAGTTGCGCCAGTTCCTTCGACAGGTCGGGCTTGGCAGCCAGCTTTTGTTCGAGGTAATGGATATTGGTGCCGCCTTCGATGAAACGGGCGTCCACCATCAGCTCGCGATGCAACGGGATATTGGTCTGTATGCCTTCGACCACCATTTCCGACAGTGCGATCTGCATGCGACGGATCGCCTGGTCTCGCGTGGCGCCGTAGGCGATCACCTTGCCGACCATCGAATCATACGTCGGCGGTACGAAATAACCGGCATAGGCATGGGAGTCAACACGAATACCGGGGCCACCCGGCGCATGCCAGGAGACGATCTTGCCTGGCGACGGGGTGAATTTGAACGGATCCTCGGCGTTGATCCGGCACTCGATCGCATGCCCGGTCAGCTCGATGTCGCGCTGGCGGAAGCGCAGCTTCTCTCCTGCCGCAACCCGGATCTGCTCTTGCACCAAATCCACGCCGGTAATCATTTCGGTGACCGGATGCTCGACCTGGATACGGGTATTCATTTCGATGAAGTAAAACTCGCCGTTCTCATACAGGAATTCGAAGGTTCCGGCGCCCCGGTAGCCGATCTTGCGGCATGCCTCGGCACAGCGGTCGCCGATACGCTCGATCAGCTTGCGCGGGATGCCTGGCGCCGGCGCTTCCTCGATCACCTTCTGATGTCGGCGCTGCATCGAGCAGTCGCGTTCGCCGAGCCAGACGGCATTCTTGAATTCGTCGGCAAGAACCTGGATTTCGACGTGGCGCGGATTCTCCAGGTACTTCTCCATGTAGACTTCGGGGTTGCCGAACGCTGCGCCGGCCTCGCTCTTGGTCATGGTGACGGCGTTCAGCAAGGCCGCTTCGGTATGCACGACGCGCATGCCGCGTCCGCCGCCGCCGCCGGCAGCCTTGATGATGACTGGATAGCCGATCTTGCGGGCAATCCGGATGATTTCCTTCGGATCTTCCGGCAACGCGCCTTCCGAGCCCGGCACGCAGGGGACCGAAGCCTTGAGCATTGCCTGTTTCGCCGATACCTTGTCGCCCATCAGGCGGATGGAGTCGGGGCGGGGGCCGATAAAGACGAATCCGGATTTTTCAACGCGTTCGGCAAAGTCCGCGTTCTCGGACAGAAAGCCGTAGCCGGGATGAATGGCTTCCGCGTCAGTCACTTCGGCGGCGCTGATGATGGCCGGCATGTTCAGGTAGCTCAGGGACGACGGTGCCGGCCCGATGCAGACCGATTCGTCGGCCAGCTTCACATACTTCGCTTCGCGATCCGCCTCGGAGTGGACGACCACGGTCTTGATGCCCATTTCGCGGCATGCGCGCTGAATACGCAATGCGATTTCGCCGCGGTTGGCAATAAGGATTTTTTCAAACATAGTCGGGGGAATAGGAAGGATTAAGGAGCGCCATTAAAAATCCGGCGCGGCACGTTGTTGACGGTTTGCCGGCCGTGCCGGCACATACATGAACCGCGTCTATCCTTAACCGATCACGAACAATGGTTGGCCGAATTCCACCGGCTGCCCATTCTCGACCAGGATTTGCTTGATGACGCCTGCAGCGTCGGCATCAATTTCATTGAGCAACTTCATCGCTTCGATGATGCAAAGGGTATCGCCTTCTTTCACTGTGCCACCCACTTCGACGAACGGCGGATTTCCTGGGCCGGATGAGCGATAGAACGTGCCTACCATCGGTGATTTGACGATGTGGCCTTCCGGTTCTGCCGGCGCAGCGGCTGCGATCGTGGCAGGTTGAACAGGAGCGGCGCTCGACGTCGTGATCGGCTGCGGAGCCGACTGCGGCTGCATCATGACTACCTGGTTCTGAGGCACAGCGGAGGATTTGACGATGCGAACCTTGCTTTCGCCTTCCGTGACCTCGAGTTCGGCGATATCCGATTCAGCGACCAGATCGATCAAGGTCTTGAGTTTTCGTAAATCCATAGAATTCCCTTAGAATTATTTGATTTGCAATACAATTGAAATCATCACAATTATATGATGATTGTGGGAAGATAAAGAAAATTACAGTTTTTTAAGTGCGTAATCGATGGCAAAACGATAGCCTTCGATTCCGAGGCCGCATATGACGCCGCCTGCGATAGCGGACAGGTAGGAATGATGACGGAAAGCTTCCCGTTTATGGATGTTGGAGATATGCACTTCGATAAATGGAATGGCGACCCCTGCCAATGCATCCCGTAATGCCACGCTGGTATGGGTCAGCCCTCCGGGATTGATGACGATCGCATCGACGTTTTCCTGTCGCGCCGCATGTATCCGGTCTATCAAGGCCCCCTCGTGATTGCTTTGAAACGCATTGAATGTCGCGCCTCCAGCCTCTGCCTGTTGCGATGCGTCTCGTTCAATATCCGCCAAAGTCGTTGATCCATAGACCTCCGGTTCGCGTGTGCCGAGCAGATTGAGGTTCGGGCCGTTAATAAGAAGGATATTTTTTGCCATGGAGATCAAACTCCGTTTGACGAGGATGGCGCATTTTGCCGTCAAATGATGCAGATTGGCAAGAACAAATATCTGCAGGCGTTATTCCGGCACTATTCAAGCTTGAGGTCCGCTTCCACTTCCTTGATGTTCAGGCGGCCAAGATAGGTTTTCCGTACTTTGCCATTACCGTCGATCAACACTGTATAAGGGAGGCCGCCCGCTTGGTTGCCGAATTGCCGCGACAATTCCGTGCCGGTCACGCCGGCAGTGTAGAGCGGGTAATTAATTTGATGCTTCTTGGCGAATTGCGCGATGTTGGATGCAGAATCGATGCCGATGCCAATGATTTGCAAATTTGTCCCCGACTTCGTAGCTTGCAAGGCGGATAATTCAGGCATTTCATCGACGCAGGGTGCGCACCACGTTGCCCAAAAATTCACCAGCAGCGTTTTGTTCTTCCATTTCGACAAAGGCTCCGCATTGCCGTCCACTGTTGGCATGGAAAGATTGAACAGGCTGGTGACGGCATTGCTTTGTGGCGAATCGGGTTCCAGGTTTCGATAGCCGAAATAAACGCCTAAGGCGGCGAATAAAACGCCAACGACAAAAATCGGCACGAGGTTTTTTCTCATTTGTTTTCCGCTTCCTGGATAAGTATCCGCAGCGTGTTCAAGTCGGCGCGCTCGACTTTACCGCTTGAGGCTGTACGCACCGCACCCCGGACATCGTCGGTTGCATATATTGCAAGGTGGATGCCTTCGTTCTTCCACATGAAGCTGATGGTTTCGACCGGATCCCCGCGACCGTTGAAATGCGACCTCTCGGATACTTCAAAGTCCACATTCTTATTCAGCAGGAATATTTCGACATCTTTCGCGCTATCGGTGAAAAGCTGAAGATGAATATCTGAATGCTCGCCGGCCGTGCCGTTGAGCACCGCGCCGGTAAGGTAGGGTGAGAAACTTGCCAGTTCTTCCATCAACCGCAGTGCCAGGCGGCGAAGCGCCATCAGGCGGGCAGGCTGGGTGTCGCCAAAAAAAAGCTCATTGTAAATACGTACTTCATTTTCGATTTGCGCGTTGTCCGGCATGACGTCGCCCCGCACTTTGGCGTTGCCGAGTACCTGTTTGACCGCTTTGCGCTTTGCGGTGCCATAGTCGGCACCATCCTCGGCAATCATCCGTGCCGCCGCCGCCGCGATTTCAGCCCGCAGAAGTTCGCTTTCCGATGAGTAATTGCTCATGTTGCTCCAAAAACCGGCACGGCCAGCTCCGCCATGTCGGGTAAAATCTCGCTATTCTATTTTGAATCAGCACAATGCACATTCATATCCTTGGCATCTGCGGCACCTTCATGGGTGGCTTGGCGGTGCTGGCAAAAGAGGCCGGACACAAGGTCACCGGCTGCGACAGCAATGTTTATCCGCCAATGAGCACCCAGCTCGAGGCGCAGGGCATCGAGCTTATCGAGGGTTTCAGCCCGGACCAGGTCGCCTTGCAGCCGGATTTATACGTCATTGGTAACGTGGTTTCCCGCGGCAATCCGCTGATGGAGGAAATCCTGAACCGTGGGTTGCCGTACACGTCGGGTCCGCAATGGATCGGCGAACACATCCTTCAAAACAGGTGGGTGCTGGCAGTGGCGGGCACGCACGGCAAGACCACGACGTCGTCGATGCTGGCCTGGATACTGGAAGACGCCGGTTATGCGCCAGGGTTCCTGATCGGCGGCGTGCCGATGAATTTCGGCATATCCGCCCGCTTGTCCGGGGGCAAAGGCGGATCCGAATTCTTTGTCATCGAAGCCGACGAATACGATACCGCCTTCTTCGACAAGCGCAGCAAATTCGTCCACTACCGGGCGCGCACCGCAATCCTGAACAACCTCGAATACGACCATGCCGATATTTTTCCGGACCTCGGCGCAATCGAAACCCAGTTCCATCATCTAGTGCGCACCGTTCCCGGCGTAGGACGGCTGATCCTCAACGGGCGCGAGGAATCGTTGCAGCGGGTAATTCAGCGCGGATGCTGGAGCGAGAAGGAATGGTTTGGCACGGAGGGTAATAGCGGCTGGATGTTGATCAACCATGCCGACGGCAGCTTCGATGTGATGTTCAATGGCGCATCCCAAGGCACGGTCGACTGGGCATTGACCGGCGAGCACAATCGCATGAACGCGCTGGCCGCCATCGCCGCCGCGCGCCACGTCGGCGTAACGCCGTCACAAGCCATTGCATCGCTGTCCCGGTTTGAAAGCGTGAAGCGCCGCATGGAGATTCGCGGTGTTACGGGTGGTGTCACGGTATATGACGATTTTGCCCATCATCCCACCGCGATTGCGACGACGGTCGACGGTCTTCGCAGGAAAATCGGCGACGCCCGCATCCTCGCAGTGCTGGAGCCGCGGTCGAATACGATGAAACTCGGCACCATGAAAAATGCGCTGCCGGGAAGCCTTGCCAACGCCGACCTGGTTTTCGGATACGGTGCGCAATCCGGCAAAGATAGTCTGGGCTGGGATCTGTCCGAGGCGCTCGCGCCGCTTGGGCCGAAGGCAGGTGCGTACCATGACCTGGAATCGCTAGTGAAAGCAATCACTCAGGCCGCGCGGCCGGGCGACCATGTTCTCGTGATGAGCAATGGCGGCTTCGGCGGCGTGCACCAGAAAATTCTGGATGCATTGCCAACATGATTGTTTATCTGCATGGCTTTCGTTCGTCGCCGCGGTCCTTCAAGGCGCACCTGATCGGGCAGCGCCTGGACGGATTGGGGCGCGGAGCGGAATATCTTTGCCCGCAACTGCCTGCGTCACCGCGTGAGGCGATTGCCCTGGCATCGGCATTGCTCGAACGATATCCGGCAGACGACGTCTCATTGATTGGTTCTTCCCTGGGCGGATATTACGCAACCTGGCTGGCGGAAAAGGCCGGTTGCCGGACCGTGCTGCTCAATCCCGCGGTGTCGGCGGCGCGCGACCTCGAGAGCCAGGTCGGCGTGACGACTGCCTACCATTCGTCGGAACCTTTCGAATTCAAGCACCAATATATAGATGAACTGAAAGCGTTCGCTGTCGACAAAATCACCTCGCCGGAACGTTATTTTCTGGTTGCAGCTACCGGCGACGAGGTGCTCGACTGGCGGGAAATGGTGGCGCACTACCCGGGCGCGAAGCAAAAAGTGATCGAAGGAAGTGACCACGGCATTTCCGACTTCGAGCGCCACATTGATGAAGTACTGGCGTTTTGCGGCATCGAAGCCGGGACAGGGGCCTGATGTACCGGTCGGTTAACCGGGCACGCTGGTATTCGCATGTCAACGGCATCAACCCGCCGGGAGGCATGCGCGGATGGCTTACCGATCCTTCGTCCCTGACACTCAAGCTGATGCAGCGCGGAGGCAGTTTCCGTGTCCAACGCTTGTGCCAGCGCACGGCGCTCTGTCTGCCGGATGAATTCAGGCTGGTCGGACTGGGACGTCCGGTTCGGGTACAGGAACGCGATGTGCTCTTGCGGTGCGGGCAACAGCCCATGGTATATGCACACACCATCTTGCCGCTGGATGCGACCGCAGGCGACTGGCCGTTTTTCAGTGCCCTGGGCGAACGTTCGCTCGGTACCATCCTGTTTGGCGATCCAAGCGTATCGCGCGGACCCATGCAGTATGCCCGCCTGTTGCCGCACCATCCGCTGGCGCGCCGCACATCCGCGGCGCTCAGTGCAACTTCGTCTCCGGCGCCGCTCTTTGCACGCCGGCGCCTTTTTCATCGCAGAAAAGGTCTATTGCTGGTTACCGAGGTCTTTTTGCCG
Organism: Noviherbaspirillum sp.; assembly: GCF_035944575.1. Classification (GTDB taxonomy): domain Bacteria; phylum Pseudomonadota; class Gammaproteobacteria; order Burkholderiales; family Burkholderiaceae_D; genus Noviherbaspirillum. The sequence goes on from NZ_DASZBA010000194.1 coordinate 8,641, forward strand.
GCTATCGCCGAAATCGGCCTTGCCAACACATTTCACAAGCAGAACATTGAATGAATCTATTTTTTGAAGAATCCGGCGATTTCAAGGCGGGCGCAGTACTGTCGCAACAAGGCGAGGCTTACCAGGTCGAAATGCAGACCGGCAAGCGGACGAAAGTAAAGGCGCGCGATGTCCTGCTTCAATTCACATCGCCGGCGCCGGCGCAATTGCTGACCGAAGCCCAGAGCATCGCCGATGAGATTGATCTCGACTTTCTGTGGGAAGTCGCCGGGGAGGAAGAATTCGGGTTTGCCGAGCTGGGAAGCGAATATTTCGGCCATGATCCGAAGCCGCATGAAGCGGCCGGCCTGTTGCTGAGACTGCATGGAGCGCCGGTGTACTTCTACAAGAAGGGCAAGGGCCGTTACAAGGCAGCACCCGAAGCCTCGCTGAAGGCGGCATTGGCGGGCATTGAAAAGAAAAAACAGCAGGCCCAGATACAGGCGCAGTATGTTGACGAGCTGAAAGCAAACCGCTTGCCGGACGCAATCAAGTCGTCTGCACTGCAATTGCTGTTCAAACCGGACAAGAACAGTATCGAATACAAGGCGCTGGAGGCGGCTTGCAGCGAACTGCAAACCACGCCGCAGCGGTTGATGTTGTCGGTCGGCGCCATCGGTTCGCCGAAGGAACTGCATCTGTCGAAATTCCTGTCGGAGCACTTTCCGAAAGGGACGGGCTTTCCGGCCATCGCCATGCCCTCGTCGCCCAAGTTGCCGGTGGCGGAAGTGCAGGCTTTTTCGATCGACGATGTGACCACCACGGAGATCGACGACGCCATCTCCGTCACTCATCTCGACGACGGCAAGGTCCGCGTCGGCATCCATATTGCCGCACCCGGACTCGGCATCCGCCGCGACGACGCCATTGATGCGATAGCCCGGCAACGGCTTTCGACGGTCTATATGCCCGGCGACAAAATCACGATGCTGCCTGACGCACTGGTCGAGTCGTTCACCCTGGCCGAAGGCAGGACCTGTCCGGCCGTGTCGCTGTATGCCACCCTCGATACCCGGGATTGGTCGGTCATATCAACCGAGAGCCGGGCGGAAGCGGTGCCGATCGCGGCTAACCTTCGCCACAACGATCTGGACGAACTGGTTACCGAAGAAAACCTGGCCAACGGCGCCGGCGATTATCCGCACAAGGCGGACATTGCACTGCTATGGCAGTGGGTGCAGAAGCTGGAGCAGGGCCGCATGGCCAAACGGGAAGGCTTCGGCCTCAAGCCGGAACAGACCAACCGCGTCGACTTCAATTTCTATGTCGAGAACGATATCGTGACGATCACCCGCCGCAAGCGCGGCGCGCCGCTTGACAAGATCGTGGCCGAGCTGATGATTTTCGCAAACAGCAGTTGGGGCAAGATGATGCACGACCATGGCGTGCCGGGTATTTACCGCAGTCAGGGTGGAGGTGGAGGCGGCTGGGCGGCCAAGATGCAGGTGCGAATGGTGACGCACGCCGCACCGCACCAGGGCTTGGGCGTTGACCAGTATGCCTGGAGCACATCACCGCTGCGGCGCTATACCGACCTCGTCAATCAGTGGCAGATTCTCGCCTGTATCGAACATGGCGTGACCGCGCCGCTGGTCGCGCCGTTCAAGCCGAAGGACGCTGACTTGTTCGCGGTGGTATCGGCCTTTGACGCCGCTTATTCCGCCTATGCCGATTTCCAGTCCTCGATGGAACGTTACTGGTGCCTCCGATGGCTCGCGCAGGAAGGCGCCAGGCATGTCGATGCGGTGGTGTTGAAAGACGAGGTTCTGCGACTGGTCGATATCCCGCTGATCATCCGCCTGGCCGGCATGCCGCAGATGGCCCGCGGCACCGAAGTCAAACTCGATTTGATCCGGTGGGATGAAATCGACCTTACGGTAGAGGCGCGTCTGATCGAAGTGGCAAGCGCGCCCACCGTACCCGATGACGAAATAGCCATAAGCGAGAGCGAAACAGATACAGAATCTGTTTCCGAATGAAAGCGGGCGAAAAGTTCGGCTGAAAACGGCGGGCTTTGTCGTAGAATTCAAGGCATTCGCAATAGCCTCTATCCCGCCGCGTGAAGTTGATCCTCCAAAACCGCACCTTGTCCATCGCCGTCGGCCTGTCGGTGCTGGCGCATGGCGCCTTACTCGCGGTGCGTTTCGTGCCTCCGGAAGCGTTCAAGTTCAAGCCGACCGATCCCGGCCTGGAAGTCATCCTCGTCAATGCCAAGCACGACAAGGCCCCGCTCAAGGCTGATGCACTCGCACAGGCGAATCTTGACGGCGGCGGCAATGCCGATGCCGGGCGTGCCAAATCGCCGTTGCCCGACATGCGCAGGAGCGAGAACGGCGATGGTTTGAAAGCCATGCAGCGCCGCATCGAAGAACTCGAGCAGCACCAGCAGCGCATGCTGGCGCAGATGAACAGGAAGACCGATCTTTCGTCACCCGCAAACGACGACCTTGCCCGTCCAAAGGACCTGCAGCCACACCCGAATACCCCCGATGCGACGGAGAGCAGCAGCGAGATCCAGCGCCGCGAAGCCGAGATCGCGCGCAACATCGAGGATTACAACAAGCGGCCCAAGAAAACACAGATCACGCCGAGCACCAGGGAAGTCGGTTACGCGATTTACTACAAGACCCTGCAGTCGAAGATCGAAAAGGTCGGCACGCTGCACTTTCCGCAGCAGGACGGCAAGAAGCTCTACGGCGAACTCGTGATTTACATCCCGGTTTTCCAGGACGGTTCGATCTACCGCAAGGATGGCGGGCCGAAGGTGCAGATATCGTCCAAAATCCCGGCGCTCGACAAGGCCGCATTGCGCATCGTCGAGAAAGCCGCGCCCTTTGGAAGCTTCCCCGCCAACATGCGCTCCAGCGGCAAGGACGATGTGTGGGAAATCATCACCCGCTTCAAGTTCACGAGGGAAGAGGGGCTCGAAACCGAACTGCGTGGATCGCAATGATGCCCGCTCGGCCTGACCGTTACGCAGTCATCGGCAATCCGATTGCGCATAGCAAGTCTCCCGACATCCATGCCCGTTTCGCCGCAGCGACGGCGCAGAACATGCAATACGAACGTCTGCTTGCGCCACTGGATGGTTTCGTCGCGACTGTACGCGGCTTCATCGATCAAGACGGCAAGGGCATGAATGTAACCGTGCCGTTCAAGCTGGAAGCGCACGCCTTGGCTACCGAACTGACCGAGCGGGCGAGGGCAGCGGGCGCCGTGAATACCTTGCGCTTTGATGGCGACAGGATCCTGGGCGACAACACCGACGGTGTAGGATTGGTGACCGATATCGTTGTGAACGCAGGTGTCGCCGTGCGTTCCAAGAAGGTATTGCTGCTGGGTGCCGGCGGTGCTGCACGCGGCGTGGTGCTGCCCTTGTTGAAGGAGTCGCCCCGGGAGCTGGTGATCGCGAACCGCACAGTCGGCAAGGCGCAGGAACTGGCTGATACGTTCGGTGCTCAGGGGCCGGTTCGCGCTACCGATTTTGCATCTGTCCAACATGTGTTCGATATCGTGATCAATGCGACTTCCGCCAGCCTCGCCAATGACGTGCCTCCCGTTGCCCCGGCCGTGTTCTGCCAGGACACCTTGGCTTACGACATGATGTACGGAAAAGCGCATACTGCCTTCATGCGTTTCGCTCTCGGCCATGGCGCGGCAGTGCGCGACGGCCTTGGCATGCTGGTGGAACAAGCCGCCGAATCGTTTCTTGTCTGGCGCGGCGTACGTCCTGATACGGCCGCGGTATTTACCGAACTGCGCGACCGCCTGTAATCAATGAAACGACTGCGCAAGCTTCTGCTCTGGCTGATCATCGCGCCGCTGCTTGTCGTACTGGCAATGCAGCTTTATTTCTTTCTGCAAATAGGATGGTGGGTCAATAACAATCCCGAATCCACCAGTTTCATGCGCCAGCAACTGGACGTGCTGCAGGAGAAAAATCCATCCGCCCGTCTCAAACATACCTGGGTGCCATACAACAGGATTTCTCCTCATCTCAAGCGCGCCATCATCGCTGCCGAAGATTCCAACTTCTCGGATCATGAAGGCGTGGACTGGGAGGCAATGCAAAAAGCCTATGAAAGAAATACCAGGAAAGGGAAGGTGGTCGCCGGCGGCTCCACCATCACCCAGCAACTTGCCAAGAACCTTTTCCTGTCCGGAAAACGCAGCTATCTGCGCAAAGCGCAGGAAGTCGTCATTACCTACATGCTGGAGTTCTGGATGGATAAGGAGCGCATCTTTGAAATTTATCTGAACGTAGTGGAATGGGGCAACGGCGTCTTCGGCGCGGAAGCGGCTGCCCAGCATTATTTCGGCGTCTCGGCTGCGGCGTTGAGCCCGGCGCAGGCGGCCAGGCTTGCCGTGATGCTGCCCAAGCCGCGCTTCTATGATAAAAACCGCAATTCCACTTACCTGGCCCGACGAACCAATCTGATCTTGCGGCGCATGGGCGCGGCGGAGTTGCCGTGAGAACGACCGTTAAGCTGACGACCCAGCGCGGCGCGCTGAGCTTGCTGTGGTGCGCGATACTGGCCGGGGCCGTTGCCGCCATCGGGATGGCAGCCTTGATGTCGATGCGTCATGAACGCAATCTGTTTCAAGATGGCTGGGCCAATCTGATGGCGTCGGCGGTCGTAAAATCCGTGAAAACCCTTGACCAGGACGTCCGGTCGGGAACGCCTGCCGGAAAGGAGATCCGGCGTTGCACGGTTGATGGAAAGGTCATGTATTCGAATATCGACTGCGGTCCGGACCGGCCTGCCAGCCGAGATGTCGTACTGCATGACAGCCGCGGGATAGAACCCCCTAAGCCCGCTCCCGCAACCGCACCTGACGAAGCGCCGCCATCCATGCAGGACCGGATGATGGAGAAGGCGCTGCAGGACAAGATGACGCCGAGATGACTTCCTTGACCAAGCTCGCGGGAAGCGCGCTTTGGTCTTTCCGGTGCTTGCCTGACTGTGGCGATATCAGTACACTTGCGCTGTTTTCGTTAATGGAGACCCGTCTTGGGTAGTCCCTATACACATTGTCGGTCGTTGCCAGGCTTCCGACCGGCGAGATAGCGCGATACCCGAGCGTCAATGCGCCTCTCGCCGCATGCTGGTGGGCGGGTGCGTCCAGGCCACGGATTCGGCCGGTATCCATGTTGCGATATCGGACCCGCATCCAGCCGCGTTCCCTGAAAATTCATTCGACTGCAGCCTCTGCGCTGCAGGATGGCCATGCGTCCGGTACGGGAACCATGGCCGGGAGACCACATGATCAATGTATTCGTCTTGCAAAACGGCCGCCTCAACCAGGTCAATATCGAGACCCGGACCGATCTGGAAAAGGCGGCGCCGGTCTGGGTGGATCTGACCGATCCCAATGACGACGAGCGCGCATGGGTGAAAAGCATCTATGGCGTCACCTTGCCCGGCGAAGACGAAGTCAAGGATATCGAAGCATCCGCGCGTTATTACGAAGCGGAAAACGGCGACCTGCACCTGCGCACCGATTTCCTGCTGGAGGAAGAGGATGGCCCGTCACGGGTCATCACCGTTGCGTTCATCCTTGCTAAAAACATGCTGTTTTCAGTGCATACCGATGATCTGCCGGTGTTCCGGCTGGTGCGCATGCGCGCACGTTCGCGCCCCGGTTCAATTGGTGACTATAAGGATGTGCTTCTTGACCTGTATGCGACCGACGCCGAGTACTCGGCAGACGCGCTCGAAGGAATCTATCAGAGTCTGGAAGAGGTAAGCCGGAGCGTGCTGCAAAAGGAACTCAGCGACCAGGATGCGGCGGAATCGCTGAATGCGATCGCCCAGGAAGAGGACTTGAACGGACGGATCCGCCGCAACATGATGGACACCCGGCGCGCCGTCAGCTTTCTGATGCGTGGCCGCCTGCTGAACACCGAGCAATTCGAAGAGGCGCGCCAGATTCTGCGGGACATCGAATCACTGGACGGCCACACTGCATTCCTCTTCGACAAGATCAACTTCCTGATGGACGCCACCGTCGGTTTCATCAACATCAATCAGAACAAGATCATCAAAATCTTCTCCGTCGCCAGCGTCGCCTTCCTGCCGCCTACACTCATCGCCAGTATCTATGGCATGAACTTCCGTGTGCTTCCGGAGCTGAACTGGCCGCTGGGCTACCCATTCGCGCTGATGCTGATGGTAGGTAGCGCAGTCGCCCCGTTCCTCTACTTCCGCCGCCGCGGCTGGCTGAAATAAGTATCTACGCCGCGACAGGATTGACCGCGGCGTGGATCGGATCAGCCGGCGGCGCGCTTCAGTTTTCCGAATGAAGCATGCGCGGCATCCAGCGTTGCTGCGATGATAGCGTCATCATGCTGGGCGGACACGAAACCTGCCTCGAATGCAGACGGCGCCAGATAGACGCCCGCATCGAGCATTGCATGGAAAAATGCGTTGAAGGCCGCCTTATCGCATTTCATCATCGCGCCGTAAGTGGCCGGCACCTGCTCGGCAAAATAAATGCCAAACATGCCGCCCACTGCATCGGCGCAGAATGGTACGTCCGCTTGCCGCGCCACTTCTGCCAGACCGTTTGCCAGCTTTGTTGTCTGCGCGCCGAGATTTTCATAGAAACCCGGTTCCTGGATCAGTTTGAGCGTCGTCATTCCGGCAGCAACGGCGACCGGGTTGCCGGATAAGGTGCCTGCCTGGTAGACCGCACCGAGCGGCGCAAGGTGCTTCATGATGTCCTTTCGGCCCCCGAACGCCGCCACCGGCAAGCCGCCGCCGATCACCTTGCCGAGGACGGTGAGGTCCGGCGTGATGCCGTACAGCGATTGCGCGCCGCCGAGAGCGACCCGGAATCCCGACATCACCTCGTCGAAAATCAGCAACGCACCATGTGCGGTGCACAGGCGCCGCATCGTCTGCAGGAATTCCGGCGTGGCGCGCACGAGGTTCATATTGCCCGCCACCGGCTCGACAATCACGCAGGCGATGCGGTCGCCCATACGTGAAAACAGCTCTTCCAGCTGCTGGGGATCGTTGTAATCGAGCACGAGGGTATGCTTGGCGAAATCTTCCGGGACGCCTGCGGAGGTCGGGTTGCCGAACGTCAGCAATCCGCTGCCGGCTTTTACCAGAAGGGAATCGGCATGCCCGTGATAGCAGCCTTCGAATTTGATGATCGCATCGCGGCCGGTGGCGCCACGCGCCAATCTCAGGGCGCTCATGGCCGCTTCGGTGCCGCTGGAGACGAGGCGCACCTGCTCGACCGATGGCACCAGGCGGCAGATTTCCTCCGCCATTTCGATCTCGCCTTCAGTGGGAGCGCCGAAGCTCAATCCCCGGGCGGCGGCATCCTGTACCGCTTGAATCACTTTCGGGTGTGCATGGCCCACGATCGCCGGTCCCCAAGAACCGATGTAGTCGATGTAGCGGCGCTCGTCGGCGTCCCAAAAATAGGGGCCGGCTGCGCGGGTAATGAAACGCGGAGTGCCGCCGACGGAGCGAAACGCCCTGACTGGAGAATTCACGCCGCCTGGCGTCGTCACCTGGGCGCGGGCAAAAAGGGTGTCGTTTTGAGATGTCATGTGAAGCAGGAAAGATTATGTATTAGGGCCGGATTCAGATTCCTGGGCCCAAAAATAGCGGTCGGGTGTCAGCTTTCCCATGCCCAGTCGATGTGCGTTCGACAGGGCCGCATGGGTGAACTCCTGCGCTTCGAATACGGCTTCCGGCACGTCCAGGCCGTTGGCGAGAAGCGCCGCGATCGCCGCGGACATTGTGCTGCCGGCGCCGCTGAAGGAGCCTGACAGGCGTTGCCATGTGTCCTGCCGCACCATGCCCGATTCGTCGAACAGGATGTTGCCGACTTCATGCACGTCGCCCGGCGTACCGGTAACGAGAACATATTCGCATCCCATCCCGATCAGGCGCATTGCGTCGGTTGCCATGGTGTCCTCGGTCGACGGTTCGCGCCAGGTTTCGGCCAGTCGCGACAGTTCGACCGCCGAGGTCACGAATACTGTCGTTTGGGGAATCAGCAGTTCGCGTATCGCGACCAGCATGTCCTCGCCTTCCGGACCTTGGTCCGGCATGGCGGATATGAACGGATCGAGCACCAGCGGGATGTCGGGATAGTCGGAAACGATTTCCGCGATCACCGTCACATTCTCCATGCTGCCTACGACACCGACCTTGAACGCCGCAACCGGCATGTCCTCGAGAACTACCCGCGCCTGGTCGGCGACCCAGTCGGGATCAATGGCCTGCGCATCTTCGATACGGGCCGTGTCGCCGATCAGTATCGCGGTGACGACCGACAAGCCATGACAACCCATGCCGGCAAATGATGCCAGATCGGCCTGGATGCCGATGGCGCTCACCGGATCGGTTGCGCCAAAGGCGAGAATGAGTGGAGATGTTTGGTTTTGCACAGCGGGTAGATTAAGATATGCGACTTTGCATTTTACTTGATTGAAGGGCAAGCACCGTGAGTAATAACGAATCGTCGAACCAGGAATTCAAGACCTGGATGTGTTTGATTTGCGGATGGGTATACGACGAATCGGCGGGCCTCCCCGATGAAGGTATCCCGGCCGGAACGCTTTGGACCGATGTGCCCATGAACTGGACATGTCCGGAGTGCGGAGCCCGGAAAGAAGACTTCGAAATGGTCGCACTTTGAAAATTCCCGTCATTTTTATATAAACCACCTCCCGGCGTTTCGCATAAAAACCACGCTAATCCATGACGTAAAGAAAGAGTTGTTTTAAAGCATCTTGCTTTTTGTTACAGTTGCGCCGTATATTGGGCGGTAGCTTAACGAGATTACGTCATGACAATATCAATAGATAACGCCGGTCTCAAAATAATGGTGATCGACGATAGCAGTACGATTCGTCGCTCCGCGGAAATTTTCCTGGGCCAAGCTGGCTATCAGGTCGTATTGGCAGACGACGGCTTCGACGCTCTCGCCAAAATGAACGACCATAAGCCGGCCCTTATCTTTTGCGACATCCTGATGCCGCGACTGGACGGCTACCAGACTTGTGCGTTGATCAAGAAAAGCGCCAAATTCCACACCACGCCGGTCATCATGCTGTCGTCCAAGGACGGCCTTTTCGATCGGGCGCGTGGGGCGATGGTCGGATCCGACGCCTACCTTACCAAGCCCTTTACCAAAGACAGCCTGCTTAAAACGGTGCGCGAGCATACCGCCATCGCCGTTGCCAAATAATTACCGATCTGAAAGTTCAAGATGGCCATTCAAAAAATTCTTGTAGTAGACGACTCTCCGACAGAGCGCTATTTCCTGACCGATATCCTGATCAAGAACGGATTTTCCGTGTCCACCGCAGAAAGCGGCGAGGAAGCACTGCTGAAAGTAAAAGCTGACAAGCCCCAGCTGATCCTGATGGATGTGGTCATGCCAGGTCAGAATGGTTTCCAAATCACCCGCGCCATCTCCCGCGATCCTGAAACACAGGATGTGCCCATCATCATTTGCACCAGCAAGAATCAGGAAACGGATCGCATCTGGGGGCTGCGCCAAGGTGCGCGCGATTACATCGTCAAGCCGGTCGATCCACAGGAGCTTCTCTCCAAAATCGCCGCGCTTGGTTAAAGACGACGCCGTCATGAGCCAGACCACTCCTGAACTCTTGTCAAAGCCTGTGCTTGCAAAACGCGACATCGGTGCGCGTCGCACCCGTTTGCGCGAATTCCAGGCTCAGTTGGTGGAGCGCATGCAGGCGGTGCGCAGCGGTGCGCAGGAGCATGCCAGTCAGCTCGGCGTGATGATCGGGCAGACCAAATGGCTGCTCAACCTGCGCGAAGCAGGTGAAATCGTTTCCATCGGATCGATCACCGAGGTTCCATTGACGCAGGACTGGTTTCTGGGCCTGACGAACGTCCGGGGAAACCTGATCAGCGTCATTGATCTTGCCGCGTTCCAGGGGCAGCCGGCAACGCCGATCGACAAAGACAGCCGCATCGTGGCGTTCTCTTCGAGCCTGTCCTTCAACAGCGGTCTGCTCGTATCCCGCGTGATGGGTCTGCGCAATATTTCAGAGATGGAGCTGCAAGGCCCGGCGGACGGGACTGCCACACCCTGGATTGCGCAGCGCTACATTGATCGCGAGTCCCAAGTCTGGACCGAACTCAATTTATCTTTAATCGTGCAAGACCCGCGGTTTTTGCATGTTGGTTTATAAGCCGCTAGGTTGCACGACCAGCCCGACACAGTAATCAGTCATCAGAATTAGGAGACTCAGTAATGGCATTCAAACTACCGTTCTTTTCCAAGGGACAAAAGGAAGGACTTGCTGAGGGCGGAGATCTTGCAGCGCACGTCGGTCAAACCGACGATGCCAACACGGTCGCAGTGCAGGCCGAACCTGGCGACATGACGCCACCATCCGCCGCGCCCGCCGATCCGCTGGTTGCCATTACCGAAACAAATCTCAACGCTACCTTTATCGGCGACGCTCTCCAGAAGGGCGGCGATATCCGCCTGCCGCTGATCGGCAAGATGCCACTGCAAAAGCAGGTGCGGGTCCTGCTGGCGGTGCTCGGCGGTTCGCTGGTTCTTGGCGCCTCCTTTGTGTGGTTGAATTCCAACCAGTCAATCCACGCATCCACCCAAACGCAAATCGCCGGTGACGCGCTGATGCACTCCCAGCGTATCGGTAAGGCGGCGCCTAACGCGATCCAGGGTAACCCGGCCGCGTTCAAACAGCTCGAGGAAAGCCGCAAGGAATTCAATCGGGATCTGTCCGTGCTGCTCAAAGGCGGCGAATACCTCGGACGGGAAATCAGCCCACCCGACGCGGAAATGGAAACCTTGCTGAAAGAGACGGAGAAGATCTGGTCGAATTCCGACAAGGCGGCGGACACCATTCTCAAGCTCAACAAGGAACTGACGGGTTTCGGTACGACACTCCAGAAACTGAATACGCTGTCCCCGGTGTTGCTTGAATTGACTGAACAGATCTCCACGCTAAAAGCACAGGCCGGCGCGTCGCCAAGGGAAATCTCCGCCGCCGGTCAGTTGGTCATGTTGACCCAGCGTCTGGGTCGCAGCGCCAACGAATTTCTGACATCCGAAGGTGTGAACCCGGAAACGGCGTTCCTGCTGGGTAAGGACACCAACACGTTCCGTGACATCACCGAAGGCTTCCTGAACGGCAGCGACGTTCTGCGCCTGACCGCGACACAAGATCCGGATACACGTGAAAAACTGACGGAACTGCAGAGCGCGTTCGCCGAATACCAGCAGTCGGTTGCGACGATTCTCGGCAACCTGCAAAACTTCATTGCGGCCAAGCAATCCGAGCAATTGATCTTTGCTGAAAATGAAACGCTGAAGCAGCGCCTGACGACGTTGCAGCAATCTTATCGCGCAAAAGAGGACTCGCTGAGCGTCTCCTTCTGGCTGATGCTGGTCAGCGCGGTTGCAGCGCTGGTTGCCGCGGTCGGTATTGCACTGGTACTGCTGCAAGATAGCCGCAATCGCACCAAGGAAGCGGACATGCGCCGCCAGCAGGCGGAACAACAGCGTCTCGAAGCGCTGCGCAAGGAAGAAGAAGCGCAGGCTGCGAACGATCAGAACCAGGCCGCTATTTTGCGACTGATGAACGAACTGCAGGAAGTGGCGGACGGTGACTTGACCGTGCAGGCAACGGTGTCGGAAGACATCACCGGTGCGATCGCCGACTCGGTTAACTATACCGTGGAAGAGCTGCGCGGCCTGGTGGGCCGGGTGACGAAGACCGCCGAGCAGGTTACCTCCGCGTCCAACCAGGCGCAAAACATTTCGACTGAACTGCTTGCCGCGTCCCAGAAGCAATCCCGCGAGATTCAGGAAACCGGCCAGGCGGTACTTGAAATGGCAGTCCAGATTACCGATGTATCGAAATCCGCTAACGAATCTGCCGACGTGGCGCGCCAGTCGGTGGCCGCGGCGGAGCAGGGTGCAAAAGCGGTGGAAGACGCGATCAAGGGCATGAACGAGATTCGTGAACAGATCCAGGAAACATCGAAGCGAATCAAGCGTCTCGGCGAATCTTCGCAGGAGATTGGCGAAATCACCGAACTGATTTCCGACATTACCGAACAGACCAACGTGCTGGCGCTGAATGCGGCGATCCAGGCGGCGTCGGCAGGTGAAGCGGGTCGAGGCTTCTCGGTGGTTGCTGAAGAAGTGCAGCGACTGGCGGAACGTTCCGGTGAGGCGACCAAGCAGATCGGTGCGCTGGTTCGTACCATTCAGACGGATACCCACGATGCGGTAGCGGCGATGGAAAAATCCACGCAGGGTGTGGTTGAGGGAGCCAAACTGTCCGATGCGGCCGGTGCGGCACTGTCCGACATCCGGCGCGTTTCGAATCGCCTTGCGGAACTGATTCAGGGAATTTCCTCTGCGACCGAACAGCAGGCAACATCGGCGAACGGTGTTGCGCAGAACATTCAGAACATCCTGACCGTTACCGAACAGACGCAGGAAGGTACGCAACAGACTGCGCAGTCGATTCACGAACTGTCCATGCTGGCTGAAGAACTCAAGAATTCGGTATCGCGTTTCCGCGTAACTGCCTGATCCCAGCCCGGTGTTCGCCTGTACCGGCTTGCCGCCAATTCGTAATGCCAGGCGATAAACCGTCGGTTCGGTTTGTCGCCTATTGAACCTCCGCGAGGCAGTCATGACCACCCCTTCTTCCGCCATTACGCAGGGCGTTCGGGATACTTTCGATACCGGACCGTTGTCCTGGGTGATGGGTGAAATACGCGAGGCCCTCGGCCGCTCCAAGGCCGCCTTGTATGAGGCTGCCGCACAGGATGTCGAAGCGCAATCAACTACACTTCGCCATGCCAAGAGCTATCTGCATCAGGCTCATGGTGCTTTGCAGATCGTTGATGTCGATGGCGTTTCCATCATCACGGAAACCGTCGAGGATCTCCTTGACCGGGTTGATACCAAGCAGCTCCAGTTCAGCAATGAGATGGCGCAGGCAATCGATCTCGGCTACGTTGCTCTGGTCGAGTATCTGGAAGAACTGCTTTCAGGCTTGCCGCATCAGCCTGTCCGCTTGTTTCCGTACTATCGTGCCCTGCTGGAAGTGCGCGGAGCGGAACGCATTCATCCCGCTGACCTGTTTTTCCCCAATCTGGCGATTCGCCCGCAATTGCCGGTCGCATCAGCGGCAGGCGCAAAGCCCGACTATGCGGCGCTTCGCCAACGGTTCGAGAGAGCATTGCTGCCGTTTTTGAAGAGCACCGACCGCAATGCCGAACTGGCGAACGCCGCTGTCCTGCGTGACATCGTCGCTGAAATCGACCGGATGCAGAGCGCGCCGCAATCGAGAGCATTCTGGTGGGTGATGCATGGTTTTGCCGAGGCGGTCGCCGCCAGCAAGATTCCGAAGGAAATCTACGTCAAGCAGCTTTTTGCCCGAATCAATCTACAGATCCGGCGCCTGAGCCAGGGTTCGTCGAGCATCGCCGAAAGACTGTTGCGCGATGCGCTGTTCTTCATCGCGCAGATGACCGATCCATCGCCACGGGCAGTACAGATCCGCAGCGCATATCAGCTCGACGGGCTGGTTCCGGCAGATTATGAGATCAAGCGTTACGGACAGATTAATCTGGATGCTCTTGCGGCTGCAAAGGAGCGGCTGTCGCAGGCGAAAAACCTGTGGAACCGTATCGCCGGCGGCGACGTCAGCGGCGCCGACACCTTTGAACATGAAATGCAGGCACTCGCTGACGCCGGCGCCAAGCTGAATGCGCCCGCGCTGACGAAGCTGTTGCGGGAGCTAAGCGGCATTTCGCGCCATGCAGCGCGCGGTACGTCAGGCGAGAGCCTCGGGCTGGAAATGGCTACCAGCCTGCTTTTCATCGAGAACGCCCTGGGTAACATCGGCCGTCTTCCAGACAATTTCGCGGAACGCGCGGACGCCATGACGGCCCGCCTGCTGTCCATCGTTGCGGGTCAGCAGCCGGTGGAGACTGCCCAATGGCTGGACGACATGTCCCGCGAAGCACAACAGCGTCAGACGATGACGGTGCTCGCCGGTGAAATGCAGAACAGCCTTCGTCAGGTCGAGAAGATGCTGGACGAATATTTCCGGGATCCGGCGCAGCAGGATTCCTTGGGACAGCTGGATACCATCCTGTATCAGATCGAAGGCGCGATGGCGATCCTCGACCAGGACGATGCAATGCGCACCATCCAGCATACGCGAGCGGCGGTCAAGCGGTTTGCCGCGACGGAAACGGATGTGATGCCGGAACAGCAAGAGTTTCAGCGGGTGGCGGAGAACGTCGGTGCGCTGAGCTTCTTCATCGAAACTCTGCAGCACAATGCAGACAGCGCGAAACAGCGTTTTTCCTACGACGAGGATCGAGGCGTATTCCGCGCCAGCGTGGTGGAGAAGGGACCTGCGCCTGAACCTGTCGTGGAGGACCCCGGCCCTTTTGAGCCGGTGGCCGAGACTGGCGGTCCAGCGGTGCCCGGCGCTGAAACCGCCGTCTTGTCCACTGTGGAAGACGAGCTCGAGTTACATCTGCAGCAGTCGGCGGAGCTTGCGCTCTCGCTCAGCGCGGAACCCGGCAATCAGGTACTGCAGGAGCAGCTGAAGGAATCGCTGGAACAGATTCGCCGTGATGCCGCCCTGGTCGATAATCCCGAAGCCAACGATCTGGCCGAAGCCGGCATCGAAGCGCTCAAGCGGGCGGACATCGCCGCCTCCACGCAGGTTCTCGCGCCCGTGGTCAGCAATACCGCTCCGGCGGCACCTGCGGCAGTGGTCGTGGCGGAAACAGCCGCGCTGGAAACCGACGAGGCCGTGGACGCTGAATTGCTGGAAATCTTCCTGATGGAAGCCGAGGAAGTGCTGGAGTGCGTCGGTCAGACCGTCCCTGCGGCACGCGGTGAACCGAGCAATCAGGAGCATCTCACGACATTGCGCCGTTCCTTCCATACGCTCAAGGGCAGCGGTCGCATGGTCGGACTGGTTGCATTCGGTGAAGCAGCATGGAGCATCGAACAGGTATTGAATCTGCGCCTGTCGGACGCGCGTCCGGGCGATCCGGACTTGTATGCATTGCTGGACAAGGCCGCTGAAGTTCTCGGCGCATGGGTGCAGGACCTGAAAACCCAGGGGCGGTCCAGCCGGACTTCGCATGCGATAGTCGCCGCTGCCGAGCGGATCAAGGCAGGCCAGAGCTTCGTCTTCGAAGAATCGGGCTCCAGCCCGCAAGTCGAACAGCAAGTCCAGTCCGAAGCGGAATCGTTGCCTGAAGCCGTATCCGAACCGGCTTTGATTGAAGCGCACAACATCGCCGACTCAGAGATTTCTGCCGAATCGAACGCAATTGCCTTGGATGAAATTCCGGGTGAGGCGGATCCCGCAGCGCCGGCCGTGGCGGAAATTCTCCCGGAGTCGTTGACTGCTTCCCTGATCGAATCACTGGTTGAGCCCGTGACCGCATCCGATTCGTCGTCTGCCTTGTCGATCAGCGCCATGCCTGATCCTGAGATGACGTTCGAGCCAACTGTCGGGTCGACACCAACTCCGGAGTTGATGACTGACGCACAGCAGGAAATCGCCGAAGCCGAAACGCTGCCTGCGCTCGACATTGTTACCGATTTCATGCAAGACGCCGCGCCGGAAGCGGTTGCGGAATTGCCGGAAGCGGAAGAGTTGCAATTGTCGGATGCCGACATGGCCATGTTCGACAGCAGCACCTTCGCTGCCGGGACAAAAGACGGGACGCAGGCGCCGGCAGCAGATGAATTTGCCACCGGGGACATCGAGGCAGTAGCGGAATCAGGCAATATCGAGGAAGAGTCGGTAGTGCTTGAATTGAAGCCCGCGGCGGAGTCATCGGTCGTGGTGGAATTACATGCTCTTGACGACGTTCCGGCGGAACGTGTATCTACCGCTTCACCGCGCGAATCCGTCGCCGAAGTCATCGACTTCCCGACCATGACACCGGCGACGCCGGTCAGCAACGACAACGTCAAGCGTATCGGTGACCTGGAGATCAGTGTTCCGCTGCACAATATCTACCTTGCCGAGACAGACGAACTGGTTCGTCTGCTTGCCAACGATATCGCCGAATGGCGGCATGAGCCGGAACGCCGGGTCAGCATTCAGGCGGTCCATGCTTCGCATTCGCTGGCAGGCAGTTCCGCGACGGTTGGATTCAATGCCTTGCAGGAAGTTGCACATGCATTGGAGATGGTGCTGCAATTCCTGATGCGTAAACCGGTTCGTCTGGTCGATCGTGAATACGACACGCTGGAACAAAGCGTGGAGCAGTTGAAGCTGATGCTGCAAACCTTCGCGCTGGGGGAAATGCCGCCGCACGAACCGGAATTCGTGCAGCTTCTATCGGGAATGCTGCGCGAGATCGAGGCACGTTCCGACGTCCAGCCGGAAACGCAGCCGCCTGTCGAGTTCGATCATTCCGCAGAGCCGCATGCGCAGACCGATATGGAAGCTGATCTGGACGTCCATGCGGAGTTGCCGGCTGAATTGCCTGAGGCTTCGGCAACTGTGAGTGATGCATGGGATGCAGAGTCCGCCGAGCCGCTTCAGCCAGACAGCGTTATTGAAGACGCGGTCTTCGAGCCGGAAGTGGCGTTCCAGCCGGTGCAGGCGCAGCCATCCGTTCGCCAGGAGCCGGTTTTCGCCAATCAGGCCGACGACGCACCGCATCCGGCGATCACCGTCAACGACGATCTGGATGCCGACCTGCTGCCGGTCTTCCTTGAGGAAGGGCGCGACATGTTGCCCGAGATGGGACAGGTATTGCGGTCCTGGCAGGGCGAGCTGGGCAGCGCCGTGTGGCCGCAATCGATGCTGCGCTTGCTGCACACTCTCAAGGGCAGCGCGCGGATGGCCGGTGCGATGGCGCTTGGCCAGCACCTGCATGACATGGAGTCGCGCATCGAAAACATCATGCACCTGACCATGCCGACCGCGGTGTCGGTCGACGACTTGCTGGTGCGGTACGACGATGCCTTGCAACTGTTCGAGCAGTTGCAGAATCCGTCCGCATCCCGGACAGCGCCTCAACAGGCGCCGGTACAGAGCGAAGCAACGCCGGCGGACGAATCGACTCCTGTCGTCAAGAATCAGGACTCCGCGCAACCGGTGGTGCTGACATCGGTGATGCCGGTTCCAAGCGGCCGTTTCGTCGCACCGAAGGCAGTCGAGGCTGCCCCTGTCGCCGCAGCGGCGGGTTCCGCTTCGGTGCCGCTGGTGCGGGTTCGCGCCGACATACTGGACCGCCTGGTCAACCAGGCCGGTGAGGTGTCGATCGCGCGTTCAAAGATCGAAACCGAAGTCGGCACGCTGCGCCAGTCGCTGTCGGAACTGACCGAAAACGTAGGACGGCTGCGCGACCAGTTGCGCGAGATCGAAATGCAGGCGGAATCGCAGATTACTTCCCGCATGGCGCATTCGGCCGACCGTGAGTTCGACCCACTGGAGTTCGACCGCTTTACCCGCCTGCAGGAACTGACCCGCATGATGGCCGAAAGCGTCAACGACGTCGGGTCGGTGCAGCAGAACCTGAGCCGCACGCTGGACAGCGCCACTGGCGACCTGTCGATCCAGGCGCGCCTTACGCGTGACCTGCAGCAGGACCTGATGCGGGTGCGCATGGTTCAGTTTGCCAGCATCTCCGAGCGTCTTTACCGCGTGACGCGGCAGACCGCAAAGGAAATGGACAAGCGCGTCAACCTCGATATCCGCGGCAGCGCGGTCGAAATCGACCGCGGCGTTCTGGAAAAGATGACAGGGCCGTTCGAGCACCTGCTGCGCAATGCGATCGTGCATGGCATCGAGTCGCGCGCCTCGCGCCGTGCGGCAGGAAAGAATGAAACCGGCGAATTGCTGGTTGAGATCCGCCAGGAAGGTAACGAGGTCGTCATCCAGTTCTCGGACGACGGACAGGGCCTGAATCTCGACAATATCCGCAAGAAGGCGCGCCAGGTGGGGCTGCTCACCGACGACAGCAAGCTGTCCGAAGATGAGGTGAAAGACCTGATTTTCCATCCGGGCTTCTCGACCGCCGACCAGATCACCGAACTGGCGGGCCGTGGCGTCGGTATGGACGTCGTACGTTCGGAAGCGACGGCGCTCGGCGGTCGGGTATCGACCATGTCCGAGTCCGGCAAGGGCGCAGTCTTCACCATTCACCTCCCGCTCACCCTGGCTGTGACCCAGGTCGTGCTGCTGTCGAGCGGCGGCAAGACTTACGCCGTGCCGTCGGTACTGGTGGAACAGGTGCAGCAGCTGAAAACCAATCCGCTGGCCGCCGCCTATAACGACGGTGCGGTGATGTGGCAGGGACAGCGTGTGCCGCTGTATTACCTGCCGGGATTGTTGGGCGACGCGACGGCCACGCCGGTAACGCAGCAGTATTCCCCGCTGTTGATCCTCAAGAGCGGGAATGACCGTGTGGCCCTGCACGTTGATGAGATCGTTGGTAACCGCGAGGTCGTGGTCAAGAACATCGGCCCGCAGCTGGCGAGGATGATCGGCATTGCCGGTGCGACAGTTCTCGGTTCCGGCGATATCGTGCTGATTCTGAATCCGGTGCCGCTGGCACAGCGCGCGGTACAGGCAAACCTCCGCGCGCCGCGTATCCTCCCTTCCGATGCACCGGAATCAATGGGTGCGGTTGCCGAGATGGGCGGTTCACAGCCTCTTGTACCGGGGACTGAAGCGGTACAGGGGCTGCGCACACAGAACATCGTCATGGTGGTCGACGATTCCCTCACCGTGCGGCGCGTCACGCAGCGCCTGCTGGCAAGGGAGGGGTATCAGGTCGTGCTCGCCAAGGATGGTGTGGATGCGCTCGAACACCTGCAGTCAATGACTCCGGACGTGATGCTGGTGGACATCGAAATGCCACGCATGGATGGTTTCGACCTGACCCGCAACGTTCGAGGCGACGAGCGTACCCGTCACATACCGATCGTAATGATTACATCACGTACTGCGGCGAAACACCGCAACTACGCGATGGAACTCGGCGTCAATGAGTATCTTGGTAAACCGTATCAGGAAGAAGAACTGCTGCGCCTGATTGCCGGTTATATACGCAAAGCGGTTCCGGCTGCATAAGCTCCGCCGCATCATTCGAAAGCCCGCACTGGTTGCGGGCTTTTTTTATGGGGCATCCGGAAAGGCGCTCAATATCCGATCAGCGACGCGGATGCCGCCCGCATACACAGGAAAAGCATGCTATTCGTCGAGCGCGGTAACGGAAGATTTTTTGACGACCGCATAGCGGATCAGGGTCGCCTGGCGGGCGGCGTCGTGCTGTATCACCGGGAGCGGGTAGTCGCGACCGAGGACGAGTCCCGCCTGCCGCAGCACGGAAGCCGGCGCGAGCCAGGGCGCATGCACATGCTTGTCCGGCAGCGCGGACAATTGCGGCAAATAGCGCCGAATGAACTTGCCTTCCGCATCGAACTTTTGCGATTGGGTGATCGGGTTGAAGATGCGGAAGTAGGGCTGCGCGTCACAGCCGCTGGACGCTGCCCATTGCCATCCGCCATTGTTGGCGGATAAATCGAAGTCATTCAATCGTTCCGCGAAGTAGCGTTCACCGGAACGCCAGTCGATGCCGAGATCCTTGATCAGGAACGACGCAGTCACCATGCGCAGGCGGTTGTGCATATAACCGGTCTGGTTGAGTTGCGCCATCGCCGCATCGACCAGTGGATAGCCGGTCGCGCCGGTGCGCCAGGCATTGAACAGGATCTGTGCCCGCTCGCCCGACTCCCATCGGATCGCATCGTATTCCGGCTTGAAGCAGCGCTCGGCCACGTGCGGATGGAAATGCAGGATCATGAAATAGAAATCGCGCCAGATCAGTTCCGACAGCCAGGTGGCGGAACCGCTGCAGCCCTGCAGACGCATTGCATGAACAGCCTTGCGCGCCAGTCCCCGTATCGACACGGTGCCGAAGCGCAAATGCATCGACAGATAGGAAGGACCTTTCACGGCAGGAAAGTCACGAGAAATATGGTACTGATCAACCCGTGATCCGAATTCTTTCAGCAGGGTTTCCGCGCCCGACATGCCGGTAGGCATGCCGAGCGCGCTGAGGTTTGTTTTCTCGAAGCCCATATCGGCAAGCGCGGGCATGTCGCCGCACAATAAGGGCGGCGGATCGGCCAAACGTGTGCAATAGGTTTCGACCGGATAGGCTTTCAGGAAAAAATCGTCGCCTGCCAAATGCAGCTTCTTCAGCCAGGCGTTCTTGTAGGGTGTAAAAACCGAGAACGGTTTGCCGGCCAGCGACAGCACTTCATCGGTCTCGAAGATGACCTGATCCTTGAAAGCCAGCAACTGCCGGCCGGCGACTCGCAATTCATCGGCAACCGTGGCATCGCGTGAAACGGCATGCGGCTCATAGTCGCGGTTCACGAATACCGCATCGACGCCGAGCTGCTCAGCCAATGCCGGAATCTCCTTCGTCGCATCAGCGTGCCGGACGATCAGCCGGCCGCCTTTCCGGCGCAATTCCTGGTTCAGCTCGATCACGCTGTCGAGGATGAACTCGACCCGGCGGTCCCGCCGGGGAAGACTGTCGAGAATGGCGCGGTCGAAAATGAACACGCAATACACCTCGCGGCTTTGCCTGAGCGCATGAAAAAGCGCGGCGTGATCGAACATGCGCAGGTCGCGCCTGAACCAGACAAGGGATTTGCTGAATGTTGGCATGCGGAAGCGGAGTGAACCGGCGGAGGCCGGGACGCAGCCGTCAATGATAAAATCGCCATTATCGTGAAAGCAGTGCAGGCGTGCAAACGCCGGAACTGCAGACATCGGCCGATTCCGCGGACACCGCCGGCCAGACCGATCCGGCAACCAACCCAATTCCACATTCCGAAACCGTGGCAGATCACAACCTAAACCTTTCGGATCATTTTTTGATCGCCATGCCCTCGATGCTCGACCCGATGTTCGGCGGCACGGTCGTCTACCTGTGCGAGCACAACACGGATGGCGCCCTGGGCATGATTGTCAATAAGCCAACCGACATCATGCTCGACGAGTTACTGGAGCGCATCGACCTCATCCCGGAGGCCGGCGCCGACTGGACCGCCATCGGCAGCAAGCAGGTCATGTTCGGCGGACCGGTGCAGGCCGAGCGCGGATTCGTGCTCCACGCGATACCCGGCGATTTCTCGTCCACCCTGGAAGTTTCCAGCCAGGTGGCGCTGACCAATTCCCGTGACATTCTCGAAGCGGTGGCGAAGGGCAAGGGGCCCGAACGCCTGCTGGTCACGCTCGGTTGCTCAAGCTGGGGCGCGGGGCAACTGGAGCAGGAGATCACCAACAACGGCTGGCTGACAGTGCGCGCCGATCCGGCGATCATCTTCGATCTGCCGATTGAGCAGCGCTTCGTTGCCGCCATGAGACTGCTGGGTATCGACCCGATGATGCTGGCTGGCGAAGCCGGACATGCCTGAACGGGTTCCGGATGCAGACGATCCTCGGCTTCGACTTCGGCCTGAAGCGTATCGGCGTGGCGGTCGGCAATACCCTGATCAGGCAGGCACAGCCGCTGACGATCATTTCGGCGGCCACCAATGACGGTAAATTCGCAGCGATCGCGGCCCTCATCGATGAATGGCAGCCGGGCCTGTGCGTGGTCGGGCTGCCGAGCCATCCGGATGGCTCGGAGCACGAAATGACGGTACGCTGCCGGCGCTTCGCCAATCAGCTCCACGGTCGTTTCGGTGTCGAAACGACGCTGATCGACGAGCGTTACTCGTCATCGGTGGTGCCGCAGCGGCGCGGCGAGCTGATCGATGCGGAAGCCGCCGCAATTATTCTGCAACAATATTTCAATGACCATGCCCAACCTTAACCTCGATGCGGAGGCGTTGTACCAGACGCTTGCGCGCAGTATCAAATCCGGGCTGGCAAGCGCGGAAAATATCGCGATTGTCGGCATCCACTCGGGCGGCGCCTGGCTGGCGGAACGACTTGCTTCCGAGCTGCAGCTCACCGGGCGCCTCGGGTTCATCGATGTTTCCTTTTACCGCGACGACTATGCGGAAAGAGGGCTGCACGCGGACGTGAAACCGAGCCAGATTCCGTTCGCGGTGGACGGCGCAACCATCCTTCTCGTCGACGATGTGCTGTACACCGGCCGCACGACCCGTGCCGCCATCAACGAACTGTTCGACTACGGCCGGCCGGCCCGGATCATGCTGGCCGCCCTGGTGGACCGCGGTGGCAGGGAACTGCCAATCGCAGCCGATTTTGTTGCCGAAACCGTTGCGCTCCCCAATGACCAGCAGCTTGTGCTGCAACGGGCCGACGACGGCCGATTCTCGCTAACGGTGGACCATGCTTAATCCGCAATTGAACAAAAACGGCGAGCTGACGCATCTGCTCACCATCGAGGGCCTGCCGAAGGCCGTCATCACCCATATTCTCGATACCGCTTCCTCTTTCGTCGGCATCAGCGACCGGGATGTCAAAAAAGTGCCGCTGATGCGGGGCAAGAGCGTTTTCAATCTGTTCTTCGAGAACTCCACCCGTACCCGGACCACCTTCGAGATTGCATCCAAGCGCCTGTCGGCCGACGTCATCAATCTGAATATTTCCGCCTCCAGCGCCAGCAAGGGCGAGTCGCTGCTCGACACCATCGACAACCTTGCCGCGATGCATGCCGACATGTTCGTGGTGCGCCATGCGCAATCCGGCGCGCCTTACCTGATCGCCAAGCACCTGACCGACACCAACCAGCCGCATGTGCATGTGGTGAATGCCGGCGATGGACGGCATGCGCACCCGACGCAGGGACTGCTCGACATGTACACCATCCGCCACTACAAGAAGGACTTTACCGGGCTGACCGTGGCGATCGTCGGCGACATCCTGCACAGCCGCGTCGCCCGTTCCGATATCCATGCGATGACCACGCTCGGCGTGCCGGAAGTCCGTGCGATCGGGCCGCGTACCTTGCTGCCGGGCGGGCTCGAACAGCTCGGGGTGCGCGTCTTCACCGACATCAACGAAGGCCTGAAGGGCGTCGACGTCATCATCATGCTGCGTCTCCAGAACGAGCGCATGACCGGTGCGCTGCTGCCATCGGCGCAGGAATTTTTCAAGAGCTACGGCCTGACGCCCGAACGGCTGGCGCTCGCCAAGCCCGATGCGATCGTCATGCATCCGGGGCCGATGAACCGGGGTGTCGAAATCGATTCGGCGGTCGCCGACGGCTCGCAGGCGGTGATCCTGCCGCAGGTAACGTTCGGCATCGCGGTGCGCATGGCGGTCATGAGTATTTTGGCGGGAAATTAACAAGATGAAGATTCACATCAAGCACGGCCATCTGATCGATCCGGCCGGCGGCGCGGATGCGCAACAGGATTTGTACATTGCCGACGGCAAGGTGGCCGGTGTCGGGCAGGCGCCCGCAGGTTTCACCGCCGACCGGGTGATCGACGCCAGCCGCCTCACGGTCATTCCGGGACTGGTGGACGTTAGTGCCCGCCTGCGCGAACCGGGCTATGAATACAAGGCGACGCTGGAGTCGGAGATGCAGGCCGCCATACAGGGCGGGGTGACCAGTCTCGTCTGCCCGCCGGATACCGATCCGGTGCTGGATGAGCCGGGTTTGGTGGAGATGCTCAAGCACCGTGCCAAGGGGCTGAACCAGGCGCATGTCTACCCGCTGGGCGCGCTGACCGTCGGCCTCAAGGGCGAGTCGCTGACCGAGATGGCCGAGCTGACCGAGGCTGGCTGCATCGGCTTTTCCCAGGCGGATCATCCGATCCTTGATACCCGGGTTCTGATGCGCGCGATGCAATATGCGAACACCTTCGGCTATACCGTCTGGCTGCGTCCGCAGGATGCCTACCTCGGCCGCGGCGGCATCGCCCACAGCGGGCCGGTGGCGTCCCGTCTGGGCCTGTCCGGCGTGCCGGTCATGGCCGAAACCATCGCACTGCACACGATTTTCGAGTTGATGCGTGTCACCGGCGTGCGGGTTCATTTATGTCGGATGTCGTCGGCGGCCGGGCTGGAACTGGTGCGTGCCGCGAAGAAGGAGGGCCTGCCGGTCACTTGCGATGTCGGCGCACACCATATCCATCTGATCGATGCCGATATCGGCTTCTTCGACCCGAATGCCCGGGTCACGCCGCCGTTCCGCGCGCAGCGCGACCGGGATGCGATTCGGCAGGGTTTGTCGGACGGCACCATCGACGTCATCTGTTCCGACCACACTCCGGTGGACGATGACGAAAAACTGCTGCCGTTCGGCGAAGCATCGCCGGGTGCCACCGGACTTGAACTGCTCTTGTCCCTCACGCTCAAGTGGGCAGGGGAAGACGCCCGATCGCCGGCGGGGCTGGCCGGCGCCATCGGCAAGATCACTTCCGACGCGGCCCGTGTCGGCGGTTTGCCGGCAGGGCGCCTGACGGTCGGCAGCGCGGCGGACGTCTGCATTTTCGATGCAAACGCCCGCTGGACGGTGGCGCCCGGCATCCTTGCCAGCCAAGGCAAGCACACACCGTTCCTCGGTTACGAACTGCCCGGGAGGGTAAGCGCCACCATCGTCGGCGGCCACATAGCATTTGAACGGTCCGTTGAACGGTAAGCGGGGCCCATGATCGCTTACCGGTTGCTGCGCGTCATGCTTCACCTGTTCGCAGGCATGGCGACGTGCGCGTTCGTCTTCCCCCGGCTGGATGCCGCCGGAAAGCAGGACCGCATCCGCCGGTGGGCAGGCAGATTGCTGACGATCTGCGGCGTGCGTGTCGAGGTGGTCGGCGCGCTGGAGGCGAACGTGGTGCGTCGTTCACTCTTCGTCTCCAACCATGTGTCATGGTTGGATATTTTCGTCATCGATTCCGTCCTGCCATGCCGTTTCGTCGCCAAATCCGATATTCGCGGCTGGCCGCTGATCGGTTGGCTATGCGACAAGGCCGGAACAGTATTCATCGCGCGCGGGCGGGTAAGGGATGTCCGGAAAATCTACGAGGGCCTGGTGGCAAGCCTGGAGGCAGGCGAGCATGTGGCGTTTTTCCCCGAGGGGACGACCGCCGCGCAGGGGAACCCGCTTCCGTTCCATGCAAACCTGTTCGAAGCCGCCGTCGAGGCACAGGTGCCGATACAGCCCTGCGCGGTGCGCTACCTCGACGATGCCGGCAACTACCATCCGGCGGCGGACTTCGTCGGCGACATGAGCTTCCTCCAGAGCATCGTGGCGATCCTGAAAGCGGGGCGCATCCATGCCCAGCTGCTGTTGCTGCCGCCGATATACGCCGCGCCGGGAATGCACCGGCGTGAGCTGGCGGGGGTGACACACAAGGCGATCACCGCCGCACTAAGCACTGGTGCCATTCAATCTCTGGCAGAGTTTGAAGAAGCTCAGATTTCGCCTGGCCGCTGATACTGCGGGCAATCGACCTGGATCACCGCGCGGTCCTGCAGGCGGATGGCGCTCAGTTTTCCACCCCACAGGCATCCTGTATCGAGGCCGAGCAGGTTGGGGCGGATGGTCAGTCCGAGTGTCGACCAGTGGCCGAACACCACGGTGATGTCCTCGGTCCGCCGCCCGGGCACATC
This sequence comes from Noviherbaspirillum sp., assembly GCF_035944575.1. GTDB lineage: Bacteria > Pseudomonadota > Gammaproteobacteria > Burkholderiales > Burkholderiaceae_D > Noviherbaspirillum. Next base: position 34,277 of record NZ_DASZBA010000194.1, read on the forward strand.
GAACCATGGCAAATGACCGGGCAGGGCGGTTTCGACGCCTTTCGATGCCGCGAGGGCCATGGTGCCGTCCGGCGTGCAGAAGCGCAGGCGCGTCAGCGCATTGACGATGCAGCGCAGCCGGTCGGCGCCTTCCAGCGCATCATCCCACTTTGCCGGCGTATTGCCGTACATCCGGCTCAGGAAGCCGTCCCAGTCCGGTCCGCTCAGTGCGGCTTCCACTTCCTGTGCCAGCGACAGCGTTTGATGAGCAGTCCATTGCGGCAGCACGCCGGCATGAATCAGGAGATGGTTGTCTTCAAGGATGGCCAGCGGCTGCCTGCGCAGCCAGTCGAGCAGGTCATCCCGGTCCGGAGCTGCCAGGATGTCGTCCAGCGTGTCGCTGGAATGCGGTTTCCGGATGCCCTTGGCCACGGCGAGCAGGTGCAGATCATGGTTGCCAAGAACGACCCGGGCACGGTCGCCCAGCGAGCGCAATAGTCTCAGGGTCGCCAGCGAGCCGGGACCTCGGTTGACCAGGTCGCCTACGAATATCAGTTCGGGTTCAAGGGTGTCGCCGGCATGCCGTGCATGGATCCGCTCCAGCAGTTCTACCAGCTTTGCGTGGCAGCCCTGCAGGTCGCCGATTGCATAAATTGTCATGTGTGGGAGAAGAGGTGTTGCATTTATTATAATAAGCGGCCAGGTTCATTGGAACCCGGTCTCTAAAAATACAAATAAGTGAAGAATATTCACAAAGCATTACGAATTTTTACGCTCATTAATGATGTAATCCGCTTCGTAAAATGTGTTTTTACCAATCCGGTCACGTAAAATGGCGGGCTATCGATTTTTCGCAGCCGGGGCGATTTTAAAACGAATACAGCGGCTGCGAAGTCAGTGAGAGCAATCTGCGGAAGCAAGGTGCAAATGCGTGTCCGAATCAGGCCCACTGGAGCAGAAAAGGCAAGCTGGTACTTTGCCGCCGGCAATACCGTGCAGCGAAGATTGATTTCGAGCAGCAAGTCGATGAAGTGCAGTGTTGCATTCTCGATATTCCTGCGCAAGGTCAAATCGGTTGTTTCAGTATTGCCCAGACTATTTTGGTGCCACTTCTGCCGCCGGATTCGTCTGCAATCGAAGCCATCGGGGCAGTCAGGTGGGAGACACAAGATATGCGGGAAGCGGTTCGACGCGCCTTTGCGCCGTATCGCCTCCGCATGCAAATGGCCCGCGATAGCGTGTATCCGGACTTACCCGGTCATGATGCGCAACAGCGCCGGACGGCATCCATCCGATGCCGCCCGAAGCCTCACTGGTAAAAGAACTGCGAGATTATTATGTTAATTCCTGTCATTCTCTCCGGCGGCGCCGGTACACGGCTCTGGCCGGTGTCACGCGAAGCGCATCCGAAACCATTCATGCGCATCGGCGGCGGCAAGAGCCTGCTGACACAAACGCACGAGCGCGCGATGGCGGTGTCCGGCAATACCGTGCCGTTGATCGTCACCAACCGCGACTACTATTTTCTCTCGCATGACGAGCTCGCCGACCAGGAGGTCAAGCCGCAGTATCTTCTCGAGCCCACAGGGCGCAATACCGCGCCGGCCATCGCATTGGCCGCGCTGTGGGCGATCCAGCAAAAGAACGACGCCTGCCTGCTGGTGATGCCGGCGGACCATCTGATCAAGGACACCCCGTCGTTCTACACCTCGGTGCAGCACGCAGAGGCGCTGGCGAAAGACGGATTCCTGGTGCTGTTCGGCGTCAAGCCCACCGGACCCGAAACAGGATTCGGCTACATCGAAATGGGCAACAAGGTCAGCCAGCATGCGAACCTCGTGCAGCGTTTTGTCGAAAAGCCGGATGCCGTCACCGCGGCAAAGTACCTCGCGCAAGGCAATTATGTCTGGAACAGCGGCATGTTCTGCTTCAAGGCCAGCGCCATTCTGGATGCATTCGCCATCTACAATCCAGCCTTGCTCGAATCGGCGCAGAAGATCTGGGAAAACACCTGCCTGGAAGCCGACAAGATGGAATTGCCCCAGGCTTTCGGCGAGCTGGAAAACATCTCCATCGACTATGCAGTCATGGAAAAGGCAAAGAACATTGCAGTCATTCCAGGCGATTTCGACTGGAGCGACATCGGCGCATGGAGCGCGGTGGCGGATGCCATTCCCGCCGACGCCGAGGGCAATACCCACACCAGCGGCCAGACCATCGTCATCGACAGCCGCAATACCCATATCGAATCCAAGGACCGCCTGGTGGCGGTCATCGGGCTGGATAACCTGCTCGTGATCGACACCCCGGATGCCTTGCTGGTGGCGGACAAGTCGAAGAGCCAGGAAGTGCGGCAGGTGGTCAGCCAGCTCAAGGCAAGAGGGCATGACGCGCACAAGATACACCGCACGGTCAATCGTCCATGGGGTACCTACACCGTGCTGGAAGAGGGACCCGGCTTCAAGATCAAGCGCATCGTCGTCAAGCCGGGCGCATCGCTGTCCCTGCAAATGCATCAGCATCGCAGCGAACACTGGATCGTGGTGTCCGGCCTGGCTGAAGTCGTCAACGGCGATCAGGTGGTCACGCTCGAAGCCAATCAATCCACTTATATTCCGGCCGGCAACAAGCACCGTCTGAGCAACCGCAGCAGCGGGGAGCTGGCGCTGATCGAAGTGCAATGCGGACCGTATCTTGGTGAAGACGACATCATCCGCTTCGAGGATATCTACGGCAGGGCACAATAATGGCCGTTGGCATGATACGCTCGATATGGAGCTATCGCGGCTTCATATCGGGCAGCGTCAAACGGGAATTCCAGTCCCGCTACCGCAACTCCCTATTGGGCGCGGCGTGGACGGTGCTCAACCCTTTGGCGATGATTGTCGTCTATACGGTGATTTTTTCGCAGGTCATGCAAGCCAAGCTGCCAGGCGTAAGCAACGGCTTCGCCTACAGCATTTATCTGTGCGCAGGCGTGCTGACATGGGGACTGTTCGCGGAAATCACCGGGCGGGCGCAGAACGTCTTCATTGAACATGCCAACCTGATCAAGAAAATCAGTTTTCCGCGCATTTGCCTGCCGGTCATCGTCGTGCTGAATGCCGGTGTCAACTTCGCAATCATTTTCAGCTTGTTTATCGGTTTTCTCATCCTGTCGGGCTCGTTTCCCGGCATGACGATTATTGCCGTGCTACCGGTGCTGCTGATTCAGGTCGCGTTCGCGGTCGGACTCGGCATGATCGTCGGCGTGCTGAACGTATTCTTCCGTGACGTGGGCCAGTTTTTTGTGGTGCTGCTGCAGTTCTGGTTCTGGTTCACGCCAATCGTCTATCCGCTAGCGATCCTGCCGGAGTGGGCGCAACACTACATCAGCTTCAACCCGATGGTGCCGCTGATCGTGGCTTACCAGGATGTGCTCGTGCACGCAAAATGGCCGCAATGGAGCAGCCTGATGACGCCACTACTGGTGTCGGTAGCGCTGTGCGCGATCGGCATGCGTCTGTTCCGAAAGCGTGTCGGCGAGATAGTCGACGAGCTCTGAGCGGCTCGCCCGTTCATCACCTTGCCAGTGCCCGGTTTCCTGATTTCCTTAGTTCCGCACATGCATCTTCATTAACTCCAATCCGCATCTCAAATGACTAAACCATTAATCGCGATTATCACCGGCATCACCGGCCAGGATGGCGCCTATCTCGCCGAACTGCTGCTGCAAAAGGGTTACAAGGTGTATGGCACATACCGCCGCACCAGCTCGGTCAACTTCTGGCGCATCGAGGAGCTCGGGATCGACAAGCACCCGAACCTGAACCTGGTGGAATACGACCTGACCGACCTCAGTGCCAGCATCCGCCTGCTGCAGACCTCCGGCGCGACCGAAGTCTATAACCTTGCGGCGCAAAGCTTCGTCGGCGTATCGTTCGACCAGCCGGCCACCACGGCGGAAATCACCGGCATCGGGCCGCTGAACCTGCTCGAAGCCATCCGCATCGTCAATCCGGCGATCCGCTTCTATCAGGCGTCCACGTCGGAGATGTTCGGCAAGGTGCAGGCCATTCCGCAGATTGAAAGCACGCCGTTTTATCCCCGCAGCCCGTACGGTGTGGCAAAGCTGTATGCGCACTGGATCACCATCAACTACCGCGAGTCGTACAACATCTTCGGCTGCAGCGGCATCCTGTTCAATCACGAGTCTCCGCTGCGCGGCCGGGAATTCGTGACGCGCAAGATCACCGACACCGTCGCCAAGATCCGCCTCGGCAAGCAGGACGTGCTGGAGCTGGGCAACATCGACGCCAAGCGCGACTGGGGCTTCGCCAAGGAATATGTCGAAGGAATGTGGATGATGTTGCAGGCCGACGAACCGGACACCTTCGTGCTGGCCACCAACCGTACGGAGACGGTGCGCGACTTCGTGACGATGGCATTCAAGGCCGCCGACTTCCAGATCGAGTGGCGCGGTCACGGCGAGCAGGAGACGGGTGTCGACGCGGTGAGCGGCAAGACGCTGGTACGGGTGAACCCGAAGTTTTACCGGCCGGCCGAAGTGGACCTGCTGATCGGCAATCCGGCCAAGGCGAAGGAAAAGCTCGGCTGGTCGCCATCGACGACGCTGGAGCAGTTGTGCCAGATGATGGTACAGGCGGATCTCCGGAGAAATACGCTTGGCTTCTCCTTCTGACATATCTGCATCCGCAGGACGGGGCTGCGTGCTGCTGACCGGCGCACGCGGCTTTACCGGCAAGTACGTACGCGAAGAACTGGAGCGCGCCGGCTATTCGGTGATAGGCGCCATCGTCGGTGCGGCGGCAGGGCCGCATGAAGTCACGCTCGATATCACCGCCCCGGACAATTGCCGGCGCGTGATGGAGAAGGTGCGCCCGGACTATCTGGTGCATCTGGCCGCGATCAGTTTCGTGCAGCATGCCGACGCGGAAGCGTTCTACCGCGTCAACGTGATCGGCACGCTGAATCTGCTGCAGGCGATCGCGGATGCCGGACTGTCGCCGCGTTGCGTGCTGGTCGCCAGCAGCGCGAACATCTATGGCAATGCGCGCGCCGACCAGATCACCGAGGCACAGCCGCCGCAGCCGGTGAATCATTACGCGGTAAGCAAGCTGGCCATGGAACATATGGTCAGGACCTGGAGCGATCGCTTGCCCATCGTGCTGACGAGACCGTTCAATTACACCGGCGTAGGGCAGGAGCCGCATTTCCTGATTCCAAAAATCGTGTCGCATTTCGTGCAGCGTGCACAGGTGATCGAACTGGGGAATCTCGATGTCGAGCGCGATTTTTCGGATGTGCGCACGGTCGCCAATGCCTACCGCCGCCTGCTCGAGGAAGCTCCGGCAGGCGAGGTGTTCAATATCTGTTCGGGCAGAGGGCACACTCTGGGCGGCGTTCTTGACATGATGTCGGCGATTGCCGGCTACCCGATCGACGTCAGGGTCAATCCCGCGTTCACCCGCGCCAACGAGGTCAAGCGGCTGGTCGGGTCGGCGGAAAAATTACAAAGGGCGGTCGGGCAGGTTGCCACGTATCCGCTGGAAAGCACGCTGGATTGGATGTACAACGCATGACCAAGATTTCTGTCGGACTGTCGACAAACCTGCTGGAACCGGAATACGTCAAGCTCGGGCTTGACGGGATCGGTGTTTACACATCCGTGCTGCTGGATGGCTTGCCCCGGCACGGCTGCGAAGTGCAGCCCTGGTCCTATCCGCTGGGATCTTCGAACAAGCGCATGGCGGTCGGCAAGCCGCTGCCTGCGGCACACAAATTCACGCTGCTCCGGGATGTCGCCATGCCCTTGTGGCGTACCCGGCTTCCCGTCGACATCTTTCATGCCACCGATTACCGGATCAATCGCATGAGCTGCCCGGTCGTCGCGACGTTGCACGACGCCATTCCGATGAAATTCCCCGAGTGGTATGGCGGGGCAATGCGCAAGGTGAAGAATCACTTCCTGCGCAAGACGGCCGGCTTTGCGGACCATGTGATTGCGCTGTCGCATTTTTCGATCACGGAACTGGTCGAATGCTTCGGCGTGGATGAGAAGCGGATTTCAGTCGTGCATTGCGGCGTCGCGTCGCAGTGGCTCCAGCCGTTGCCGGTGGAACAGGTCGAGACGGCGATGGCGAAACATGGGCTGCGCCCCGGTTATTTCCTCTTCGTCGGCACGCTGCAGCCGCGCAAGAATGTGGAGCGCATCCTGGATGCTTATCTCAAGCTTCCCGCGGAAATCAAGAAGGAAAGGCAGCTCGTCATCGTCGGCCGCGCCGGCTGGCGGTGCGACGAGGTGCTGGCCAGGCTGAAAGGGGCGAAGGAAGCCGGCGAGAACGTGGTCTGGCTGAATTACGTATCAGGCGAAGCGGCATTGCGCCAGATCTATGCCGGCGCCGGCGTGTTCGTCTTTCCATCGCTGCATGAAGGGTTCGGCATCCCGGTGGTGGAAGCCTTCGCGTCCGGTGTGCCGGTCGTGACATCGAACACCACGTCGCTGCCGGAAGTCTCGCTGGGGGCGGCGCTCGAGGTGAATCCCCTGTCCGTGCAGGAGATCGGGACGGCCATGCAGGACCTCTCGACGGATGATGCCCTTCGGCAGCGCTGCATCGCTGCCGGCAAGGAGCGGGCGGCGCAGCTTACCTGGCGCCAGACCGTCGAAAAAACAGCGGAGGTGTACCGTGCGGTTCTTGGACGCTAA
>NZ_DASZBA010000195.1:0-27097 GCF_035944575.1 Noviherbaspirillum sp.
GGCCGTCGAGTTCTCCCATCTTCAATGTCGAGAACATGTCCGGCGTAAGCAATTTGACCTGCACCGGCGCACCGAATCCGGCGGATAGATCCGCGCGCAGGAGATCGACCAGCGCATCGGTCCCGGCGAGCCGGGCTCGATTGAAGGAGTTCAGATAAAGCTTCAGGGACTTGGATTCGACGATGTTGGGGGAGTCGGCCGGCACGGTAAAGGTCGCGATGCCGATCTGCGGCTTTCCACGCATGTTCAGCCACGATACTTCATAGGCATTCCAGATATCGACGCCGAAAAAGGGCAGTGTGCCGGTGATGCCGAGCTCCAGCCGTTTATCCTGGCGGAGAATTGGGAACAGGAGGGAAGGATTGTATTCGGTTGGATAGCCGGTAGGCTTGCCGAGCGGCAATGCGTCCGGCAGGTCTGATGTGTTCATGAGATATAAATCAGCACGCGTTTGAGCGGGATGCGGTTGAGTGGGATTCGAATGCAGTTAGTATTAAGACAGTGTCAAGGCGGGTGGGGTTCGCATGCGCCTAGATTTCACGCCCTGATCCTGAAAGGATTGAAATCTGTTGCGATATCGTAATAGTCCTCGTTTTCCTTGCGCTTCAGGAAATTCACGACCTTATAGGTGAATGGCGTCATGACGATTTCCCACCCGGTCTTGAGCAGGTACTGTGCGACGATCACGGTCACCAGTTGCTGGTCCGACCAGATGCCATAGAAGGCGATGACATAGAAAAGACTGGAATCGATCAGTTCTCCGCACATGGTGGAGCCGATGGTCCGCATCCAGAGCCGGCGCCCTTGCATCCACACTTTCATCTTAGCCATCACATAGCTGTTGACGAAACTGCCGCACCAGAAGGCGACCATCGATCCGGCCATGATGCGCGGCGTGTTTCCGAACACCGCGTTCAGGTGCGTCTGGTAATCGGTGTTGAACGGATCGGCTGCCGGTTTAAGCGCCAGTATCACTGCCGCCATGAAGGTCGCGAATGCGAGCGCGCCGAAGGCTGCCCAGATCACCCGCCGGTCACGGCCGTAGCCGTACACTTCGGTCAGGATGTCGCCAAAAATATAGGAGATGGGGAAGAACAGCACCCCCGCGCTGAACGTCGCCGTGCCGAGAAGCGGCAGCGGTATTTCGGTCACCTTGGCCGCGCCGATCAGGTTCGAGCACAGCAGCACGGTGACGAATGCCGCCATGACGAAATCGTAATATTTGTACTGGCCGATTGGTCGCGGCGCTGCCGTGGCGCTCATCGTTTCTCCTCGGTGCCGGCTACAGGAAAAGCTTGTAGGCCGGGTTCTCGCTTTCATCCCAATACCGGTAACCCAGCGTCGACAGGAACTCGCGGAATGCCTTCATTTCCTTCTTCGGGACCTGCAGGCCGACGAGGATTCGTCCGACATCGCCACCTTGGTTCCGGTAATGGAACAGGCTGATGTTCCAGTTTGGCGCCATGCTGGCGAGAAACCGCATCAATGCGCCGGGACGTTCGGGAAACTCGAAGCGGTACAGCAGTTCGTCATGTGCCAGCGGGCTCTTGCCGCCGACCAGATGCCGAATGTGCAGCTTGGCGAGTTCGTCATGGGTCAGGTCCAGCGCCTCGAAGCCATGTTTTTTGAAATTCTTCGTGATCTTTTCCGGTTCGTCCCGATTGGTGATCGTGACGCCGACGAAGACATGCGCCTTCCGTTCATCGCTGATGCGGTAGACGAATTCAGTCACGTTCCGCGGTCCGACCAGTTCGCAGAAGCGTCTGAAGCTGCCGCGCTCCTCCGGGATGGTTACCGCAAAAACGGCTTCACGCGCCTCGCCGACCTCGGCGCGTTCGGCGACGAAGCGCAGGCGGTCGAAATTCATATTGGCGCCGCAGGCGATGCTGACGAATGTCTGGCCGATGATCGGCTTCTTGCCCGACCTAGTGCGTTCGATGTATTCCTTCACGCCGGCAACGGCCATTGCGCCGGAGGGTTCGAGAATGCTGCGGGTGTCCTGGAATACATCCTTGATTGCCGCGCACACCGCGTCGTTGTCGACGACAATGATGTCGTCCACATATTGCTTGACGAGACGGAAGGTCTCCTCACCGACCAGCCTGACGGCGGTGCCGTCACAGAACAGGCCGACGTCGGGCAAGGTAACCCGGCGGCCCGCCTTGAGGCTGCGTACCATCGCATCAGAATCGGTCGTCTGTACGCCGATGATCTTGATCTCGGGACGCACGGCCTTGATGTAAGCCGCCACGCCGGAAATCAGGCCGCCGCCGCCGATCGCCGCGAAAACCGCATCGATCTTTCCCGGATGCTGCCGCAGGATTTCCATCGCGATCGTGCCCTGGCCGGCAATGACATCCGGATCGTCGAAAGGATGAACGAATGTCAGCTTGTGCTTTTTTTCCAGCGTCAGCGCGTGGTGGTAGGCATCGGTGTACGACTCGCCGAACAGGACAACTTCGCCGCCGCGCGACTTGACCGCTTCGATCTTCACGGGCGGGGTCGTGGTGGGCATGACGATGACGGCCCGGCAGCCGAGCCTCGATGCCGAAAGCGCAACGCCTTGCGCGTGATTGCCCGCCGACGCGCAAATGACGCCGCGTTTCAGCTGAGCCGGGCTCAGATTCGCCATCTTGTTGTAGGCGCCGCGCAATTTGAAGCTGAACACGCTCTGAATATCTTCGCGCTTGAAGTAAATATTGTTGTCCATCCGCTGCGACAGCGTGGGCGCAAACTCAAGCGGCGATTCAACGGCGACGTCGTAGACGCGGGCGGTCAGGATCTTCTTTAGATAGTCTGTATTCGTCATAAGTGAAAATTGTGTACGGCGGACACGCGGGGCAACTGGTCATTATAATGGACGCCCGTTGCTTCACCACAAGCCGGTGCCCGCGACATTCCATTTGCCGGTGCCGCGTCCGACCAACCCCATGCCGCCAACCATCCTCCATACATGATCGAGTCTGCCACCGTCTGGCTGTTGAATCTGCTCGCGGTGCCGAATGTGGGCCTGACTTCGATATTCATCGTCAGTATCGTATCCGCGACCTTGCTTCCCCTCGGTTCGGAACCGGCCGTTTTCGCGGTGGTCAAGGCGAACGCCGCATTGTTCTGGCCCGCGATCCTGGTTGGGACTTTCGGTAACACGATCGGTGGAATTATTGATTACGGGCTGGGATACGGCGCAAAGGAAGCGTTCGCCAGGGAGCGCGAAACCCGCTGGTTCGGATGGCTGCAGCGCTTCGGTCCGAAAACCCTGCTGCTGGCCTGGCTGCCTGCGATCGGCGATCCGCTATGTGCGCTCGCAGGCTGGCTGAAAATGCCTTTCTGGCAATGCGTGGTTTATATGGCAATCGGAAAATTTCTGCGTTATGTCACCATGACAACCGTGCTGTTGTATGTGCCCGACGGCTTCTGGCGCCAGATTGGAAGCTGGTTCTGACATGGATGCTCGCTGCATTGCAATAAGTTAAAATGCTTGTTTAAGGGTTAGCACACTACTCTGATGAACGCCCCCGCACAAATCCAAGCCTTGCTTTCCGACGCGCCGACCGGCGCCGTTCCCACGCGGTTGCGTGAGATTCCCTACAACTACACCTCGTTTTCCGACCGCGAGATCGTCATTCGCCTGTTGGGCGAAGACGCATGGACATTGCTCGATGAGCTTCGCAGTGCGCGCCAGACAGGCCGCTCCGCCCGGATGCTATATGAAGTCCTCGGCGATATCTGGGTCGTCAAGCGCAACCCGTACTTGCAGGACGACATGCTCGACAACCCGAAGCGTCGTCAGGCATTGATCGATGCGCTCAACCATCGTTTGAGCGAGGTCGAGAGGCGCCGTGTCTCCACCGACCCGGTCGACGCGGCGGACATCCATGCACAGCGCCGTAGTGCCAATGTCGAAGTATTGGTGAAGGCTGCCAGGAAAGCCGTTGCCGATTTCAGCAACGAGTTCCGGCAGATATATGACCTGCGCAAGCGCGCGGTCCGGGTGCTCGGGCGCTACACCGCGAAGGACAACATCAAGTTCGACGGCCTGTCGCGCGTCTCGCACGTCACTGATGCGACCGACTGGCGCGTGGAATACCCGTTCGTGGTGCTGACACCGGACGGCGAGGACGAAATGGCCGGCCTGGTGAAGGCCTGCATCGAACTCGGCCTTACCATCATCCCGCGCGGCGGCGGCACCGGCTACACCGGGGGGGCCATCCCGCTGACACCCATGTCGGCGGTCATTAACACTGAAAAACTGGAGCAGCTCGGCCCGGTTGAAATGACGGTGCTGCCGGGGCTCGACAAACCCTACGCCACCATCTATTCCGGCGCGGGCGTGGTCACCAAGCGGGTGTCCGATGCCGCGGAGAAGGCCGGCTTCGTGTTCGCCGTCGATCCGACTTCCGCTGAAGCATCGTGCATCGGCGGCAATGTGGCGATGAATGCTGGCGGCAAGAAGGCGGTGCTGTGGGGTACTGCGCTCGACAACCTCGCAAGCTGGCGCATGGTCGACCCGAATGGCGACTGGCTGGAAGTAACGCGCCTTGAACACAATCTCGGCAAGATTCACGATGCGCCCATGGTGCGGTTCAAGCTGGAATGGACTCATCCGGCGGAGAAGGGCCGGACCGGTACGCCGTTCAAAACCGAAATACTGGAAGTGGAAGGCCGCAAGTTCCGCAAGGAAGGCCTCGGCAAGGACGTGACCGACAAGTTCCTGTCCGGTTTGCCCGGCATCCAGAAAGAAGGCTGCGACGGCCTGATCACATCGGCGCGCTGGATTCTGCACAAGATGCCAAAGTACACGCGCACCGTCTGCCTCGAATTCTTCGGCCAGGCACGTGACGCGATTCCATCAATCGTCGAAATCAAGGATTATCTCGACGCCGAAACCCGCAAGGGCGGCGCCATTCTCGCCGGCCTGGAGCACCTCGACGAACGCTATCTGCGCGCGGTCGGCTACGCCACCAAATCCAAGCGCGGCGTGCTGCCGAAGATGGCCCTGTTTGGCGACATCGTCGGCGACGATGAAAACGCGGTTGCCCAGGCGGCGTCGGAAGTGATCCGTATCGCCAACACCCGTGTCGGCGAGGGTTTCGTTGCCGTCAGTCCGGAAACACGGAAGAAATTCTGGCTCGATCGTGCACGCACGGCGGCGATCTCGAAACACACCAACGCATTCAAGATCAATGAAGACGTGGTGATCCCGCTGAACCGGATGGGCGAGTACACCGACGGCATCGAGCGCATCAATATCGAATTGTCGATCCAGAACAAGCTCGCGCTGCTGGACGGATTGCGGACATTTTTCGCCGCAGGCAACCTGCCGCTCGGCAAGAGCGACGACGCGGAGGGCAACGATATCCCGGCCGCCGAACTGCTCGGAGATCGGGTCGTCCAGGCACTGCAACTGATCGACGAAACGCAGGCCCGCTGGTCTTATCTGCTGACGCAGCTCGACAAACCGTTGCGCGACGCGAAATCCGATCTCATGACGCTGGGCCTCGACAAGCTTGCAGCAGCCTTCGATGAGCGCCTTGCAAGGCAGCCGGACGCCACGGTCTTCCACGTTGTGCAGGACCGCACCGTGCGAGTTTCCTGGAAAACCGAATTGCGGGCGCAATTGCGGCAGATCTTCAACGGCGCGGCCTTCAAGCTGATCCTCGACGAGTGCACTGCGGTCCACAAGCAGGTGCTGCGCAGCCGCGTGTTCGTTGCCCTGCACATGCACGCGGGTGACGGCAATGTGCATACCAACATTCCGGTCAACTCCGACAACTACGCGATGCTGCAGGTGGCGCACGAGGCGGTTGCGCGCATCATGGTGCTGGCCCGCTCGCTCGACGGCGTGATCTCCGGCGAACACGGCATCGGCATCACCAAGCTGGAGTACCTGACCGAGGAAGAAATGCTCGACTTCCGCGCCTACAAGCGCCGCGTCGATCCGGAAGGGCGCTTCAACAAGGGCAAGCTGCTGAACCTGCCGGAACTGGCGGCCGACCTGCGCAATGCGTACACGCCTTCCTTCGGCCTGATGGGGCATGAATCGCTCATCATGCAGCAGAGCGATATCGGCGCGATCGCCAACAGCGTCAAGGACTGCCTGCGCTGCGGCAAGTGCAAGCCGGTATGCGCAACCCATGTGCCGCGCGCCAACCTGCTTTATTCCCCGCGCAACAAGATTCTCGCCACCTCGCTGCTGGTCGAAGCCTTCCTGTACGAAGAGCAGACCCGGCGCGGCGTGTCGATCAAGCACTGGGAAGAATTCGAGGACGTCGCCGATCACTGCACCGTCTGCCACAAGTGCGAAACGCCGTGCCCGGTCGATATCGACTTCGGCGATGTGTCGATGAACATGCGCAACCTGCTGCGCAAGATGGGCAAGAAGTCATTCAACCCGGGCACCGCCGGTGCGATGTTCTTCCTCAATGCCACCGATCCGGCCACCATCAATACCGCCCGTGCGGCGATGACCGGCGTTGCCTACAAGGCGCAGCGGATGGCCAATGATGTGCTGAAGAAGTTTGCGAAGAAGCAGACCAAGGCACCGCCGGCAACGCATGGCAAGCCACCCGTGAAAGAACAGGTCATCCACTTCATCAACAAGAAGATGCCCGGCAACCTGCCGAAGAAGACGGCACGCGCCTTGCTGGATATTGAAGACGACAAGGTCGTGCCGATCATCCGCGATCCGAAGAAAACCACGGCCGATACCGAGGCGGTGTTTTACTTCCCGGGATGCGGCTCCGAGCGGCTGTTTTCTCAAGTGGGCCTCGCGACGCAGGCGATGCTCTGGCATGTCGGCGTGCAGACCGTACTTCCCCCTGGATATCTCTGCTGCGGCTATCCGCAGCGCGGCGCCGGCCAGTACGACAAGGCCGAGAAGATGATGACGGATAACCGCGTGCTGTTCCATCGCATGGCCAACACGCTCAATTACCTCGACATCAAGACGGTGGTGGTGTCCTGCGGCACTTGCTACGACCAGTTGCAGGGGTATGAATTCGACAAGATATTCCCTGGATGCCGGATCATCGACATCCACGAATACCTGCTCGAAAAAGGCGTCCGGCTGGAAGGCGTGGGCGGGGTGCGCTACATGTATCACGATCCCTGCCACAGCCCGATGAAACAGCAGGACCCGCTGAAGACGGTGAATGCGCTCATCACGACCGCCGACGCGCAGAAGATCGAGAAGAACGATCGCTGCTGCGGCGAATCCGGCACATTGTTCGCAAGCCGTCCGGATGTCTCGACACAGATCCGCTTCCGCAAGGAAGAAGAAATGCGCAAGGGCGCGGACAAGCTGCGGGATGGCGGATTCACCGGCGACGTGAAGATCCTGACATCCTGCCCGTCCTGCTTCCAGGGCCTGTCCAGATACAACGAGGATTCCGGTACGACCGCCGATTACATCGTGGTCGAAATGGCCAAGTACCTGCTTGGAGAAAACTGGTTGCCCGACTACGTGGCGCGCGCGAACAACGGCGGCATCGAACGGGTGTTGGTATAAAACATGAGTACCCAGGCATCCTGTGAACTGTGTACACAGGCGGGCGGCGAGATCGTCTGCCGGCAGGATGCCTTTCGGGTCGTGCTGGTGGACGACCCGAACTATCCCGGGTTTTGCCGCGTGATATGGAATGCGCATGTCCGGGAAATGACGGACCTGTCTCCTGCGGATCGTGAGCAACTCATGCAGGCGGTCTGGAAGGTCGAGGCGGCCATCCGGACGGTGATGGCGCCTGCCAAGATGAACATCGCCAGCTTCGGAAACATGGTGCCCCACCTGCATTGGCATCTGATTCCGCGTTTCGAGGACGACGCCCATTTTCCGAGCCCGATATGGGCACAGGTGCAGCGTACCGGCGCGCCGGACGGATTGGCCGAACGCCAGGCGTTGTTGCCCACGCTGAAGTCTGCTCTGGTCCGTCAATTTTCTTAACGGTATCCCGTACACCATCCTGCGGCTGCCGATATTTTTCCGAAAGCCTTCTCATCATGGATCAACCGAAAAAGGCAGCACAGGCTCCCAACCCCACGGCGCTCACCGTCCACAAACAATCGCGCCTGCTGGAAGTGGCTTTCGACGACGGCTCGTCCTTCTCGCTGCCCTTTGAGTTCCTGCGCGTGTACTCGCCATCCGCGGAAGTGCGGGGCCATGGCGCCGGGCAGGAAGTGTTGCAGACCGGCAAGCGCAACGTGCAGCTCGATGCCTTGGAGCCGGTTGGCAATTACGCGGTCCAGCCGCATTTCTCGGACGGCCACGATACCGGCATCTATGCTTGGGACTATCTGTACTGGCTGGGCGCGAACCAGTCCGAGCTCTGGGAAGACTACCTGCAGCGGCTCGAAGCGGCGGGGCACACCCGCGAAACCGGACGCGACACTGATATGACGCCGCCGCAAGGCGGGCACGGCTGCGGGCACCAGCATTGATGGTGCGCTGCAGCGCCTGATCCCATTTTTTTCAACCGGCCGACAGCGCGGAACTATGCGCTTGGGCAGCTTGTCGTAAATGTATAATCTTCGGTCCATATCGACGAGACCGCAGACATGACCAATACGACGCATTTCGGTTACAAGACAGTCGCCGAAGAAGACAAGGTGCACAAGGTCGCCGAGGTCTTCCACTCGGTAGCGGGCAAATACGACGTGATGAACGATCTCATGTCGGCAGGCCTGCACCGTCTCTGGAAAACATTCACCATCGCCCAGGCCGGCGTGCGACCGGGCTTCAAGGTTCTCGATATTGCCGGGGGCACCGGCGACCTCGCCAAGGCGTTCGCCCGGCAGGCCGGTCCGAGCGGCGAGGTCTGGCTCACCGATATCAATGAGTCGATGTTGCGGGTCGGGCGCGACCGTCTGCTGAACAAAGGCGTGATGACGCCGACACTGTTGTGTGATGCGGAGAAGCTGCCGTTTCAGAGTAACTATTTTGACCGGGTGACGGTTGCGTTCGGCTTGCGCAACATGACGCATAAGGATGCCGCGCTTGCCGAGATGCAGCGCGTGCTGAAACCCGGCGGCAAGCTGCTGGTGCTGGAATTTTCAAAAGTGTGGGAGCCGTTGCAAAAACCATATGACGTGTATTCGTTTTCCGTATTGCCATGGCTGGGAAAGCGCATTGCCAACGATAGCGAGAGCTACCGTTATCTGGCCGAGTCAATCCGCATGCATCCCGATCAGGAAACACTGAAGGGCATGATGCAGGAAGCAGGACTCGGACGGGTCGAGTATTTCAACCTCACAGCCGGTGTGGCTGCATTGCATACCGGCATCAAGTTCTAGGAGAACTTATGAAAAAGTTTTTGATTGCCATGATGATTGCGTTCAGCTCGATGTCGGTCGTGGTGACCGATGCCGAAGCAAAACGCATGGGCGGCGGCGGATCGTTCGGTAAACAATCCCAAAGCGCCGGTCGCCAGGCGCCGATGCAATCCACGCCCAATCAGTCCCAGGCAGCCAACGCCAACCAGGCCAAGGCGGCACCCGGCGCCCAGGCACCGAAGCCGCCCAGCCCATGGCGCAACATCCTTGGCGGCGCACTGCTCGGTCTGGGCTTGGGCGCCTTGCTGTCGCATCTCGGCATCGGCGGCGCACTGGCAAGCGTCATCAGCACCGTGTTGATGATTGCCCTGCTGGCATTGGCCGCAATGTTTATCTACCGCATGTTCCGTCGCAAGACCGGCAACAATGGTAATACCGATACGCAGCCGGCATTTGCAGGCGGCTACGGAACGGCGCGGACGCCCGAGATCGGCTCGCATCTCGACAGACAGCCACAGACACCGATGCAGCCGGCTGCCTTCCAGGGCGATACGTACACCGGCGGCGGTTCGATGGCCGGCGGCGCGGCAGCCGTTGCACCCGTGAGCGTTCCGGCGGATTTCGACTCGGCGGCTTTCCTGCGCCATGCGAAAACCTACTTCATCCGCCTGCAGGCGGCATGGGACCGGGCCGACATCACCGATATCCGTGAATTCACCACGCCAGAATTGTTTGCCGAACTCCGGATGCAGTTGCAGGAGCGCGGCGCATCGACCAACCATACCGACGTCGTTTCGCTGGACGCCGACCTTGTGGGCCTGGAAACACTGAACGATGAGTATCTTGCAAGCGTCCGCTTCTCCGGCATGATCAAGGAAGATGAAAACGCGCCAGCGGCACCGTTTGCCGAAATATGGAACCTGTCCAAGCCGCTCTCCGGCAAGGGCGGATGGATTCTGGCGGGAATTCAGCAAATCTCGTGAAGCGGATGAATTAACCGCCGGCAAACTGATAAACTTCAAGCCGCCCGTGAATGATTCACGGGCGGCTTTCTTTTTGTCGCCATGATTTCTTCTCTTTTTTCCTCCACCATCAATCATCTGCTCGCCCGTGAGCCCTGGGCGCGCGAAAAGCTTGCCGCCCACGCGGGCAAGGTGGCATGCCTGGACGCGGGCATCGTGGCGGTCTGCGTAAAAGCCGCGCCGGATGGCATGCTGGAACCGGCGTCCGCCGAGGAATCAGTCAATGTCACCATCCGCGCCAAACCGGCTGACCTGCCGCTGATCGCGCAAAACAGGGAGCGCGCATTTTCTTATGTCAGGGTGGAAGGGGATGCGGACTTTGCCAATACCATCTCGCAGCTTTCCCAATCCCTGAAATGGGAAGCGGAAGAGGATCTGAGCAGGCTGTTCGGAGACATTGCCGCGATGCGCATCGTGTCAGGCGCAAGAGCGACAGTGAATGCCGCAAAATCAACCCAACAGAAATTCGCCGAGAACCTGGCCGAATACTTCCTTGAAGAGAACCCGATGCTGGTAAGACCGCATGCCGTGAATGATTTTGCCGGCGAAGTCGCCAGGCTGCGCGACGATGTCGAGCGGCTTGGCAAACGGATCGAAAAGCTGGAGGGACGCGGCTGATGCTGTTCCGGTTGTTGAGAGTCGCCAAGATCATGCGGGTGGCGATCCGCTACGGCCTGGACGACATCGCCATTTCCGGCCTGGCAAGGCCGGGCATCGCCAAGATGATCGCCAGCCTGATGTTCTGGCGTGACCTGTCGAAGCCGCGCGGCATGCGTTTGCGGCAGGCATTGGAAGACCTCGGGCCGATTTTCGTGAAGTTCGGACAGGTCCTGTCAACGCGGCGCGACCTGATGCCGCCCGACATCGCCGACGAACTTGCCCGGCTCCAGGACCGCGTGCCGCCGTTCGACTCCAATCTCGCCATTGCCCAGATCCGAAAATCCCTCGGTGCCCACCCCGACGACCTGTTCGCCCAGTTCGATAGGGTGCCTGTCGCTTCCGCGTCGATCGCCCAGGTGCATTTCGCGGTCCTGAAGAACGGCAAGGAAGTCGCGGTCAAGGTGCTGAGGCCCGGCATGAAAAAATCCATCGAAAAGGATATCGCGCTGATGCAGATCGCCGCCGAGTGGGTGGAGCGGCTGTGGGCCGACGGCAGGCGCCTGAAGCCGCGCGAAGTGGTCGCCGAGTTCGACAAATACCTGCATGACGAACTCGACCTGATGCGCGAAGCGGCCAACGGCAGCCAGTTGCGCCGCAACTTCCAGGGCTCCGATCTGCTGGCCGTGCCGGAGATGTACTGGGATTACTGTTCGACGGCCGTCATCGTGATGGAACGCATGCGCGGCATCCCGATTTCCCAGACCGAGCGCCTGATCGAAGCCGGCATCGATCTGAAAAAGCTGTCGCGCGACGGCGTCGAGATCTTTTTCACCCAGGTATTCCGTGACGGCTTCTTCCATGC
Source organism: Noviherbaspirillum sp. (assembly GCF_035944575.1). Classification (GTDB taxonomy): domain Bacteria; phylum Pseudomonadota; class Gammaproteobacteria; order Burkholderiales; family Burkholderiaceae_D; genus Noviherbaspirillum. The sequence continues at coordinate 11,749 of NZ_DASZBA010000195.1, forward strand.
CGATATGCATCCCGGGAATATTCAGGTATCGATCGAGCCGGCGACCTTTGGCCGCTATATCGCGCTCGATTTCGGCATCGTCGGTACCCTGACCGACTTCGACAAGGATTACCTGTCGCAGAATTTCATCGCCTTCTTCCGGCGCGACTACAAGCGAGTCGCCGAGGCGCATATCGAATCCGGCTGGGCGCCGAAGGAAACGCGCGTCGACGAACTTGAATCGGCGGTGCGCGCCTGCTGCGAACCGATATTCGACCGTCCGTTGCGCGACATTTCCTTCGGGCAGGTGCTGCTGCGGCTGTTCCAGACGTCGCGCCGCTTCAATGTCGAGGTCCAGCCGCAACTGGTGCTGCTGCAGAAAACCCTGCTCAACATCGAAGGCCTTGGACGCCAGCTCGATCCCGATCTCGACCTCTGGAAAACCGCCAAGCCGTACCTCGAGCGCTGGATGAGCGAACAGATCGGCTGGCGCGGCCTGATCCAGCATCTCAAGGAGGAAGCGCCGCGCTATAACCAGATCCTGCCCGAACTGCCGCGCCTCGCGCACCAGGTGTTGAGCGCGCAGGCGACAAGGCCGGAACTGCAGACCGGGGAACTGCTGAAGCAGGTGCTGGCCGAACAGCGTCGGACCAACATGCTCCTGAGCATCGGCATCTATTTCGGCATCGGCCTCGCCGGCGGCATCGTGGTGGCGCAAATATTGCTGCGCTGGTCGCGATATGCCTGGTGATCGTCAATCAACCCTGAACGCCCCCGCACCCATGCCAGAATTCGAATCCCGCGATCCATCGCAAGCCGCATTCTGGTCGGAACGCTTCGAGCGCGAGTTCATGCCATGGGACCTGGGAGAAGTGCCGCAACAATTGCGGCATTTCGTCGCGCAGTCTGCAAAGCCTTGCTCGACCCTCGTTCCCGGCTGCGGTACCGGCTATGAAGTGGCCTTCCTGGCCGAGGCCGGATGGGAAGTCACCGGTATCGATTTTTCAGCGGCGGCAGTCGATGCCGCGCGAAGGAAACTGGGACTTCCGGGTAAACATGTGAAGCAGGCGGATTTTTTTACCTTCACCCCGTTTCACAGGATCGATCTGATCTATGAGCGCGCCTTCTTGTGTGCGCTGCCGCCGCGCATGCGGCCTGCGGTCGCGGCGCGCTGGTCCGAATTGCTTCCGCCGGGTGCATTACTGGCTGGTTTTTTCTTTTTCGGCGATCCGCTGAAAGGTCCTCCGTTCGGTATCGTGCAGGAGGAACTGGAGGCCTTGCTGCTGCCGAACTTTGTTTGCATCGCCGATGAAGCTGTGCCCGATTCCCTGCCGGTATTCGCCGGAAAGGAGCGTTGGCAGATATGGCAGCGTCTGTCCGGATGAGATGGGCTGCAGATGGAATTTCTATGTCATTTTGACCGGCATGTACGGCTATAATCCCGAAAAATTGCCGGAAAGCTTTACGGCGAAGGCAAGCACATTGGCCACCAATCATTCCTGTTAGCCGGTTATTCCATGCGGAGCGAACTTTCATGAACTACACGCTGATTACCTTTGTCGTGCTGTATCTGCTGGGCACGCTCGCACTGGGCGTATGGGCCGGCACACGGATCAAGAACAGCAGCGACTTCGCCATTGCCGGCCGCAGCCTGCCGTTGATCATGGTGATAACCACCACATTCGCCACGTGGTTCGGCGCCGAGACGGTCATGGGCATCCCGGCAAAATTCGTGCAGGAAGGGCTGGGCGGCATCGTCGAAGATCCGTTTGGCGCGGGCACCTGCCTGATCCTGGTCGGCCTGTTCTTCGCCGCCAAGCTCTACAAGCTGAACCTCCTGACCATCGGCGATTTCTATCGCCACCGTTATGGCAAGGGAGTGGAAGTATTCTGTTCCGTCGCCATCATCCTGAGCTACCTGGGATGGGTCGCGGCGCAGATCACGGCGCTCGGCCTGGTGTTCTCGGTGCTGACCAATGGCGCCATGTCGGAGACGGCGGGCATGATCGTCGGCACCCTTGCCGTGCTCATCTATGTCGTGGTTGGCGGTTTCCTCGCGGTGGCCTGGACCGATTTCATCCAGATGATCGTGCTCGTGATCGGGTTGACCATCATCGCCGTCTTCGCCGCCGACCTGGCGGGCGGCACCGACCAGGTGTTCGCGATGGCGACACAGGCAAATCTATGGAATTTCCTGCCGCCGCCGACCTTCACCGATATTGCCTTCTTCATCGCCGCCGCATTGACGATGATGCTGGGCAGTATTCCGCAGCAGGACGTGTTCCAGCGCGTCATGTCGGCAAAGAACGCACCGACGGCCCGCACAGGGGCGGTCATCGGCGGCGCGAGCTACATCCTGTTCGCCTTCGTACCGATGTTCATCGTCGCTTGCGCCGTGGTGGTCATGGGGGCAAGCGCACTTGATTTGGCGAAGAACGATTACCAGCGGCTGCTGCCGACCTTCGTGATGACCAAGATGCCGCTCGTGATGCAGATTCTTTTCTTTGGTGCGCTGCTTTCCGCCATCAAGAGCACGTCGTCGGCAACCCTGCTGGCTCCGTCCACGAGTTTCGTCGAAAACATTCTCAAGAATCTGCGTCCGGGCATGACAGACCGGCAGCAATTGTTCGCGATGCGTTGCTCGATTGTCGTATTCGCGACATTGGTGCTTTCCTACGCCATCGCGATGAAAGGCACGTCGATCTACGAGCTTGTGTCGACCGCCTATCAGGTAACGCTGGTCGGCGCCTTCGTGCCGCTGGTGATGGGCCTGTACTGGCGCCGTGCAACGACGCAGGGCGCGATTCTGTCGCTGTTTGCCGGCGTGACGACGTGGGCGCTGTTCTTCCCGCAACTGACCGGCCTTGGTGAAGTGTTTCCCGGTCAGCTTGCCGGTTTGCTCGCCGCGTTCGCCGGCATGCTGGTCGGTTCGCTGTTGCCGCAATTCGTTGGCAATTCGTCAGGAGAAGGGCAGGCCGGCCACGGCGGTTCCTTGCCACATGCGCAAGACCCCGCCTGAAATCTTTCAGCCATGCATCGGGTGGCGTGCTTCGCTGCGCCGAAACCCTTTATAATTCAGGGCTTTGGATGATTTTTGCGGAGGAGGTTTCATGCCAATTTATGCATATCGCTGCGAAGATTGCGGTTTCGCCAAGGATGTATTGCAGAAGGTTTCGGATGCGCCGTTGAGCGTTTGCCCTTCGTGCGGCAAGCCGGCGTTCAAGAAGCAGGTGACTGCCGCCGGCTTTCAGCTCAAGGGATCGGGCTGGTACGTGACCGATTTCCGGGGCGGGTCCGGCAAGACTGCGTCAACCTCGGACAACAAGGAAGCGGGCGCCGCGGCAACACCGGCCGCCACTGAATCCGCAAGCGCGCCCGCCGCAGCCGCGCCGGCCGCCGGCAGTACGTCCGGCGACAAGGCCGCTGCCGGTTGAGTTCGATGGCAGGCTGCTCGCACATCCGGTGACGCGGCCTATTTTTAAGAGACCGCGTCATCCACGGTCTCGATGACAAAGAAGAAAATGCGTAAATATTTCATCACCGGCCTGTTGATCCTGGTCCCCCTTGCCATCACGCTATGGGTCCTGAACCTCGTGATCAGCACCATGGACCAGTCGCTCCTGCTGCTGCCGGAGCGCTGGCGGCCGCAAGCGATGTTCGGCTTCAACATTCCCGGCTTCGGCACGATACTCACGCTGATGATCGTGTTCCTCACAGGACTGCTGACCCGCAATTTCATCGGCAAGCAGGTGGTGCATGCCTGGGAAATGCTGTTGCGGCGCATCCCCATCGTCAGTTCCATCTATTCCAGTGTCAAACAGGTATCGGACACGCTGTTCTCTTCCTCCGGCAACGCCTTCCGCAAGGCAGTGCTGGTGCAGTATCCGCGCGAAGGCTCGTGGACGATCGCCTTCCTCACCGGCGTGCCCGGCGGCGATGTCAGGAACCATTTGGTGGGCGACTACATCAGCGTCTATGTGCCGACGACGCCGAACCCGACCTCCGGCTTCTTCCTGATGGTCCCGAAAGCCGATACGGTCGAACTTGACATGACGGTTGACGAAGCACTGAAATACATCGTCTCGATGGGCGTCGTATCTCCCGAATATGTGGTTGCCACGGGCAGCAATCTGAAGGCAATCCCACCACAGACCGGCACTTGACGTTATTTAGCGGTCCAATTACATCAACTGATATCGGGCTTTCGCCCGGGTAAAACCGGCGTCGAATCCCTTTCCAAAAAACTACAATCGGAATTTGATTATGTCTATGCGAACTCATTATTGCGGCCTCACTACCGAGGCGCTACTCGGCCAAACCGTCAGCCTGTGCGGCTGGGTGCATCGCCGGCGCGACCACGGCGGCGTGATCTTCATCGATCTGCGCGACCGTGAAGGCCTGGTGCAGGTGGTCTGCGATCCCGATCGCGCCGATGTGTTCAAGACCGCCGAGGCGGTGCGCAACGAATTCTGCCTGCGCATCACGGGCGTGGTTCGCAACCGTCCGGAAGGCACCACCAACGCCAACCTGAAGTCGGGCAACATCGAAGTGCTGTGCCAGCAGATCGAAGTGCTCAATCCTTCCGTGACGCCGCCGTTCCAGCTCGACGACGACAATCTCTCCGAAACCACCCGCCTGACGCACCGCGTGCTCGACCTGCGCCGCCCGCAGATGCAGAACAACCTGCGCCTGCGCTACAAGGTGACGATGGAAGTCCGCAAGTTCCTCGACGCGAATGGCTTCATCGACATCGAGACCCCGATGCTGACCAAGTCCACGCCCGAAGGCGCGCGCGACTACCTGGTGCCGTCGCGCGTCAATGCCGGCAATTTCTTCGCCCTGCCGCAGTCGCCACAGCTGTTCAAGCAGTTGCTGATGGTGGCCAACTTCGACCGCTACTACCAGATCACCAAGTGCTTCCGTGACGAAGACCTGCGCGCGGACCGCCAGCCGGAATTCACCCAGATCGACTGCGAAACCTCGTTCATGAACGAACAGGAAATCCGCGACATGTTCGAAGGCATGATTCGCCTGGTATTCAAGAACACGCTGAACATCGACCTGCCGAATCCGTTCCCTGTCATGGATTACGCCACTGCAATGGGCCTCTATGGTTCCGACAAGCCGGACATGCGCGTGAAGATGCAGTTCACCGACCTGACCGAGGTGATGAAGGATGTGGACTTCAAGGTCTTCAGCGGCGCGGCGAACATGGAAGGCGGGCGCGTGGTCGGCCTGCTGGTGCCGGGCGGCGCAAAGGAGGGCAGTGGCATGCCGCGTTCCGAGATCGACGCCTACACGCAGTTCGTCGCCATCTACGGCGCCAAGGGCCTGGCTTACATCAAGGTCAACGAGAAGGCAAAGGGACGTGACGGCCTGCAGTCGCCGATCGTCAAGAACCTTCACGACGCGGCACTGGCCAAGATCATCGAGCAGACCGGCGCGCAGGACGGCGACCTGATCTTCTTCGGCGCCGACAAGGCCAAGATCGTCAACGATGCGATCGGCGCTTTGCGGGTCAAGATCGGCCACAGCGACTTCGGCCGCAAGAACGGCCTGTTCGAGGATGCCTGGAAGCCGCTGTGGGTCATCGACTTCCCGATGTTCGAGCATGACGAGGAAAACGACCGCTGGACCGCGGCCCACCATCCGTTCACCGCGCCGAAGGACGGCCACGAGGACCTGCTCGAAACCGATCCGGGCAAGGCGCTGGCCAAGGCCTACGACATGGTGCTGAACGGCTGGGAACTCGGCGGCGGCTCGGTGCGTATTCATCGCGCCGATGTGCAGAGCAAGGTCTTCCGCGCGCTCAAGATCGATGCCGAGGAAGCGCAGCTCAAATTCGGCTTCCTGCTCGATGCGCTCCAGTACGGCGCGCCACCACACGGCGGCCTGGCCTTCGGCCTTGACCGTATCGTGACGATGATGACGGGCGCGGAATCGATTCGCGATGTGATCGCATTTCCGAAGACCCAGCGTGCGCAGTGTCTGCTGACACAGGCGCCGTCGGAAGTCGACGAAAAGCAGTTGCGCGAACTGCATATCCGTCTGCGCAATGTCGAGCCGGCGGTGAAGGCATAAGCCTTTCCAAGGCCGTCGATACCACCGTTTCAGGGCATAATCAAGGCGCGGTTTTCCGCGCCTTTTTTACTTGTGGTTCGCCGGCGGGCTTCGTCCATGCACGCCGCACCGGGGCCATCTTTCAGACTGGGGTGAATGAGTACTGTCCATAAAATTCCGGAATCGGTGCTGGTCGTCATACACAACCCGCGTCTTGACGTGCTGCTGATCGAGCGTGCGGACAGGCCGGGTTTCTGGCAGTCGGTAACCGGCTCCAAGGATGTGCCGGAAGAATCGCTGCTTGAGACCGCAATACGCGAGGTGTACGAGGAAACCGGCATCCGCATCGCCGGATTGCCCACACATGCCGTCGCCAGGGACGAAATGAAGGTTCCGGAATTGCCGCTGGAAAACCTGCGCGACTGGCAATTGTCGAATGTGTACGAAATCTATCCGGTATGGCGGCATCGCTATGCGCCCGGCGTAACCCGGAATACGGAACATGTTTTCAGCTTGCTGGTGCCGCACGACATCCCGGTGCGGCTGGCGCCGCGCGAGCATCTGCAGCATGCATGGCTGCCGTGGCGTGAGGCGGCGGATAAATGCTTCTCGCCATCCAACGCCGAAGCCATTCTGCAACTTCCCGATCATATCCGCCGTGACTGATCCGCCTTGCGCGGAACCAAGTCCGTGCCGACGGCATCCATTCATGTGACATTCAACAACTTAAGCTAAGCGAATGAAACTACGCATCGCGACCTACAACATCCACAAAGGCGTTTCTTCATTTGGCAGCCGACCGCGCGTACATGCCCTGAAACAGGCGTTGAACTCGATGGAGGCTGATGTTTTTTTCCTGCAGGAAGTGCAGGGGCGGCACGACCGCTATGCAACCCGTCATGCCGGCAACTGGCCGGAACTATCGCAGCACCAATTTTTCGCCGGGGATTCGCATCATTGCGCCTATGGCATGAACGCGGTGTATGACCATGGACATCACGGCAATGCCCTGATCAGCTGTTATCCCATTGCCTCAGCGCGCAATCAGGATGTCTCGGATCATGCGTATGAGGCGCGCGGCATCCTCCACTGCGTCGTGCAGTCGCCGGCGGGCGAACTGCATTGCTATGTCGTGCATCTCGGCTTGTTTGCCGGCAGCCGCAAACGGCAGACGGAGGCACTCATCGCCGCTGTCGAAGGCTCGTCGCCACCCGACGCTCCGGTCATCATCGCCGGCGATTTCAATGACTGGACCAACCAGCTCAGCGATACGCTCAGGAAGCGGCTCGGCGTAACGGAAGTATTTGATACCAACCTGCCGGCGCGCGGCTTCGGCACCTACCTTCGTCAACTGAGCGGACGGGGCGTGAAAATCAAACCGGCCCGCACATTCCCGGCGGCGCTGCCGTGGCTCAGGCTGGACCGCATCTACGTGCGCGGCATGAAGGTGGAGTCCGCCCAGGTATTGCACGGGCCTTTGTGGGCGCGACTGTCGGACCATGCGCCTATCGTCGCAACGCTGGTCCTGGAGTAGTGCAGGTCGGGGTGAACAGCTAAAATCGATGCCCATCAGGTCTTTGCCGGGAACCCATCTGCCCTATGCGTCCGGTCGCCTTTACCGCCAATAATCGTATCGAGCTGCTGCAAGGCGGCGCCGACTACTTTCCCGCTCTGATCGCTTCCTTCGACGCCGCGCGGTCCGAGATCTATCTGGAAACCTATATATTCACGCCCGACCGGACGGGGCTCGACATCATGGCCGCGCTGACGCGTGCCGCCGACCGGGGCGTGACCGTGAATGTCATCAGCGACTGGGTCGGTACCGGTCATGCCAACTGCATGTTTCTCAAGCGCGAGTTCGCCAGGACCAAGGTCAATTACAAAGTCTTCAACTCCTGGTTTCATCGCGGGCTTACGCGCACGCACCGGAAAATCTGCGTCGTTGACAGGGAAATCGCTTTCCTCGGCGGCCTCAACATCAACTACGATTGGATCTCCGATGATGGTTTCAACCTTCCTCTGCCGGCACCGCGCTGGGACTTCGCGGTACGCATCGAAGGCCCTTTGGTCGCGTCGATTCACCATGAAGTGGATGCGCAATGGCGGCTGCTCAATGGACTGCATCTCCGTTTCAGGTGGAAGCGCCTGCGCGAAAAGCTGAGACGCGAGCCGGCGGAGGATGCCGGGCCCGCATTGGCGGGACTGGTCGTGCGGGATAACCTGCGCAATCGACGCACCATACAGCAGGCCTATCTCAAGGCCCTGGGCGGTGCGCGCAAGAGCGCACTTCTCGCCAATCCGTATTTCGCGCCGGGACGCAAATTGCGCGACGGCCTGGCCAGGGCAGCGGCTCGCGGCGTCGATGTAACGCTGTTGATCGGCGTCGGACAATTCCGCATACAGGACGCGGTGGCGCATTCGTTCTATCCGAAATTGCTGAGCAGCGGGGTCAAGGTCGTCGAGTATCACAAGACGCAGCTGCACGGCAAAGTAGCCGTGATCGACGACGAATGGGCTACGGTCGGCTCCAGCAACTGGGACGGACTCAGCCTGTTCGTGAACCAGGAGGCTAACGTGGTCGTCAAGGACCATGAGTTTGCGCGCACGCTTCGGCGGCAGATTGAAGACGCGGTAAAAGAAGGGAAGGTGGTGCTGCTACAGGATTATGCGAATATTCCGTGGTATGAACGCGCCCTGTACGGCGCGGCCTACATGTTCTATAAAAGCGTGCTGCGCGTGATTACGTTAGGCCGCTACACCGAGTAAACAGGTAGCACGCAGTCCTTCGAAGGGTGAGCACATGAATGAACCGAAGTATGCCCTGAACGGCATCGCAATCAGGACAGCCCACGCCGGTGACGTGAAGAACATGACGGCATTCATCTTCACGCATGGCCCCAACCAATGGAATCACCTGCCGGAGGAAGAGGTTGGCGCGCATATTGCCGCCATCGATGGCGGAAGGACGGGTGCGGTGCTGGCCGAGATCGACGGTCACCTGGTCGGCTTCGTCACTTTCATGGCCAGCCGTGCAATGACCCGTTATCAATCCCGGGACCGCATCGGTCACCGGCACGGCTACGTATGCGAAGCGGTGGTGCATCGCGACCATGCCGGCAAGGGCATCGGCGCGCAACTGCTGCAAAGAGCCGTGGCAGCGTTGGCAACGAAGGGATATGCCGAAATCTACATCGAGCGGCATGAAGAAAACCGGGCGTCTGCCGGCATGATGCGCAAGGCCGGGTTCATCGAGATTGATACTTATGACGATCCGGTGCGCAGGACGGCAGGCTCGCGGCGCACGACGGTTTGCCGGCTGATATCCGACGCTTGAACCGCTTCCGGGATCACCGGCTACGTCCCATGAATGCCGGATGGACGCACAAAGGCTATTGCATCGATAATCCGGTGTCGAACCGCCTATCCGCACATCATCCATGTCACGTCAAGCCGCCATCGCCCTCGTTCTGCTGTCCGCCCTTGGATTCGGCACCATGGCCCTGTTCGCCAAGGTCGCATACGCCGGCGGCATGACGCCGACGGTATTGCTGGCCTTGCGCTTCTTGCTGGCGGTGGCATTGCTGGCGCCGGTGGTATGGGCGAAACGCATGCGGCTGCCACGCGGACGCGTGCTGGCCGGGTTCGCGCTGATGGGGCTGCTGTACACCGCCCAGTCGCAAAGCTACTTCACGGCGCTCTTGCATGCGAGTAGCGGATTGGTGGGCCTGCTGCTGTATGTCTATCCGGTGCTGGTTACCTTGTTCGCTCTTGCATTCGGCTGGGAAAAGCCGGAACGCCGCACCTTCGTTCTGCTGGCGGTTGCCGTCGCCGGGATCGCGATCACCCTGGGCGGCAATCTGCAGGGCAGTCCGCTCGGCATTGCGCTCGGTCTGCTGGCCGCAGTCGTGTACGCCGTCTATATTTTGATCGGCGGGCGAGTCACGCGCGATATCCAGCCTCTGGCTGGAACGCTGGTGGTGATGGCCACTGCCGCGCTGGCCAATGGCGCGCTTGCAATCGCGGGCGGGCAATCCTTACCGACCGGCGTATCGACATGGCTTGCCGTCGGTGCGATCGCCTTGTTCTCGACGGTCATCGCGGTGGGGGCGCTGCTGGCGGGCATCCGGCATATCGGTCCGGCGCAGGCATCAATCATCTCCACGCTTGAGCCGGTCATCACCCTTTGCCTCGGTGCGTTGCTGCTCGGCGAGAACGTCAGCGCAGGCCAGGTCGTCGGAGGCGTGATGGTGTTGAGTGCCGTCATCATGCTGGCACGCCGTCCCTAATGTGGCTCGGCATCATGCCGCACCGGAAGCCTGCCACTATCCGCATGCTCCGTGGCCGCTTTGACACAGCCGCTTTTCCGGAACGCAAAATTGCAGGGCGTACCGAGCCGGAACTTTCACTCCGGGACCACATCATTCCTTGATGGCCGGCCTTCACCGGCATCATCGCAAGGAGAAATCATGGATGTGCAAGAGCAAGATAATCCGGACCTGCAGACCGTCGCCGATCTGGTCAAGGAGATCAAGTTCGCCATGCTGACGACCGAGGAACCGGACGGCACGCTGCGCAGCCGGCCGATGTCCACCATGCAGATGGAGGCGAACGGCGATCTGTGGTTCTTTACCAGCCTGTCATCGCCGAAGATCGACGAAGCCGAACAGCACCGGCAGGTGAATCTCAGTTATGCACGCATCGACAAGCAGGACTATGTATCGATTTCCGGCTTCAGCGAAGTCGTTCGCGACAAGGCAAAAATGGCGCAATTGTGGACGCCGTGGATCAAGCCCTGGTTTCCGGACGGTCTGGACGATCCGGATCTTGTGCTGCTGCGGGTAAGGATCACCGAAGCCGAATACTGGGATGCACCCGGCAGCATGGTCAAGCGGCTGTATGGTCTGGCCAAAGGCATTGTCACGGGCGACACCAGCGGTCTTGGCGACAACGGCAAAGTACGATTGCAGACATAGCAGCGGCATCGTCCGCCGCTATCTTTCCCGCTATGTCACTCCGCAAGCCTTCGTCATCGAGACGCCTGAAAAGGCGATCGCATTAAAAACGCGACAACGCCGAACTTCGTTGGACCGACATCATCGAAGCTGTTCAAGATGACAACGGCCAGGTGGTTTCCGCCACATCCGACGCGGGTTCGGCACCGCCAGCATACTTCCAAGGAGCATGACGATGGGATTCAATTTATTTAGTGCAAAAGGCGTTCCGCTGGAACAGCAGCGCTTCACGTGGCGCGACATGGTCGGCAAACCGATCAGCAAGCTCGACGATGATGCATTCACCAGGGCACGCGTTATTCTCATGAACGGCGTCGAACAGGAATCGATCCGTTTCCAGCATTTCGCTGCCCGGGCCAACAGGGCATTGCGCGTTCCGCTCGCACGCGTGCGCCGCACCGAGCAGCACCAGGCAACCATGGTCAACTGGCTGCTCGGCCCCGATCATTCACCGCTGGAAATCACGCTCGGCTATGAGCAGGTCGCCATCGAAGTCACCGCCGCCGTGGCGCAGCAGGAGCCCGATCCCTATCTCGCCCAGGCATACCGCTTCGGTATGCTGGAGGACTTCGATCACCTGTATCGCTATTCCGCCTTGCTCGATCGTGTCGAGGGCAAGGATGCCAACAATATCCTGCAAAGCTACACCGATATCCTGCCGGGCCGGCCGACGGTGGTGGAACACAGGGCACCTCAGGACGATGTGCGCGATCCGTACGATCGCAGGACGGCTGCGCCGATCACCAAGCTCAACGCGCTGACGATCGTCGGCGTCGAGTTCCAGGTGCATGAGTACTACATGAATATCGGCCCGCAATTCGCCGATCCGGTGGCGCGCCAGCTCTATGCGGAAATCGCTTCCATCGAGGAGCAGCACGTCACCCACTACGAATCGATGCTCGATCCTGAGGAGGGCTGGCTGGAGCAATGGCTGCTGCATGAAGCGACCGAGGTGTACAACTATTACAGTTGTGTGCAGCAGGAAACCAACCCGCGTGTGAAGGCGATCTGGGAGCGTTTCCTGGATTACGAACTTGGCCAATTCCATTTCGTCGCCGACTTGTTCAAGCAATATGAAAAGCGCGATCCGATGGATGTGTTTCCCGGCGATCTCCCCGAGCCGATTTCATTTGCCAGCCAGCGGGACTTCATACGCCGCACGCTGCTGCAGGAAGCCGACCTGCGCACCAACGGCACGCAATTCGTGCCGATGGACAAGGAAAGCCAGGCATCGATCGACTATCGCACGCACATCAACTCCGAAGGATCGCCGAGCGAGACGGTTGCCGCCGGCTATATCTGGACGCCGGGAACCGAACTCAATCGCAAGGTTGCCATTGCCGCATAAGCGATGGCCGGCCATACCGTATTTACATTACTCAGCGGTCTGACGACCTGAAGGAACAGCAATGAAGGAAGAAACCCATATCGGAATGAATCGCACCGGCATCCAGATGTCGCCGTTCGATACCAGTGCCATGCAGGCACCGCCTGCATCGGAAATTCCGGCAACGCCGGGAAGCGAAGCGGCGCTGGCGCAGATGCGCAGCCTCTACATCGCCGAAGCCGACACACTCGGTTCCGTGCCGGTGCCGGGCACGGTCAAAGGCGCGCTTACGACCGGCGTCTCCATGTTGACCGGCAATAATCCGGAGATCCTGCTCGACAAGCTGGGCGAGCGCTTGGCATTCGAACGCACCAGCACGCGCTTGTACGATGCCCTGATCACCAAGGTGGAGACGCTGCAGGAAGGCACGACCAGCATGACGCTTGGGGAATTGCGCAAGATCCGCGAAGAGGAATTCCGGCATTTCACCATGGTTGCCGCCGCCATCGAATCGCTGGGCGGCGACCCGACGTCACAGACGCCCTGCGCCGATCTGGTCGGCGTGGAATCGATGGGCCTGATGCAGGTCATCACCGACCCGCGCACCACGCTGGCGCAATCGCTGCACGCCATTCTGGTGGCGGAAATGACCGACAACAACGGCTGGGAGCTGCTCATCGCGCTCGCGGAGGATCAGGGCCAGAATTCGATGATGGTGGATTTCAGCGTGGCACTCGACAGCGAGCGTTCGCATCTGCAGATGGTGCAGACCTGGTATGAAGAGGCGACCATCGGGCAGGCCATTTCGAACGAGGCGGTGGACGAGGCGGAATCGCCGCCGTCGCAGCAATTGCATTGACGCTGCTTCACCGGGGCAGCGCCTCGGTTCCTGTTGGTCCAGCGCCGGCATGCTCGCCTCCATGGCGGTGCCGGCGCTTTTATTGCATGCATGCCGGGCTACGTATAGCGCGGTTGGACGTTCTTAGATCTGCACCCACGCGCCTTTGAAGATGACAGGGCCGCTCGGCGCATTCGGATTTGGCGATCCGCCTTTCGGCTCCAGACTGATCGCCAGCACCGGGATCGATTCCGGCGTCGCGTCTTCCGGCATGGGCAATACCACCGTGCCGTTGTTGGCGACCAGACCGAGCGAGCGGGGCGCGCCCTGTTTCGGCACGGCCCACAGTTCGAGGCTCCTGTCGGCTGCGATGTTCTGCGGCATGACGACCTTGACCGTCATCTGCCGGCGTTTCGCATCGCCTGTCACGACCATCACGGGTTGGGCCTTGTCGTCGGAGAGCGTGGCGACGAAGGACATGGTCGGCAATGCCGGTTCCGGCTGCCTGGTCAGCATCACCGTAATGAGGATCGTAGCCAATGCCGTCGACGCCATTCCCAATCCGCGCCAGAAGCTCAGGTCTTCCCGCAGACCCAGCCAGAAGGAACGGCGGTCCTGTCTGACAGGAGCGGAGCCCAATTTCAACTGGTTCTCGATCGCCTGCCAAACCTGCGGTGATGGATGTGCCGCGGGCGCGAACTCCGCCATCGGATGCAGGCGGTCCTGCCATTCCGCCACCGCCCGTTTCACGACCGGGTCGTCGCGCAGCCATTGTTCGAAGCGACGGCGCGCGCCGCCGCGCAGTGTACCCAATACATATTCGCCTGCAAGCTGTTCGAGCAGCCTGTCGTTGCGCTTCAGGTTCTGGAGATTCATGCGCCCTCCAGCTTGCTGAGGCAAAGACGCAGGCGTTCAAGTCCGCGCCGTATCCAGGTCTTGACGGTCCCGATCGGCAGCTTCAACTGTTCCGCCACTTCGCTATGGGAGAGATCGTGATAAAACGCCAGCGCGATCGCCTGCCTGTGCAGGCCCTCCAGGCGTGAAAAGCACTGCGCCAATGCCTTCGCGTCGCCGCTGATCTGCAGCGCCTCGATCGGCGTAGGTTGATTGCTTTCCATTGCGTTCATGACATCCTGGTCAAAATTTTCCGCATCGATCTCGACAGCGTTGTCCAACCGCCGCAGAATATCGAATGCCTTGTTTCGCACGATGGTCGTCATCCACGTCATCGGCGCTGCAAGGCTGGCCTGATAGGAGGAGGCGTTATGCCAGATGCTGACAAAACTCTCCTGCAACGCCTCTTCGGCCAGCTCTCTCTTTACTAATATACGCAGCGCGAAGCCAAACAGTTTCGGTGATGTTGCATCGTAGAGAGACCGGAAAGCCTCGCCGTCTTGCCGGGCGACGGCGGCAAGCCAGTTTTTCAACTGCGCGGGTTGCAGATCTGAAGTGGACAAGGTGGATCCGTTTAAAAAGTTGGGCAGGACCGCGCGACGCGGACCGATGCCGGCAAACCCAGTGTTACTGGTAGTCAAGGCGGATTATAGTATGGCCGCCTGCGCTTCCGCTATTCACCGCAGGAACGCTTTTTGTACTAAACAGTACTCCCTATCTCCTTTAATTTGCATTAGGTGACGATATCAATGATGAATCCTTCCGTACGTATCGACAAATGGTTGTGGGCCGCCCGCTTCTTCAAAACCCGTTCCCTGGCAACCGATGCCGTCGACAGCGGCAAGGTGCGCTTGAACGGAGAGCGCATCAAACCGGCCCGCAGTGTGAAGGCGGACGATATTCTTCAGATAGACAACGGATCGACTGAATGGGAAGTCGTGGTCAAGGATCTGTCGGACAAGCGCGGTCCTGCTTCGGTGGCCCAAACGCTTTACGCGGAAACCGAGGCGAGTATGGCAAAAAGACAAGAGCAGGCGGAACAGCGGCGCTATTTCCGCGAACCAAGCTCAACGATAAAAGGCCGTCCTACTAAACGTGACAGGCGCCTGATCGACCGGTCGGGCTCATAATCTCGGGCTTGGGAGACCCGAAAATAGTGCCTTTCGGTATCTTATACAAATAGAATCGACCCTCTAAGTTCTCGTTTGACTTTTGTACCCCGGTGGATAATAGTACGAG
>NZ_DASZBA010000196.1:0-2026 GCF_035944575.1 Noviherbaspirillum sp.
GCGCGCATGCACCGCCGCCGGTTGGGCCGACAGCAGCCTGGCGGTGAACCGCTCGGACAGCAGTACCCTGCTGCCCGACACCATGAAGCCGCGTTCCGCCAGCAGCCGGTGGCGCGCCACGAAATCCGGTCGGGGAATACAGTCGCCATCGAGGAAAATCAGGTACTCGCCCCTTGATGCGTGGACACCCAGGTTGCGCGCCGCCGATGCGCGGAAGCCGTCGTCCGGTTGCCAGGCATGCACCAGCCGCTTCGGACCGCGGACCGGCAGGGGACGGAAGCTGTCGATCATCGACCGGGTCGCGTCGGTCGAGCCGTCGTCCGCGATGATCACTTCGAAATCGGGATCGGTCTGGGCCAGCAAGCCCCGGATGACCGCTGCCAGCGCGTCGGGGCGGTTGTAGGTGGTGACGATGACGGAAATCAGCATGAATGCGGGTGGCCGGACATCAGGGCTGCGAACTCGGCTGGCCGTCGTTCTGGCCGATCAGCCAGATCTTGAGATAGCGGTAATAGCTGCCCTCGGCATTGGAGATGGCCAGCGCAAGGCCGTGCGAACCGTCCAGGAATCCGAGCTTGAAGAAGTAGGTGCGCATGAAAGCCCACCAGCCGTGCAGCACCGCCTTGCCGACGCTGGCGCGCTTGCCGCGCGCATAGGCTTGCTGCGCGGACAGGGTGGAATAGCTATCGACCTTGCTCAGGACCTGGGAATAATTGCGGAAGCTGTAGTGCAGCATGTGTCCCTTCAACCGCTTGACCTGGCCGTCCGCGACCAGCCGCTCGTGAACGATATGGTCGGTGAAGCGCGCCTTGCCGCGCTTGAACAGCCGCGTCACGTAATCCGGCGACCATCCGGAGCGGCGGATGAATTTTCCGCAATACCAGGAGCGGCGGGAAATTTCGTAGGCGTCCGCCGTGGCCGGCCCGGTGGCGACGATGGCGTGGATCTCGTCTGCCAGATCCGGCGTGATGCGCTCGTCGGCGTCGATCGACAGCACCCACTGGCCGGTGGCGGCATCCAGCGCCCGGTTCTTCTGCGGTCCGAATCCCGGCCAGTCCGGCGTCTCGATCACTTTTGCGCCGGCGGCACGGGCAATGGCGACGGTATTGTCGGTGCTGCCGGAATCAACCACGATGATTTCATCGGCGAACGCGACCGAAGCCAGGCAATCGCCGATGTTGTGTTCTTCATTTTTGGTAATGAGAATCACCGATAGCCGGATGGTTTTGCCGTCAAGGTTCGCCGTCAATGTCATCTTGATTTCTCCGTGGAAGGAGCCCGAATTATACCGGCGGATGTTCGGATAAAGTGTGCCTGCCGGCACGTCCGGCCGGGCTTTCCGTCCGATGTGAACTAAGTGATCAGATTGCCCACCTATTCATTGATCGCCTGACTACATGGACGAAAAGGCAGGTGAATCCATCGCGCAGGCAAGGTGCGCCAGAAAGAACGGCATGCGCCGACATGCAGTGGTGTGTTGCAGGGCGCTCACGGTTTGGCAGGAGTCGCCGGCGATCGGGATCATGCTGCGGGAGTACGGCGATGGCGATCCACTATAATCATTGCCGCACAGACACCGGCCGATTGATGGTCTGACATCGGCCGGACAATCCCGGCGTGACGCCGCGGCAGTTGTTCAGTCTTTATCCGGCACGATCCGGCATGCATCAGAAGGTGCCGGCGTGTCCCGAATAGTCATTCATCAGCGAGGTACTTCATGATTCTGCCAACCCATCTGGCTCGCCTGTTCCGAATGGTCAGGCCGTACCGCGCACGGCTGGGGCTGGCCTTCCTCGGCATGATCGTGACGGCAATGACCGAGCCGATGTTTCCGGCGGTGATGAAGGAGTTGCTGGACAACGGCTTCGTCGGCAAGCCGACGTTCAATCTGTGGCTGGTGCCGATCGCCATCATCGGCATTTTTGTGCTGCGTGGCATCTCGACGTTCACCACCAGCTATCTGATGACCTGGATAACGACCCAGCTGCTGAACACCCTGCGGGCGCAGATGTTCTCCCGCATGCTC
>NZ_DASZBA010000197.1:0-76280 GCF_035944575.1 Noviherbaspirillum sp.
GCCGGAGGCGATGGACTACTACCCGAAAACAGGTTTTGAGCCGGTCGCCAATGGCTGGATGATCAAGCGCTCGGCATAATTTTCAACGGAGGATCTATGCATCAGTACGAAGCAACTATCGCATGGCGGCGCGGTGAGCAGGCATTTACCGATAATCGCTACAGCCGCGCCCATGAATGGGTATTTGACGGCGGCGCCCGTGTGCCGGCATCGTCATCGCCGTCCATCGTCCCGCTTCCAATGTCGGATGCGGCGGCGGTCGATCCGGAAGAAGCCCTGGTGGCATCGGCATCGAGCTGCCATATGCTGTTCTTCCTGCATTTCGCCGGAAAGCGCGGATTCGTCGTGGACTCCTATGTCGACCATGCAGTTGGCGTGATGGAAAAGAATGGCGGCGGAAAAGTCGTGATGACCCGCATCACGCTGAAGCCGCAGGTTGGCTTTTCCGGCGAGCGGAGGCCGTCCGCGCAGGAACTTGAAGGGCTGCATCACGATGCCCATGAAAACTGCTTCATCGCCAATTCGCTCAAGTCCGAGATCGTCGTCGAGCCTCCAGGAGAATAAACCATGTACATGCCGCCGTACTTTGAAGAGCAGCGCCCGGATGCATTACGGAAGCTGATGCGCGAGCATCCGCTCGGCATGCTGATCACGCTGGATCCGGGCGGCTTGAACGCGAACCCGATTCCCTTCCTGTACGATCCCGCGCCGACACCGTTCGGAACCTTGCGCGCCCACGTCGCGCGCAGCAATCCCGTCTGGAAAACCTTCTCGCCCGACGTCGATGCGCTGGTGTTGTTTCAGGGGCCTCAGGCTTACATATCGCCGTCGTGGTATGCGAGCAAGCAGGAACACGGCAAGGTTGTGCCGACATGGAACTACATGGTGGTGCAAGCCACCGGGCCGCTGCGGGTCATCGACGATGCGGTATGGCTGCAGGACCTGCTCGGGCAGTTGACCGAGCAGCATGAATCCCGTCGGCAGATGCCGTGGAAGATCGGTGATGCACCCGAGGGTTACATCGCCAAATTGCTTGGCGCGATTGTGGGGCTGGAGATACCGGTGGCTAAACTGACGGGGAAGTGGAAGGTGAGCCAGAACCGGTCGGATGCGGACAGGGCGGGGGTTGCGCGGGGGTTGGCGGAGCTTGGCGGGGAAGATGCGGCGGGGATGGCAGCGGTGGTTGCGAGTTGGTCCGGGAGATAAAAGAATGACGGCAGATTTAAAATCACTAGAACTGCTCCATAAGGTTCCCTCCCCCTTTCAGGGGGAGGGCTAGGGTGGGGGTGGTGAGGTTGTTCGACTGCATGCAATGGATCAACTTTCACACCTCTGTCGGGCCGCCCTATCCCAACCTATTCCCTGGTCGGGCGCCCTGAAAAGGGGGAATGGCCGGTTGGCAAGTATCTGACAATGACAAGTCATTTCGGTCGCGATGCCTGAAGATATTTATGCCACTTCAAATAGTCACCGCAACCCATCCACAATCTTCTCCAGCTTGACCGCATCCGCGCAGAACTGCCGTATCCCCTCGGCCAGCTTCTCCGTACCCATCGCATCGTCATTCAACATCAGCCGGAACCGGTTTTCGTCCAGCGTCAGTTTTTGCAGGTCCGTCGCGCGCGCTTCCTCGACGTTCAGTTTCCTGGTCACCGGCGCATCGCTTTCCGCCAGTTTCTGCAACAGTTCGGGGCTGATCGTCAGGAGGTCGCAACCGGCCAGTTCCACGATCTGCGACGTGTTGCGGAAGCTCGCTCCCATGACTTCGGTGTCGTAGTCGAATTTGCGGTAGTAATCGTAGATGCGCTTGACCGACTGTACGCCCGGATCGTCGGCACCGGTGTATTCCTGGCCGGTGGATTTCTTGTACCAGTCGTAGATGCGGCCGACGAACGGCGAGATGAGCTGGACTTTTGCCTCGGCGCAGGCCACTGCCTGGGGCAATGAAAACAGCAGCGTCATGTTGCAGCGGATGCCGTCCTTCTCCAGTACTTCGGCGGCGCGGATGCCTTCCCAGGTGGAGGCGATCTTGATCAGGATGCGTTCGCGCGCGATGCCGGCGGCTTCATACAGCGCGATCAGGCTGCGGCCCTTTTCAATCGTGGCTTTGGTGTCGAAAGACAGCCGGGCATCGGTTTCGGTCGATACGCGGCCGGGAATGATCTTCAGGATCTCGACGCCGAACGCCACCAGCAACTGGTCGATGACTTCATCGCGGGTTTTGCCGCCATGGTCACGCACCGCTTTTTCAAGCAGCGGCTTGTATTCGTCCTTTTGCACCGCCTTCAGGATCAACGACGGGTTGGTGGTGGCGTCCTGGGGAGCGAAGGCCTGGATCGCCTGGAAATCGCCGGTATCGGCAACGATGGTGGTGTATTGCTTCAGTTGT
This sequence comes from Noviherbaspirillum sp., assembly GCF_035944575.1. GTDB lineage: Bacteria > Pseudomonadota > Gammaproteobacteria > Burkholderiales > Burkholderiaceae_D > Noviherbaspirillum. Next base: position 2,390 of record NZ_DASZBA010000197.1, read on the forward strand.
TCGAGCTGGTTCATGAAATGGTCCCGGTGTGGGCATCAAAATGCAAACGAGTGCAAATGATAGCCGGATTGGTCAGCTTTTCGGCGTCTGCCGGAGAAAGGAATCGAATTGCAGATCAAGCTTCTGCAGGGTTTTTTGCGCATTTTGCATTTTCTTGCGGAATTCCGGGCCGCGCTTCAGCGCCAGGCCGACCGCAAGAATGTCGATCACCACCAGGTGCGCAAGGCGGGCGGAGATCGGCGTGTAGGGATCGGTATCGGCGCCGAGGTCAATCGGCACCAGTAATGTTGCCACTTCCGCCAGCGGCGTACCGCTCGGGGCCAGGGCGATGACGTCGGCGCCGGCCTTGCGCGCCAGTCCAGCGCTGCGCAGCAGGGCGTTACTGTTGCCGCGCTGGGAAATTGCCACCACGGCATCGCCTTTGCGCAGCAATGAGGCTGCAATGCTGTGAATATGCGGGTCGGAATACGCCACCGTCGGCACGCCGGAACGAAAGAATTTGTGCTGCGCATCGGCGGCGACGATGCCGGACGTTCCCTGGCCGTAGAACTCGATCTTGTTTGCCTTGGACAACAGGTCGAGCGCCTTCTCGATAGCGGCCGGGTTCAGGTGATTGCGCAGGTCGAGCAAGGTGTTGATCGACCGGCTGCATATCTTTCCGACGAGGTCGGCCGCGAGATCGCCTTGCAACGGCGGTTCGTCCGCCTGCGGCACCGCAACTGCAAGTCCTTGCGCCAGCTTGAGCTTGAAGTCCTGCCAGCCGTCGTAACCAAGCGCACGGCAGAAGCGCACCACCGTCGGCTCCGATACCTGGGCGCTTTTTGCCAGTGCGGTAATGTTTTCGGCGAGCGCGAGCTGCGGGCTTTTCAGCACCGCCTGCGCAACTTTCTGCTCCGACTTCGACAGCGAATCGAATCGGGTGCGTATGGCGTCGAGCAGCATGGCGTCCCGCGGTATGCTGTCGCTTATTGCGCTGCCCTGGCGCGGGCGATCAACGCATTGGTCGAGGCGTCGTGGGTCTCCGGACGCGTTTCGCCTGCCAGTTCCGATTCGATGTTCTTGGCCAGAACCTTGCCCAGCTCCACGCCCCATTGATCGAAGCTGTTCACTCCCCACAGCACGCCCTGAACAAATACCTTGTGCTCGTACAGTGCGATCAATGCGCCCAAGGTGGACGGCGCAAGTGTCTCCATCAGGATGGTATTGCTCGGCCGGTTGCCGGGGAAAGTGCGGTGTGGAAGCAGTGCTTCGATCTGCTCGTCCGTCGCATTGGCCGTCTTCATCTCCGCGCGTACTTCGTCGGCCGACTTGCCCTTCATGAACGCTTCCGATTGGGCAAAGCAATTCGCCAGCAGTACCTGATGATGGCCGGGCAATCCGTGGGCCGGTTTGAGCGCCGCGATGAAGTCGACCGGCGTGATGTCGGTGCCCTGGTGCAGCAACTGGAAGTAGGCGTGCTGTCCGTTCGTGCCCACATCGCCCCAGATCAGCGGGCCCGTCGCCAGGTCGACAGGCGTGCCGTCCGCCATCACCCGCTTGCCATTGCTTTCCATGTCGAGCTGCTGCAGGTAAGCGGGGAAGCGGCCAAGATCCTGATGATACGGCGCAATCGACAGCGAGCCGTAGCCGAAGAAATTGCGGTACCAGATGCCGATCAAGGCCATCACGACCGGCATGTTGCGCTTCAGCGGCGCAGTACGGAAATGCTGGTCCATCGCATGGGCGCCGGCGAGGAATTCGCTGAAGCCGTCAAAGCCGATGGCGAGTGCGACCGGCAGGCCGATCGCGGACCAGATCGAATAACGCCCGCCGACCCAGTCCCAAAAGGGAAACATGTTCTCCGGATCGATGCCGAAATCTCTTACCGCCGAGGTGTTGGTCGATACGGCGACGAAATGTTTCGGCAGGTCAGCTTCCTGTCTTCCATTGAGAAACCATGCGCGCGCGGATTGCGCATTCATCATGGTCTCACGGGTGGTGAAGGTCTTTGAAGCGATGATAAAGAGCGTGGTGTCCGGATTGACGCGGGACAAGACCGCATCGAGATCGTGGCCGTCGACATTGGAAACGAAATGCATCGACAGCCGTGGATGTACGAAAGGGCGCAGTGCCCGGCATGCCATCGCCGGCCCGAGGTCGGAGCCGCCGATGCCGATGTTGACGATGTCGGTGATGGCCTCTCCGCTGCGGCCAAGCCACTCGCCGCTGCGGACCCGGTCGGTAAATGCCCGCATATGTTCCAGCACCGCATGAACCTCCGGCAGCACATCCTGTCCATCCACGGTCAAGGTGTTGCCCTTCGGCGTGCGCAAGGCGGTATGCAGCACCGCGCGTCCTTCGGTCGTGTTGATCTTGTCGCCGGCAAACATCGCGTCGCGTCTTGCTTCGACGTTGCGCTCGTGCGCAAGCTGCGCCAGCAGGTCCATTGTCAGATCGCTGATCCTGTTTTTCGAGTAATCGAGAAGAAGACCCGCCGCTTCAAGCGAAAAGCGATCGAAGCGGCCCGAGTCGGCCGCGAACAGGTCGCGCAACCGCCAGTTCTTCGCTTCCGCATAGTGCGACTGCAGAGCGGTGAAGGACGGCAGGGTGGATAAGGGGGGCAAGGGAGCAAGCTGCGGGTTCGCTGATGGTGACATGGCCAATTCGGTTGAAGAAATGGGAAATAACTATACATCAGTATTTGGTAATTTCACTACAAACCGTTCCAGGCGGTTTAAGCAATGTTTGAGATAGCGCAGGAAGTCGCGCAGTGTCTGCGTTCAGTATGATATTGCGCAATAGAAAGATACGCGAATGATGTAATGCAGTTCGCCTGATTTGCGCTGCGGTCGTCCTGTCGTGCTCCGAACGTGTAGTAAAATTTCAGAAGATTTCAAGTCAAGGATTCCTTTATGCCCGTCCATTCCACCGTCGCCGCGGTTACCGAACGCATCATTTCCCGCAGCCAGCCGTACCGTTTCGCCTATCTTGCCCGCCTCGATGCGTCCCGCCGCCAGGGCGTCCAGCGCAGCGTACTGTCCTGCACCAACCTTGCGCACGGTTTCGCCGCCTTCCCGGCCAATGACAAACTGATATTGCGGCAACAGAAACAGCCGTCGGTTGCCATCGTGTCTTCCTATAACGACATGCTGTCGGCGCATCAACCCTTCGAAGGCTTCCCGAAGATCATTCGGGAAGCGGTGCGCGAAGCGGGCGGCGTCGCCCAGTTCGCCGGCGGCGTTCCGGCAATGTGCGATGGCGTCACCCAGGGCCAGCCCGGCATGGAACTGTCCCTGTTTTCGCGGGATGCGATCGCGATGGCGACGGCGATTGCGCTGTCGCACAACATGTTCGACTCCGCTGTCTATCTCGGCGTATGCGACAAGATCGTCCCCGGCCTGCTCATCGGCGCACTGCACTTCGGGCATCTTCCCGCGGTGTTCATCCCGGCGGGCCCGATGACCAGCGGCATGTCGAACTCCGAAAAATCGCGTATCCGCCAGCTTTACGCACAAGGCAAAATTGGCCGCGAGGAATTGCTCGAAGCGGAATCCCAGTCCTATCACGGCGCCGGCACCTGCACCTTTTACGGCACGGCCAATAGCAACCAGATGCTCATGGAAGCGATGGGCCTGCATATGCCGAGCAGCGCCTTCATCACGCCGAACACACCGCTGCGCGATGCGCTGACCCGCGCGGCCGCACGGCGCGCGGTCGAGATCAGCGCGCAGGCCGGCAACCCTATTCCGGTCGGCCGCGTGGTGGACGAAAAGGCGATCGTGAATGCGCTCGTCGTACTGCTGGCCACCGGCGGCTCCACCAACCATACCCTGCACCTGGTAGCCATCGCACGCGCCGCCGGCATCGTCATCGACTGGGATGACTTCAACCAGCTTTCCTCGGTCGTGCCGCTGCTCACGCGCATCTATCCCAACGGCGAAGCCGATGTGAACCACTTCCAGGCCGCCGGCGGACCAGCGTTCGTCCTGCGCGAACTGCTGGACGCGGGCCTGATGCACGACGATGTCACCACCATACTCGGACACGGCTTGCGGGCGCATTGCGTGGAACCCTTTCTCGAGGAGGGCAGGGCAATATGGAAGCCGGCGACGGAAATCAGCGGCGACGACAATGTCCTGCGCACGGCGTCGGCGCCGTTTGCAGCCGACGGCGGCCTCAAGCTCCTGTCGGGCAATCTCGGGCGCGCCGTGATCAAGATCTCGGCAGTCAAGCCGCAGCACCGGCTGGTGGAAGCGCCGGCCATCGTTTTCGACTCGCAGGATGCGTTCATGCTGGCGTTCAAGAACGGGGAACTGAACCGGGATTTCGTCGCGGTGGTTCGGTTCCAGGGGCCGCGCGCCAATGGCATGCCTGAACTCCATTCCCTGACGCCCGCGCTCGGCAGCCTGCAGGATGCGGGACGGCATGTGGCGCTGGTGACCGACGGCCGCATGTCGGGTGCATCGGGCAAGGTGCCCGCCGCGATCCATGTGTCGCCGGAAGTGCTGGCCGGCGGCGCGCTGGGCCTTGTGCGCGACGGCGACATGATTCGCCTCGATGCGGAAGCGGGTGTCCTGCAGGCGCTGGTGCCGGCCGCCGAATGGGCGCAGCGGCAGCCGGCGACAGCCGACCTTTCCGGTAACCATACCGGCATGGGGCGCGAGCTGTTCGGCGTATTCCGCGCGACGATCAGCACCGCGGAAGAGGGCGCAGCGACATTCGGTCTGCCGCCGGCGATGGCGCCGGTCAACGAAAACCAGGAACGCAAGGAGCAAGTGACGGTATGAACACGAACAGCCTGCTGGACATCATGCACGCGTCGCCGGTGATCCCGGTGATCGCCATTGACAACATCAATCATGCAGTGCCCCTGGCGCGAGCGCTGGTCGCCGGCGGCATCCGCGTGCTGGAAGTCACATTGCGTACCGAGCACGGCCTGCCGGCGATCGGGCTCATCGCGCAGCAGGTGCCGGAGGCGATCATCGGCGTCGGCACGCTGACCCAGGGTGACGAGTTCGCGGCGGCACGCGAGGCCGGCGCGGTATTTGGCGTGTCGCCCGGATTGACGCCCAGCCTGATCTCCGCCGCGAAGGCAAGCGGCCTGCCGTTGCTGCCCGGCGTGATGACACCGTCCGAAGTGATGGCCGCGCGCGAAGCCGGCTTCCGGCAGCTGAAGCTGTTCCCGGCCGTTCCGGCAGGCGGCATCGGCATGCTGAATGCGATCGCCGGGCCTTTGCCGGATGTCGTCTTCTGTCCTACCGGCGGCGTATCGCAGGAAACGGCGGCGCAATTTCTGGCGTGTAAAAACGTCGCCTGCGTCGGTGGTTCGTGGCTGACGCCGAAGGATGCGCTGCAAGCGGGAGACTGGGCGCGGATCACGGCGCTGGCAACGGCAGCCGCGGGTCTGCGTGCATCCTGACCGCACGCACAGAAAAGTCGGCCGGGATCGCCTGCTCGCTTAAAATAGGCGCTTTCTTTTTCCGCAATTCATCATGACCCAAGACGAACTCAAGCAAGCGGTTGCCCGCGCGGCCATCGATTACGTGGTTGACGGCACCATCATCGGTGTCGGCACCGGTTCCACCGCCAATTTTTTCATCGACGAGCTCGGCAAGATCAAGCAGCGCATCAAGGGCGCGGTTGCCTCGTCGGAAGCAACGGCGGCTCGCCTGAAGTCACATGGCATCGCGGTCTTCGACCTGAATGACGTGGACAGCATGCCGGTGTATATCGACGGTGCGGACGAGATCACTGCCCAGGGTGCGATGATCAAGGGCGGCGGCGCGGCGTTGACGCGGGAAAAGATTGTCGCCTCGGTGGCGGAGAGGTTTGTCTGCATCGCCGACGGTTCGAAACTGGTGAACATGCTCGGCAAGTTTCCGCTGCCGGTAGAAGTGATACCGATGGCGCATGCGGCCGTTGCGCGCCAATTGTCCGCACTCGGCGGAGAAGCGCGGCTGCGCATGAAGGACGGCAAGCCGCTGATGACGGATAACGGCTGCGTGATCATCGACGTGAGCGGCTTGCAGATCGCCGATCCGGGTGCGATGGAGGCGCGGATCAACAATATCGTCGGAGTGGTGACGGTGGGGTTGTTTGCGTTGCGGGGGGCGGATGTTGCGTTGCTGGGTACTGCAGAAGGGGTGAAGCGGATGGCGTTTGCGTGAGGGCTGAACGGGTATTTGGCTGAGAATGCCTCCGATGCTTGAAAAACTCTCCTGTAGGTTGATAAGCCTCTGTAGAGTTCCTTCCCCCTACAAGGGGGAAGGAGCAGATCCGCTTACAACCTTTCCACCTCGTCGCTTGCAAGCGACTCGGATTCAGCCGGCGCAACGCATGCGTTGCGGCACCCCGGCTTCATCTCCTAAGAGGAGGAAGGAGCTCGACGGCGGTGGTTCGGCGCCAGGCAAAGTTTGCCAACATCTATTCCAGCATCAACTCACTCCGTCGGCGGCACATACCCCGACGCCGCATCCGCCCCCTCGCCGAAGAAATGCCGTTCCATCTGCGTCGCCAGGTACTTGCGTGCACGCACATCGGCAAGATTCAGCCTGTTTTCATTCACCAGCATCGTCTGGTGCTTGAGCCAGCCGGCCCAGGCTTCCTTCGACACGTTTTCATAGATCCGCTTGCCGAGTTCGCCCGGGTACGGCGGGAAATCCAGGCCTTCGGCTTCCCGGTTGAGTTTGATGCATTGGACCGTGCGGGCCATAGTGTTGCTCCTTGATGAAATGAATTAAAGCTGTTTGATCAGTACCTGGGACTTTCGTTGCCAGTTATACATGTGCTGGCGGTCCTTGGGCAGGTCGTCGACGGTCGCGAGGACGAAGCCGCGTTTCAGGAACCAGTGGGAGGTGCGTGTCGTCAGCACGAAGAGCTTGCTGAAGCCGGAAGCGCGGGCGCGGTTCTCGATGTGTTTCAGCAGGCGTTCGCCGTCGCCCTGTGTCTGCGCATCCGGGCTGACCGTCAGGCAGGCCATCTCCGCCATTTTTTCCGATGGGAACGGATACAGCGCCGCGCAGCCGAAAATCACGCCGTCATGCTCGATGACCGAAAAGTAGTTGATCTCGCGCTCGATCAGCTCGCGTCCGCGTTTGACCAGCGTCCCGTCGGCTTCCAGCGGTTCAATCAGTTTCAAAATGCCGCCCACATCTTCGATCGTGGCTTCGCGCAGGCTTTCCAGGTTCTGGTAGGTGACCATGGTGCCGATGCCGTCATGCGTGAACAGTTCAAGCAATGCGGAGCCGTCTGTCGCAAACGGCACGATGTGCGCGCGGGCAATGCCATTGTTGCAAGCCTGCACCGCGTGACGAAGGTAGAAGGCGGCGTCTGCAGGCAGGACATCGGCGGTCAGGATGGCGCGCGCCTGGTGTGACGACAGTTCGCGCAGCTCGGTGCCGGCGGCATCGGTGATCATCGGCGTTTCGGTGATGAAAATCAGCTTGTCCGCACGCAACGCGGTCGACGCCGCAACGGCCACATCTTCCATCGTCAGGTTGAACGCTTCGCCCGTCGGCGAAAAGCCGAGCGGCGATAGCAGGACCAATCCTCCGGCACTTAATATCGGATGAATGGTCTCATAAGCAATCCTGCGTGCGACGCCGGTGAATTCCAGGTCAACACCATCGATGACGCCGAGCGGCCGCGCGGTGATGAAGTTGCCGGAAATGATGCGGATCGCGGAATGGGCCATCGGCGTGTTGGGCAAACCCTGGCTGAACGCCGCTTCGATATCGAGCCGCAATTCGCCGGCGGCTTCCTTTGCGCATTCCATTGCCGCCGCATCGGTGATCCGTAGGCCGTTGTGATAGCGCGGCTCGACATTGCGCAATGCCAACTGCTCTTCCACCTGCGGGCGGGAGCCGTGGACGATGACCACCTTGATGCCGAGCGCATGCAGCAGCGACAGGTCGTGTGCCAGCACGGGCAGAGCGCCTGCCTTCACCAGCTCGCCTGGGAATGCAACTACGAAGGTCTTGCCCCGGAAAGCGTGAATATAGGGCGCTACCGAGCGCAGCCACTGAACGAATTGAACTGAATTTTCCATGGAGGGCATTATAATTCGCCCCGCTATGTCTGCACCCCAACCTACCAAAAAATCAACGCCCCAGCGTCGCCCGGCCAAGGAGGCGCCGGTCCTTGAACTGGTCCGCAATCCGCTTCCAGCCATTGTCTTCCCCGAGGAGTTGCCGGTATCCGGCCGGCGCCAGGAGATCGCGGAAGCCTTGCGCGCGCATCAGGTGGTCATCGTTTCCGGCGAGACCGGCTCCGGCAAGACGACCCAACTGCCGAAAATCTGCCTTGCGCTCGGACGCGGGCAGAAGGGCCTGATCGGCCATACACAGCCGCGTCGTATCGCCGCTTCCGCCACGGCGAAACGGATCGCGCACGAACTCGGCTCGCCGCTGGGCGAGCATGTCGGCTTCAAGGTCCGCTTTACGGATACCCTGTCGAAGGGCGCATCGGTAAAGCTGATGACCGACGGTATCCTGCTCGCGGAAACGCAGACCGATCCGCTGCTGAAGCAGTACGACACCATCATCATCGACGAAGCGCATGAACGCAGCCTGAACATCGACTTCCTGCTCGGCTACCTGAAGCAGTTGCTGCCGAAGCGCCCCGACCTGAAGGTGATCATCACCTCCGCCACCATCGATGCCGAGCGCTTCGCCCGCCACTTCGGAAGCGAAGGGCGGGAAGTGCCGGTGATCGAGGTGTCGGGCAGGTTATATCCGGTCGAGGTGCGATACCGGCCGGTGGAGCCGTCGGAGAAAGCCGAAGCGAAGCCGGTCGGCGGCGCGCAGAAGGAACAGCGCGACCTGATGGATGCGATGGTCGATGCCGTCGACGAGCTGGCCCGCATCGGCTCCGGCGATGTGCTGGTATTCCTTCCCGGCGAACGCGAGATCCGCGACGCGGCGGAGGCGCTGCGCAAGCATCATCCGCCGCATGTCGAAATTTTGCCGCTCTTCGCCCGTCTGTCGGTCGAAGAGCAGGAGCGGGTGTTCAAGATTTCGAATGCGCGCCGCATCGTATTGGCGACCAATGTCGCGGAAACTTCCCTGACGGTGCCCGGCATCCGGTACGTGGTCGACGCCGGCATGGCGCGCGTGAAGCGGTACAGCTACCGGAACAAGGTCGAGCAGCTGCAGATCGAGCCGGTGGCGCAATCAGCCGCCAACCAGCGCGCGGGCCGCTGCGGGCGGGTCGCGGCCGGTGTCTGTATCCGGTTGTACGACGAAGAGGATTTCCTGAAGCGGCCGAAGTTCACCGATCCGGAAATTCTGCGGTCATCGCTGGCGTCCGTCATCCTGCGCATGAAATCGCTGCGGCTGACCGATGTGGAAACCTTTCCCTTCATCGAACCGCCTCCGGGCAGGGCGATCGCCGACGGCTACCAGCTTCTGCAGGAGCTCGGCGCGGTCGACGATAACAACCAACTCACCCCGCTTGGCCGCCAGCTCGCCAAGCTGCCGCTCGACCCGCGCGTCGGACGCATGATCCTCGCCGCGCGCGACAATGCCTGCCTGTCCGAAGTGTTGATCATTGCGGCGGCGCTGTCGGTGCAAGACCCGCGCGACCGGCCGCTGGAGGCGCAGAATGCCGCCGATCAGGCGCACAAGAAGTTCGCCGATGAGAAATCGGAATTCCTGAGTTACCTGAAGATCTGGAAATGGTTCGAAGACGCGATCGAGCACAAGAAATCGAACCGGCAACTGATGGAAAACTGCCGCGCCAACTTCCTGTCGCAGCTGCGGCTGCGCGAATGGCGGGATGTGCATTCGCAGTTGCTCACCATCGTGCGCGAACAGGGCTGGCGCTTGAACGAATCGCCGGCGACCTACGAGCAACTGCATACCGCGCTGCTCACCGGCCTGCTGGGCAATATCGGTTTCAAGGCGGAGGATGAGCCGGTCTACCTCGGCGCGCGCGGCATCAAGTTCTATATCTGGCCCGGCTCCTACCTCGGCAAGAAGGCCGGACGATGGATGATGGCGGCGGAGCTGGTCGATACCACGCGTCTCTATGCGCGCACCGTGGCGCAGTTGCAGCCCGAATGGCTGGAGCGGGTGGGCGGCCACCTGCTGAAAAAATCCTACGGGGAACCGCGTTGGGAGAAACGGGCGGCGCAGGTGGTGGCGTCCGAACGTGCGACGCTCTACGGGCTGGTGGTCTACAGCCAGCGGCGCATCAATTACGGTCTGATTCATCCGAAGGAGGCGCGCGACATCTTCATTCGCGAGGCGCTTGTCGCCGGTGAGTTCGACACCCGTGCGCCATTCCTCGCACATAACCAGAAGCTGATCCGGGAAATCGAAAACCTGGAACATAAGTCACGCCGCCTCGATGTGCTGGTGGACGAGGAATTGATTGCCGCGTTCTATGACAAGCACGTTCCGCATAACATCTGGAACGGCGCGGCCTTCGAGAAGTGGCACAAGGATGCGACGGCCAAGAACCCGAAGCTGCTCTACCTGAACCGCGACGACCTGATGCGGCACGAAGCGGCGGGCGTGACCACGGACCTGTTCCCGAAGTCGATGTTAGTAGCCGGCATCGCGATGACGCTGTCCTATCATTTCGAGCCCGGCAGTGCGCGCGACGGCGTGACGCTGACCGTTCCGCTCTACGCGCTGAACCAGGTGTCCGCCGAGCGCAGCGAATGGCTGGTGCCCGGAATGCTGAAGGAAAAGACGCACTTGCTGCTGAAGTCGCTCCCGCAGAAGCTGCGCAGGCATTGCGTGCCGCTTCCCGACTATGCGGCCGGGTTCGTCGAGCGCGTAACCTTCGGCAAGGGCAGCCTGCTGGATGCGCTGATCGCCGATGTGCGGGAGCAGACCGGCATCGCCATCAAGACTGCCGACTTCAAGCTGGAAACCCTGCCGGCGCACCACTTCATGAATTTCAAGGTGATCGACGAGCATGGCCGCCAGCTGGACATGGGTCGCAACCTCGCGGCGCTGCAGGCGGAGCTCGGCGGACAGGCGCGCGAACGGTTCCAGAAGCTGGCCGAGAACACGGCGGTGGTACCGGTCGATGGCGACGGCGGTCAGCAGAAACCGCAGCAGAAAAAGAGCTCTTCCGGCGCCGTCAGCGAACACCAGAACCTGACCGGCTGGTCCTTCGGCGTACTGCCGGAACTGCTGGAAATCCAGCAGGGCAAGCAGACGCTGATCGGCTTTCCGGCGCTGGTGGACCGGACGACGCATTGCGATATCGAAGTCTTCGACGATCCGGCCGAAGCGGCAAGAGTCCACCGGCTCGGCCTTCGGCGGCTGTTTGCGCTGCAGTTGAAGGAGCAGCTGAAGTACCTGGAAAAGAACGTCCCCGGCCTGCAGCAGATGGGCATGCAATTCCTGTCGCTCGGTTCGCAGGAGGAGCTGCGCGAACAGATCATCCAGGCCGGACTGGAGCGGGCGTGCATGCAGGAGCCGCTGCCGGCCGATGCGGAGGAGTTCAATCGGCGCAAGGAGGAGGGCAAGGCACGACTCAACCTGCTGGTAAACGAGATCGCGCGCCTGGCCGCCAGCATCCTCGCCGAGTATGCGTCGCTGCCAAAGAAACTGCAGGCAGCCGCCAAGGCGTATCCACAGAACGTGGCCGACATGCAGGCGCAGTTGCAGGCGCTGATCGGCAAGCGGTTCATCGCCGACAACGACTATGGGCAGTTGGCCCATTTTCCTCGCTATCTCAAGGCGATCAACGTGCGCCTGGAAAAACTGCGTGCCGATCCGGCGCGCGACACGCGGCTGATGGCGGAATGGGCGCAGGCGGCCGCACACTGGCAGCGCGCCCAAAAGCAGGGGCCGAAAAGCGCCGATCCGAAGATGACGGAGTACCGGTGGCTGCTGGAGGAGCTGCGGGTGTCGCTGTTTGCGCAGGAATTGCGCACGCCGATGCCGGTGTCGGTGAAGCGGTTGCAGAAGGTATGGGAATCGATGCAGCGGTAGGGACGAATGCTGCATCCTCGCCTTTCTCTCTGGCGTCCCCTCTCCCCGCCGGCGGAAGGGGCTGGTTCGTCGAGGTGGCGGCGGAGAAATTGAGCCATTGCTACAGCGTAAATATTGATATTGCGCAAGCAATGCGCTATTTGTCGGCAGTTCTTGACAAAATGCAATTCCCATGAGCATTTCGCCGATATAGTTGTTTTTGGAACACCTGATCCATAAGGAGGAGGTCGTGCAAAAACATCCAGCGAATCACCGGTATCCGTTACATGTCAATCCGGCATGCGGGAGGCCGGCATGAAGCATCTCATCATCGGCAATGGCCCTGCGGGCGTGATCGCCGCCGAAACCATTCGCAAGAATGCTCCGGACGACGAAATTCTCCTTATCGGCAACGAGCCGGAGCCACCGTATTCCCGGATGGCACTTCCCTACCTGCTGATGGGCGACATCAAGGAGCAGGGTACGCATCTGCGCAAAAATCCCGAGCATTTCAAGGAAATGCGCATCGAGCAGCGATTCGGCAGGGTGCGCCGCATTGACCCGCAGCTGCATAAGGTCGCGACCGAGGATGGCTCTGTATTCGATTTCGACCGGCTGCTGATTGCCACCGGCGCCAGTCCCGTCATGCCGCTCATTCCCGGCATCGACGCGCCCGGGGTGCATTCCTGCTGGACGATGCACGATGCCCGCAAGATCATCCAGCTTGCCCGGCCAGGCGCCCGCGTGGTGCTGATCGGCGCGGGCTTCATCGGCTGCATCGTAATGGAAGCCCTGGCAGCCCGCAGTGTGCGACTGACAGTGGTGGAAAAACGCGACCGCATGGTGCCCAACATGATGGGCGAGGGCGCCGGCCGCATGATCAAGCAATGGTGCGAGAAGAAGGGCATCCGCGTGCATACGTCGACGCGGGTGGAGGCGATCGACACCGTCCGCCGTCAGGACGGCTCGCTGGCCGGCACGCCGCTGGTGGCGCGCCTGTCCGACGGTCGCCAGCTGCATGCCGACCTGATCGTCTGCGCCACCGGCGTCAAGCCGAACGTCGGCTTCCTCGGCGGCAGCGGCATCAAATGCTCGCAGGGTATCCTGGTCGACGCATCGATGCAGACGAATTTGCACGGCATTTATGCCGCCGGCGATTGCGCCGAGTCGTTCGACAACGATTCCGGCCGCACCATGATCTCCGGCGTGCAGCCGAACGCAGCCGACCAGGCCTATTGCGCGGCACTCAACATGACCGGCCAACGCGCTTTCCAGCACGAGGCGCGCCAGATCGATGTGATCGATACGCTCGGTCTGGTCTCGGCATCCTTCGGCCAATGGCGCGGCGTGTCCGGCGGCGAGTGGGTGGAAATGAGCGACGACCGCAATTTTCGCTACCTGCGGCTGGAATTCAACAAGGATGTGCTGGTCGGCTCCAATGCCATCGGCCTGACCGAACATGCGAGCGTGCTGCGCGACCTGATCCGGCACCGCATCGAACTCGGCGAATGGAAGGACCGGCTGCTGCAGAACCCGACGCTCCTGAGGGAGGCCTACACCGCCTGCGCCGGGCACATGTAGACAATCGGGCAACCACTTCGATGGCCGCCGATGGTGGCCGCACGCCTGTTTTCGCGTAAAATCCTGCGACCAGCAACCCCGGGAAGCGCGACAACAATGAGCATCAAATCCGACAAGTGGATCCGCCGCATGGCAGAGGAAACCGGCATGATCGAGCCGTTCGAGCCGGGCCAGGTGCGCAGCGCCAACGGCCACAAGATCGTCAGCTACGGCACCTCGTCCTACGGCTACGACATCCGCTGCGCCGATGAATTCAAGATTTTCACGAACATCAACAGCACCATCGTCGACCCGAAGAACTTCGATGAAAAATCCTTCGTGGATTTCAAGGGCGACGTCTGCATCATCCCGCCGAACTCCTTCGCGCTGGCCCGCACGGTCGAGTATTTCCGCATTCCCCGCAGCGTGCTCACCATCTGCCTCGGCAAATCCACCTACGCCCGCTGCGGCATCATCGTCAACGTCACGCCCTTCGAGCCGGAATGGGAAGGCTATGTGACGCTGGAGTTCTCCAATACCACGCCGCTGCCGGCCAAAATTTATGCCGGGGAGGGGTGCGCGCAGGTGCTGTTCTTCGAGAGCGATGAGGTTTGCGAGACGTCCTATAAGGATAGGGGCGGGAAGTATCAGGGGCAGCGTGGCGTGACACTGCCAAAGACCTGAGGCGCCGGTTTCGCTTCCGGTCAGGACCCGGGGAATGGCGCCGATTGCTGCCCTTTCCGTGAATCGCGATGAGCAAAAGGGAGGTCTGAATGTCGGAACTCATTTTTGGCATCTTCGCATTGGCCGTTGCGTCGGTCATTGCGCTGGATGTGTGGCGGCGCGGCGCACGGAGGCGCCGCCGCAGGCGGCTCGAACAGTATGTTTTCCCGGCCGGGATATCGCGCAGGCTGAAGGAAATCTACCCGCATCTCAGCGATGAACAGGTCGGTGTGGTCATGATGGGGCTGCGTGAATACTTTGCCGTTGCGCTGATGGCGAACGGCAGGATGGTTTCCATGCCCAGCAAAGCGGTGGATGCGGCCTGGCATGAGTTCATCGTATTTACCCGTGGCTATCAGGACTTCTGCCGCAAGGTCCTCGGCAGATTTCTTCACCACACGCCGGCGGAAGCGATGCTGACGCCTACCGTTGCCCAGGACGGCATCAAGCGCGCATGGCAGTTGTCTTGCCTGCGCGAGAATATCAGCCCGTCCTCACCGCAGCGGCTTCCTCTCCTGTTTGCAATCGATGCGATGCTCGCCATTCCCGGCGGGTACAACTATGCGCTTTACTGCACGCCAGGATCGAACCAGTATTGCGCAGCCGATATCGGCTGCGGCGGTTTTTCCGGCAGATCCCCGGATCGCCGTAATGACGGCGGGGGCGGAGACGTCGAGGGCGACGGCAATGGCGGCGACGGTGGCGGCGACGGCGGCGATTGACAGCCCCATCCGGGCCGCACACATCGTCGTTATCAGGCCATGAAGCCGAGGTTCCGGTTCGAAAAGTTTGCAATATTCGGAAACACCTCGGCAACCTGCGTTGGATTCAACCCGAACCATCCCGCCAGCGTGCCGCCGTACTGGTCCACCGAGATCGACGGCAATAAGCTTCCCGATCCCACGTCCAGCGCATGCCCGAGTCCGGTGACCGGGAAGTCGCCGTAGATATTCCTTCCCTTGACCGCGCCGCCCACCACGAAATGGTGCGATCCCCATCCATGGTCGGTACCGTCGCCATTGCTGGTGAAGGTGCGGCCGAAGTCGGATGCGGTGAACAGCGTAACCTGATTGCGCAGGTCGCTGCCACCGAGGGCGGATAGCGTCGAGTCGAAATAGGACAGCGCATGCGCGAGTTTCGCCATCAGGTCGGCCTGCGACGTGCGCTGGAAATCATGGGTGTCGAAGCCGCCCATGCTGACGAAGAACACCTGCCGCCGCGCGCCGAGTCCGCTGCGCCCGCCGATGACCCGCGCCACTGTCTGCAACTGTGTCGCCAACGGGTTATTGGCGAGCGCACCGGTGTTGGGATTGGTGTATTGCGACGGGTTTGGGATACCTGTCGCGCCGGCCGGCAGCATGGCCGCGCTGAGGACGCCCTGCGCACTGATCGAGCGCCTGACGATCGCCGCATGATCCTTCTCCAGCAGATGATTGCCGCCTCCGCTGATGATGGCCTGCAGCGGATTGGCGCCGGCGCTTGAACCGAACAGGGACCCGGTCAGTCCGCCGATCGGCACAGCGCCGGACGGATTAACCTGGTACTGGTTGATCGTCTGGCCGGCCAGGAACACCGCATTGCCGGAAGCGGAAATCGAGGTGAACGTAGTGTTGGCGTTCATCGATGCCAGCAGGTCGCCCATGCGCCCGCCCCAGCCGAACTTTGCGCCTTCCGGCTGGTATGCCTGCCAGAGCGACTGCTGGTCGTTATGAGAAAACAGCTTCGGAGGCAGGGGCACGCTTCTCGCCCTGTACTGGTCTTTGGTGGTAGGCGCGATCAGCGGGCCGACGTTGGCAACGATCGCTGCCCGGCCGGCATCGAACAGGTCTTTCAGCGGACCGAGGCTGGGATGCAGGGCGAAGCTTCGGCCCGCGTGGCCTGCCGCAGGACTGATCGGCAGTACGCCGCCGGGGGTGCCCACTGCCGGCAAGGCGATCGATCCAGCTTCCGTGGTGGTGCGCACGCTGAGATAGTCGTTCCAGGACGTCGGGTCGGTGGCCAACACGGTATTCGCGTGGTCATTGCCGCCGGAAAGAAACAGGCAGACGATGGCCTTGTAGTCGTCGGCCGTCTGCGCCGCCGCCGCGCCCATCGTCAGCAGGTTGAGCGCGAACGGTGCGCCGGCGGTGCCGACCACCGACATGGCGGATGCGGCGCGCAGGAACCGGCGGCGTGATGCATTGATTGTGCGGGTCATCTTGGGCTCCTATTTCTGCGCGATGTATTCGGGCGATGCCATGGTCAGGAAGATGGCGAGCATGACGCGGTTCCTGCGGGCGGTGGCGGCGTTGGCGGCGTTATTCGTCGGTATCGTGACTGAATTGACCGCGGCCAGGATCTGACTGCGCAGGGTGGGCGACATCTGGTTCGCCGTCAGCAGCAGATTGACGCGGTCGATCAGCTTGTCCGGCGTATCCGCCAGGGCCAGCTCCTCGGTATAGTCGGACTTGATATCGCGCGAGTTGCCGGTGCCGTTGGGGATCACGTTGCGCATGAAATTCAGGTAGCCGACCACTGATGTCTCGCCGGTAATCTGCATTTCCGGCGAGACCAGCCCGGCGCCGGCGATCCCGGTGTTCGGCGGCACGTAGCCCGGCCGATAAAAGTTGAACACGGAAGGAGAGCGCATCGGCGTCTGTCCCAGTGAATTGAGCGGGTCGTCAAGGTTGCCGAGCAGGAAACGTCCCGAGGCCGACTTGGCATTGAACGCGCGCATCCAGTTTGCCAACCTGACCACCGGCTCACGCAGCTTGCCGCTGCCCGGACCGGCCGCGACATTGTCCGAGCGCGCCTCCGGGTCGAGCAGGATGGCCCGTATCACCGCCTTCATGTCGCCGCGCACACCGGCGCCGTTATTGGCAAAGGCGGCGGCGACCCGCGCCACGTATTGCGGGCTCGGATTGCTCGTCACCAGCCGCTGGATGAGTTGGCGACCGATGAACGGACCGACGTTCGGATGATTGAACAAGGTATCGAGCGCAATCTTCAAACTGACTTCCGGCGTCGCGCCGGATGGCACGACTGCGCCGAGGAAGCGCTTTTCGGAGACCGAATGAAACTTCGGATAGGCCTGCATCGGCAGCCAGTCGCGGTTCGGGTCGGCATTGCCGCCGAAAAAGCGCGAGTCGCTTTTGTCCGGACCGGCCCAGCTCCAGCCGGTAAATACCTTGGCCAAGCCGGTGATATCGGCATTGGTATAGGTTTCCATTGGCCGGTTATCCGACATTTTCAATGAACCGTCCTGGTTGAGCTCATGCAGGCCGATGGTGAGCAGCTGCATGACTTCGCGCGCATAGTTTTCATCCGGCACCCGGGCGCCGGCTTCCTTCTGGTTGCGCATCGAGGTCAGGTAAATGCCCATCATCGGATGCAGCGATACCGCTTCCAGGAGGCTTCGGTAATTGCCGAAAGCATGCGTTGCCAACGTGTCGTAGTACGACGCCACGCCGCGCGGGTAATTGGCCACCGTACTGTCCTGGAAGGAGACGACGAAAATCTGCGACAACGCATAAGCGACCCGCTGGCGCAGCTGGTCCTCGCCGGTGGCTGCCTGCTGCCAGAAGGATTCGAAGAAGTTGTTCTGGTTGAAGCTCTGTCCGGTGCTGGCCGCGATGTTGTTCATATAGTCGCGGTGCAGAACCTGGGGCTTGGCGAATTGTTCATCCAGCCACGCGCCGTAGCCGCTGGACGCCAAATGCTCGATCTCGGCGCTCGTAGGGCCGAAGGATGCCTGGACCAGCATGCGTGCTGCCTGGGTACGGGTCGGAATATCGTTGACGGTCGGCTGCGAGCCACTGCCGCCATTGGTATTTCCGCCACCGGGGCTGCCGCCTCCCGCCGCGTCGCTCTCGCCGCTGCCACCACCTCCACAAGCGGTGAGCAGCACAAATAGGGCGCTGGCCAGCCCCGAACGTAATATCGATTGCCGCATGCGATTCTCCTTGTTGTTGGAACGGCAAGCATGGCTTGCCTCGGCGCTCACCGATGATGAAAGGAAATTTTTCGAAGGAATGTTTCAGAGAGGCGAAAACCGTAACAGGATGTAAGCGGCTTGTGCGTCCCGAAAAGCGAATCGGCGGCGAACCGAGCGGTGGGGCAGCTTGGCCGGTCGGGAAAAATCCGGCCGGCTCAAGACTGATTTACAACAGGTGGGGCAGATCAGATGGCAAAACTACAACGACATAGCGGCATATTTACTCCTTGTTCGCAGATAACTGAAGCGACGGCGTCGACCGGGGCTTTGTCCATATCAGGCTGGCGACGACGGACAACCCGATGATCGTGCCCACCACCGCGAGCGACAGCAGCACCGGGATCTTGTAGAAGTCGACGATCAGCATCTTGGTGCCGACGAACATCAATACGAACGCAAGGCCATACTTCAGCAGATGGAAACGGTCCGCCACATCCTTCAGCAGGAAGTACATGGCGCGCAGGCCGAGGATTGCAAATACATTCGATGTCAGCACGATGAACGGATCGCTGGTGATCGCGAAGATCGCCGGAATGCTGTCGACAGCGAAAATCAGGTCAGTGATTTCCACCAGCACCAGCACCAGGAACAACGGTGTCGCATAGCGCACTCCCTTGCTGATGATGAAGAAGCGCTCGCCATGAAAGTTGTCGGTCACTTTCATGTGTTTGCGCATCCAGCGCAGTGCCGGATTGGCTTCGAGGTCGGGTTGCTTGTCCGCGAAGATCAGCATCTTGACGCCTGTAGCCAGCAACAGCAGTCCGAAGAAGTACAGGATCCAGTGAAACTCGCTGATCAGCCATGCACCCGCGAACACCATCACGGTACGCATCACGATGGCGCCCAGCACACCGTACAGCAGCACACGGCGCTGGAATTCGGCGGGCACCGCGAAGTAGCTGAAGATCACCAGCCAGACGAAGATGTTGTCGACTGCCAGGGACTTTTCGATCACGTAGCCGGTCAGGAATTCCAGCGATTTCTCGTTGGCGATCTCCCGGCCGGCGGTGCCGTCAAGATGCCACCAGAGGGCGGCATTGAAGAGCAGCGCCATCACCACCCACACCACCGACCATCCCGCCGCTTCACGGAGGGTCACCTTATGCGCGGTTTTTCCGCCCAGAAGCAATAGGTCGACTGCGATCATGGCCAGCACCAGTGCAAAAAAGCCGGCCCACATCCACCATGCACCGATGCTCTCAACCATGGCCGTCATCCTTCAGACTATCGGAGTCAGCGGTGTGACTATCCGGGAATTGAGGGCGGGAAGATGGGCGCTTTCGCATGACCATGCGCATCGCCCGGTAGGCAGCGCGCTTTACCGCGCCGTCAATTGCGTTGTACATGTCCTCCTGTACTTCGCGGATCACGACTTCCGGCCGGCCGGGCATGGTCACGCTTACCTGGCAGACCTTGTCGCGTCCGCCTCGCGGGCCGTTCAGATCACGCAGGCGCACGACGATACGGACTGCCTTGCTGCGGGCCCGGGCAAATGCAAAGCGCACGCGCCGTTCGAGATGTTCACGGAGTGACGGGCTGAGGGAAAACTCCTGGGCAACCAATTGCAATTCCATGTGATTCTCCTTTCGTGGTTAAACAGCAGGTGCATTGTTGCCCCAAAATCCATCCTGAATAACCTGATAAAACTGGAAAGAGAGTCCTGTAAAAACTGATGATTATATTTGCTGGTATTCCGTTTCCCCTTTTCCGTGCCGCAAAACCGGATGTCATCATTTCATGTTCGTCACCCCAGAACGAGCGACGCAATATGGGTGTAGGCCGGAATGCCGACCAGGATATTGAACGGAAACGTCAATCCGAGAGACATGCCGATCAGCAGCGAGAGGTTCGCTTCCGGAATGGCATATCGCAGTGCTGCCGGAACGGCGATATACGAGGCGCTCGCGGCCAGCGCCATCAGCAGGGCGCCATCACCGGGTCCTATCCCGCATGCCATGCAAAGAAGGAGTGCTGCGCCGGCATGAACCACGGGTGCAAGCAGCGCATAGGACAGAAGCCATTTCGATGCCTGCTTGAGGCCGGACATGCTTCGCGCCGCCACCAATCCCATATCCAGCAGGAAGAAGGCAAGAATGCCCTTGAACAAGTCCCCGGAGAACGGCTGCATGGCGGCCTTGCCCGTGTCACCCGTGAGGTAGCCGATTGCCAGCGCACCTAGCAGAAGCATCTGGGCGCCGTCGGTAAGCGACTCATGCAGGATTTTGCCAAACCCGGTATGAGACGGTGCGCCGATCGTCAGGGCCGCAGTGCCGTTCCCGTTGACCATTCCGCTTTGTGCATGGCGCAGCGAACTCGCCGTCACGACCGCCATGATGATCGCCGGTGATTCCATCAGAGCCATTGCGGCAGCCATATGGCCGCCGAACGGGATTCCGCGGGTTTCCAGGAATTGTGTGGCGGCGATGAATGTCACTGCGCTCACCGAACCGTAAGCAGCGGCGAGGGCTGCCGCGTCAAAGGGGCCCGCGAAACGCTTGAGCAGTTGGTAGCCGAGAAGAGGCAGGATAATGGCGAGTGCGACGGCGCACGCCAGACTGGTTGCCACGTCGCCGCCAAGACCGGAGTCCGCCAGCGCGAAGCCGCCTTTCAATCCGAGCGACATCAGCAGATACAAGGACAGGAAGCGGGAAATCTGCGGTGGAATTTCGAGATTCGATTTCAACATGCCGGCCAGGGCGCCGAGGAAGAAAAACAGGATGGCGGGATCAAGAAAACTGGAGAAGCTGGACATATCGTTGGCACCTTTCATGAACGGTCGCCATCGTAGCGGTGGCCATGCATAAAGTAAAATCAATAATCTTGATATAAATCATCGACATTCATCTATGAATCCAACTTTCCGCCAATTGACTGTTTTCCTCGCCGTTGCGGAGCATGGCAGCATCACGGCCGCTGCGCAGGCCTGTCACATCACCCAGCCGACGGTGTCGATGCAGATGAGAGAACTCTCCGATGCCATCGGCCTTCCGCTTTACGAGCAGATCGGCAAGCGGCTCTATCTCACCGCTGCGGGCAAGGCGCTGGTGGAAACCGCGCGTGCGATGACGGAGGAGTGGGAACGGTTCGAACAAGGCATCGCCGCGATGAAGGGGCATACGAAGGGAAAGCTGCGGGTCACGGTGGCGAGTACGGCGAAGTACTTTGTGCCGCGTATCCTCGGCAGCTTTTGCGGGCGCTACCCCGAAGTCGATATCGCCCTCGAAATCCTCAACCGCGACCAGATCGTCCAGCGCCTGAGCGTGAATGCCGACGATCTGTACATCATGTCGATGCCGCCCGAGGAAATTGACCTGGTGAAGCAGGCTTTCGTCGCCAATCCGCTGGTCGTGGTTGCGCCGGCGACGCATCGCCTGGCAAGGAAGCGGAAGCTCGCGCTGTCCGAGCTGGAAGGCGAATCGTTTATTTTGCGCGAGCCCGGATCAGGCACGCGGCTGGCGGGAGATGCGCATTTCGCCGGCCTCGGCTTCAAGCCCAAGATCCGTCTCGAGCTTGGGAGCAATGAAGCAATCAAGCAGGCGGTCGCAGTCGGCCTCGGCCTGACCGTTCTTTCACGGCATGCGCTCAACCCGACGACGGATGGAGGGACGCTCGTCGTACTGCGGGTGGCGGAGTTCCCGGTGCATTCCAATTGGTGGGTTGTCTACCCGCGAGGCAAGCGCCTGTCGCCGATTGCCAATGTATTCCTGGAGCATCTCGCGGCGATGGCGAAGAAACTGGCGGTCACGTAGGAAGAGACCGCCGGAGAGGACTGCAGCGCCGGTCCGCAATGCGGCGGCGCTGCTCTGATAACACGCAGGTTACTTCACGCAGTCGACGTAATACCCGCGCCGGCCATTCACTTCCTGCGTCACCAGCCCGTGCACGTCGGTCTGGAAACCGGGAAATTTCTCGTTGAAGTCACGGGCGAACTTCAGATAATCGACAATCGTCCTGTTGAAGCGCTCACCCGGGATCAAAAGCGGGATGCCCGGCGGGTAGGGCGTCAGCAGGATGGCGGTGACACGCCCTTCCAATTCATCGATGGCCACGCGTTCGATCTCCCGATGCGCCATTTTCGCAAAGGCGTCCGACGGTTTCATCGCCGGCTGCATGTCGGACAGGTACATTTCCGTCGTCAGGCGGGCGACGTCGTAGGACTTGTACATGTCATGGATCTGCTGGCACAGATCGCGCAGGCCGACCCGCTCATAGCGCGGATTGGACGCCGCGAATTCCGGCAGGATGCGCCAGATCGGCTGGTTCTTGTCGAAGTCGTCCTTGAACTGCTGCAGCGCCGTCAGCAGCGTATTCCAGCGGCCTTTGGTGATGCCGATGGTGAACATGATGAAGAACGAATACAGGCCCGCCTTTTCGACGATGACGCCGTGCTCCGCGAGGTAACGTGTAACGATCGACGCCGGGATGCCGGTGTCGCCGAACTTGCCGTCAAGCGATAGGCCGGGCGTAACGACGGTAGCCTTGATCGGGTCCAGCATGTTGAAGCCCGGGGACAGATTGCCGAAGCCGTGCCAGTCATCCTCGGCGCGAATCATCCAGTCTTCCTGAATGCCGATGCCGTTTTCGGAGGCGACGTCCGGCCCCCAGACCTTAAACCACCAGTCCTGGCCATATTCCTCGTCCACCTTCTTCATTGCGCGACGGAAATCGAGGGCTTCGAGGATGCTTTCCTCAACCAGCGCGGTGCCACCCGGCGGTTCCATCATCGCCGCAGCAACATCGAGCGAGGCCATGATTGCGTACTGGGGCGACGTGGAGGTATGCATCAGGTAGGCTTCGTTGAACATATCCTGGTCGAGCTTCACTGTCTCCGATTCGCGCACCAGGATCTGCGATGCCTGCGACAAACCGGCCAGCAGCTTGTGGGTCGATTGCGTCGAGAAAATCATCGATTGCTTCGCCCGCGGCCTGTCCTTGCCAATGGCGTGCATATTCTTATAGAAATCGTGGAAGGTCGCATGCGGCAGCCATGCCTCGTCGAAATGCAAGGTATCAATCTCGCCGTCCAGCATTTCCTTCAGCGTTTCGACGTTGTACAGCACACCGTCGTAGGTGGACTGCGTGATCGTCAGGATGCGCGGCTTCTTGTTGACGGCTTCGCGGGCGAACGGGTTGGCCTCGATCTTCTTCCGGATGTTTTCCATCTTGAATTCTTCAAGCGGGATCGGGCCGATGATGCCGAGATGATTGCGCGTCGGCATCAGGAAGACGGGAATCGCGCCAGTCATGATGATCGAATGCAGGATCGACTTGTGGCAGTTGCGGTCGACGACCACGATGTCGCCGGGACCGACAGTCGAATGCCATACCATCTTGTTCGAGGTCGAGGTGCCGTTGGTGACGAAATAGCAATGATCGGCGTTGAAGATGCGGGCCGCGTTGCGTTCCGATGCGGCGACCGGGCCGGTATGGTCAAGCAGCTGGCCGAGTTCTTCCACCGCGTTGCAGACGTCGGCGCGCAGCATGTTTTCGCCGAAGAACTGGTGGAACATCTGGCCCACCGGGGACTTCAGGAATGCCACGCCGCCGGAATGGCCGGGGCAGTGCCAGGAATAGGAGCCATCCTGCGCGTAATGCACCAGGGCGCGGAAGAACGGCGGCGCCAGTCCGTCGAGGTAGGATTTCGCCTCGCGGATGATGTGGCGGGCAACGAATTCCGGCGTGTCTTCGAACATGTGGATGAAGCCGTGCAGTTCGCGAAGGATGTCGTTCGGGATATGGCGCGAGGTGCGGGTTTCGCCATAGATGTAGATCGGGATGTCCGCGTTCTTGTAGCGGATCTCTTCAACGAAGGCGCGCAGCGATTTCAGCGCATGGTCCGTTTCCTCGAAGGAACCGGCCCCGAATTCCTCGTCGTCGATCGACAGGATGAAAGCGGACGCGCGGGATTGCTGCTGGGCGAACTGGGACAGGTCGCCGTAGCTGGTTACGCCGAGCACTTCCATGCCTTCCTTGGTGATCGCGTCCGCGAGTGCGCGGATGCCGAGGCCCGAGGTGTTCTCGGAACGGAAATCTTCGTCGATGATGACAATAGGGAAGCGAAATTTCATCAGGTTTCCTGTGGAAGCAGAGGCGCTGGAGCAGATCGTCGCCGATCCGTTTGGGCGTCGAAAAAAGAAAAGCGGATTTTCGCAGATATGCGGCGGCTGTGCTGGAAAAACAGGCGATTTTTGCGTGAAACTTCCCATTCGGGAGCGCTGGTGGCGCCATTTACTCGAAATCTGCCCCTATCGGCGGAATATCCAGAGCACAAGCGATATGACGACCGAGATGACGATGCAGGTCACGACCGGGAAATGGAAACTGAAGCCTTCCCTCACCACATGAATGTCGCCCGGCAACCGGCCGAACGGCAGCCGTGACACCCATGGCCATGCCAGTCCAATGACCAGCAGTGCAAATCCGGCGATGATCAAAAGTCGTTGCATTGGTCAGGCTACGCGTGGGAGGCAGTGCTGCATCGATATGTCCGCCATTGGACGGTCAGCGCGGTCGAAGATTCCCGGACCGGTTCTATATCCGGTCGTAGGTGACGAAGGCGTAGTCGAAGCCCTGTTCGGCAGAATGGTGCTTGTCGCGCGCGACTTCCTTCCATACATTCGGATCGATGGCGGGGAAGAAGGTATCGCAATCAAACTTCCGGTCGATTTCGGTGACGATCAGCCGGCTGGTATGGGGCAGCGCCTCCGCGTAGATCTGCGCACCGCCGATCACATGGGTGAGGGTGCTGCCCACCAGGTCCAGTGCCGCCTGCAGCGAAGCAACCGCCTCGACGCCGTCATGCTTCCAGCCGGGATTGCGGGTGATGACGATATTACGGCGATTCGGCAACGGCCGGCCGATGGAATCGAAGGTCTTGCGGCCCATGATGATCGGATGGTCGATGGTCACCCTTTTGAAATGCGCGAGGTCTTCCGGCAGGCGCCAAGGGAGGGTGTTGTTGATGCCGATGCCGCGTTGGGCGTCGGTGGCGACGACGATGGTGAGGTTGGGGGAGGTCATATCGGTTTGGTTATGCGGTGAATTCGTAATAGCGGTCTTGCCAGGTTGGATTGGTTTCTTCGATCAGGCGCAGCTTCCAGTCACGGTTCCACTTCTTGAGTTGCTTCTCACGGGTGATGGCGGCGCCGATCGAGGCGTGAACCTCATACCATACGAGCAGGTGAACGGCGTATCTTGATGTGAAGCTTTCGACGATGTCTGATTTGTGCTGCCAGGTCCGCTTGACAAGATCGCGGGTGACACCTATGTAAAGCGTTCCGTTTCGCTGGCTGGCGAGGATGTAGACGTAGTATTGCATTGCTTGGCGCACCTGGCCGAATAACCAACTGTCCTTCAATACTTGTCATTCCCGCGAAGGCGGGAATCCAGGGATGCTCCACCTACAACAATTCACAGCGGTGAGGCATCTCTGGGTTCCCGCCTTCGCAGGAACGACAGGCTGAGGTGATACGGAGACAGCAACGTTGCACTTCAACGCGATTCCCCTGGTGCATGCCATGCAATCAAACCGCCACCGGCGCCTTGATATGCGGATGCGACTGATACCCCTCGATTTCAAAATCCTCGAACCGGTAATCGAAGATCGACTCAGGCTTGCGCTTGATCACCAGCTTCGGCAACGGAAAGGTGGTTCGTGACAACTGCTCCCGTACCTGGTCCATGTGGTTGGAATACAGATGGCAATCGCCGCCGGTCCAGACGAAATCGCCGACGTCCAGCCCGGCCTGCTCGGCCATCATGTGCGTCAGCAGCGCATATGACGCAATATTGAACGGCACGCCGAGGAAAATGTCGGCGCTGCGCTGGTACAACTGGCAGGACAGCTTGCCCTCAGCCACATAGAACTGGAAAAACGCATGGCAGGGCGGCAGCTTCATCTGCGGGATGTCGGCGACGTTCCATGCGGAGACGATCATCCGGCGGGAATCGGGATTGGTGCGGATCTGCTCCAGCACCTGCGCGATCTGGTCGACGTGGCGGCCGTCCGGCGTCGGCCAGGACCGCCACTGATAGCCATAGATCGGGCCGAGATTGCCGTCGGGGTCGGCCCATTCGTCCCAGATCGAGACGCCGTTATCTTTTAAATATTTGGTGTTGGTCGATCCGGCGAGAAACCAGATCAGTTCATGAATGATGGACTTGGTGTGCAGCTTCTTCGTCGTCAGCAGCGGGAAGCCTTCCTGCAGGTCGAACCGCATCTGGTAGCCGAAAACCGAGCGGGTGCCGGTGCCAGTGCGGTCGGTTTTTTCGACGCCATGTTCATAGACATGGCGCATGAAGTCGAGGTATTGGCGCATGTTTTTTCCTGTAGTCGCGTCGTCGGGTATTTTACCCGTGTTAACCGGTGGCCATGCCGGGTGAGAATTGCAGGGCGGCGAGGCTCGCATACAGCCCGCCGCGCGCCACGAGCGACGCGTGGGTGCCGGTTTCGACGATATGGCCATGTTCCATCACGATGATGCGGTCGGCGCTTTGCACCGTCGCCAGCCGGTGCGCGATGACCAGCGTGGTTCGTCCCATCATCGCCGCTTCCAGGGCACCTTGCACGAGGCGCTCCGATTCCGCGTCGAGCGCGCTGGTGGCTTCGTCGAGCAGCAGCAGGGGCGGATTCTTCAGCAAGGCCCGGGCGATGGCGATGCGCTGCCGCTGGCCGCCGGAGAGGCGTACGCCCCGCTCGCCGAGGAAGGAGCGGTAGCCTTCCGGCAGGCGTTCGATGAACTCGTGGGCCGCTGCCATCTTCGCCGCGGCAATGACTTCCTCGTCGCTCGCATCCGCGCGGCCATAGCGGATATTGTCAATCGCATTGGCGGAGAAGATCACCGTTTCCTGGGGCACCACGCCGATGGCGTTGCGCAGCGTGCCGAGATCGAGCTGCCGGATGTCGACGCCGTCGAGCAGGATGGCGCCCTGCTGCGGATCGTAGAAACGCAGCAGCAGCTGAAAGAGCGTTGTCTTTCCCGCGCCGGACGGGCCGACAATAGCGACCGTTTCTCCTGGCTGGATGTCCAGCGACAAGCCGGACAGCGAGGCATATTGCGGTCGGGAAGGGTAATGGAAGGTCACATTCTTCAGGCTGACGGCTGCGCCATTGGCGGCGCGTGGAGGCAAAGGACGCGGATTGGCCGCCGACTGGATGGGCGACTCGACCGACAGCAGTTCCAGCAGCCGTTCCGCTGCGCCGGCCGCCCGCTGCGCCTCGCCCAGCACTTCGGACAGCGCGCCGATGGCGCCCGCCACGATCGCGGCATAGAGAATGAACTGTCCCAGTTCCCCGCCCGTCATGCTGCCCCGGATCACCGCGTGCGCGCCGAGCCAGAGGACGAACACGATGGCGCCGAAGACAAGCAGGATCGCCACCACCGTGAGCAGCGATCGCGCCCGGATGCGCTGCATGGCCGTTCTGAACGCTTGCTCCACCGATGCGCCGAAGCGGCGCGATTCCTCGGCTTCATGGGTGAAGGCCTGCACCGTCGGCATCGCATTCAGTATTTCGCCGGCCATCGCCGAGGCATCGGCGACCCGGTCCTGCGAATCGCGCGACAGCCTGCGTACGCGGCGACCGAAAAACACGATCGGCAGCACCACGACGGCGAGCAGCACCAGGATGATGGACGACAGCTTGATGCTGGTGACGAACAGCATTGTCAGGCCACCGGCGAACAACAACGCATTGCGCAGCGCCATCGAGATCGACGTGCCGACCAATGATTGGATCAGTGTCGTGTCGGTGGTCAGCCGAGACAGTACCTCGCCGGTTTGCGTGGTTTCGAAGAATTGCGGGCTCTGCATCACCACATGCCGGTACACCGCGCTGCGCAGGTCTGCGGTCACCCGTTCGCCCAGCCAGGAGACCATGTAGAAGCGGGCGGCGGTTGCCAGCGCCAGCACGCAGGCCACACCGAACAGGGCAATGAAGTAGAGGTCGATATGGTCCCGGCTGCTGGTACCCGCGCCCCCGAATCCCAGATCGATCATCTGCTTGAATGCATAAGGAATGGCGAGCGTCGCGCCGGCAGCCATCACCAGCGCAATGCCGGCAAGTAAAAACTGGCGCTTGTAGGGCAGGAGAAAGGGCAGCAGGCGCCTGAGCACGGCGAGACTGCCTTTCTCCGTCTGCCGGGAAGAGGTCGTTGTCATAATTTCATCGGCTTCACATAGCCGGTCAGTTCGAGATATCCGCGGCCTGCCGGTTTGCCGTCCCGTGAGACGGTCACCGTGCCTTCCCAGTAGACCGCGCCGGTGGACAGGCGCGAATCCAGTTCCTGGTCGTCCTGCAGCGGCGCCAGCTCCCAGGTCAGGGCGCCTGTATCGATTTTCATGGCGACAGGGTAGGAGGCATTGGTACGCGGCGACTGCCAGCGGCGCAGCGGCGTGAAGGTAACCTGTTCCGGGGCAAAGTGGGTGATCTGTCCCGAGCGGCTGCGCATAGCGGCATGCGCCCAGAGTTTTTCGCCGGTCTTGCTGCGTATCTGGAAGGCCATCAGGGCGGAGCCGTCGTCAAGATTGACGCCGATCCAGTCCCAGCCTGATGCCTCTGGATCGAGCACGCTGGTGGACCATTCATGATCGAGCCATGCCGTTCCGCTGACGTTCACCGCCTTGCCCTCGCGGACGACGGTGCCGGCGACCTGCAACTGCGGCTCGCTGTAGTAATAGCTTGCCTGCTGCGCTTGCGGCCCCTTGCGGGAAAAGCCGTTCTGTCCCTGCAGCATGACAGGCTGTGACGGCGCCAGAGTCAGGTCGAAAGTGAATTCGCGCGCCCTGATCTCGGCACGGTACTTTCCGTCGGCTGAACGGACAAAGCGCCAGTCGTCGAGCCTGACATCGGTATCACCTTGTTTTGCATAGGCGAGCCCGAATCCTTCGCGGGCGCTTTTCTGGTCATGCTGCAGCTTGCCGACGGCGGGATCGGACAGCGCCGCATGGGCGATGATGAGTTGCTTGGGGGCGAAGCTGCTCGGGTTGGCTGCATCGTGGTCCGTCGCGGAGCGGAAGAACGTGACCTGGAAGCCGAGAGGCTTTCTGTCCGGCGTTTCCAGCCATCCGGTGACATACCACCATTCGGTGCGGAAGTCGGGATGGGCGCCGAAGTCCTGCGGGAAGGAGAGCGGTTGGCCGGGAACGACCGGCGACAGCTGCGGCGGGGCGGCAATCGCCCAGGCCGACAGCAACATGATCAGCGCCGCCAGCCGGCATGATTTCACTATATGCATTACCAATCCTCTCTCACCGCACGTACCGCATCTCCGGATACCGCATAGCGTCCGGACGCCAGCGCCGTGGCGCCCGCCGCCGCCAGCAGCACCGCCGCGACTGCAATCAGACCCGCCCATGGCATGTGCAGCTGCATGGTCCAATGGAAAGATTGCGGATTCACCACAAATACCAGGATCAGGCTGATGCTCCACCCGAGCACGAAGCCGACGATGATTCCCAGCGCAGTCAGCAGGCAGCCTTCCGACGCCAGTACCGCCAGGATCTGCCGCCGGGTGACGCCGACATGGCGCAGCATGCCGAATTCCTTGGCACGGGCCAGTGTCTGTGCGGAGAAGGTCGCCGCCACGCCGAACAGGCCGATGACGATCGCCACCAGTTCAAGCAGGTAAGTCACCGCGAAGCTGCGGTCGAAAATTTTCAGGCTGATCGCACGGATCTCGCCCGGCTCGGAAAATTTCAGTGCGCCCGCAAACGGTAGTTGCTTCAGCGCGGCGATCGCCTTCTCGGGGCTTACGCCTGGTTGCAGCCACAAGCCGGCGTCGTTGATGTCGGTGTCCCCGGTGAGTTTTTGGTAGTCCGTCAGCCGCATCTGTATCGCTCCGGATTGCCGTGCATAGTCGCGCCAGATGCCGGCCACGGTGAAGGTATGCTCCCGGCCTCCCAGCGGAAGCGTCACCTCGCGGCCGACGGTGTAACCGTACAGGTCGACCATGGCCTCCGATACCCACACCGGCATCGCGGACGGCGCCAGCGATGTCGTCATGGGTTCGCCCATGATCGGCAGGGTGCGATCGGGATTCAGCACATCGATCGTGCGCGCGATCAGCGCCACGCTCGGCCGTGCAGGATCGAGCGTCAGCTGCTGGATGCGCAGGAAATCCACGCGGGCAATGCCCGGCGTGCGTTCTATTGCCTGCTGTTCGGTGCTATTCAGGGCGCCGGTGCTGCCGCTGGTCGCGGACTGTACGTACAAATCCGCCGACAGCACCTGCGAAAGCCAGTCATCGACCGACACGCGAAAGCTGGCCACCATGATCGCCATTGCGACCATCAGGCTGAAACTCGACAGCACCCCGCCCAGTGCGATCGATGCCTGATTAGGTGCGTTCGCCAGCCGGGCCAGCGCCAGGGTCGCGACTACATTCGACCCACGCTGCGCCACGCCCGATAGCGCTGCGAAGACGAGGGCGGCCAGCCGGGGCATCAAGGCAATGCCGCCGATCAGCAGCAGCATGACTGCCAGGTAACCAAATATCGGCAACGAAAATACCGGCGGCATTTGGGTCAGCAACGCTCCTGCGGCCAGGCAGGTGATTGCAGGCCAGGGCGAGGAAAGACGCGACAGCATCACATCTTCGCTGCCCGACTTGAGTGCCTGTGCCGGCTTGGCACGCGCCGCTTCCCATGCCGGGCTGGCGCAGCCAAGCAATGCGACTGCGATGCCGAGAACGAAGAACAAGCCCGCTGCCACCGGCGTGAACCGTACCGACGGCCGCACGCCGGGGAAGTATCCGCCGCCCAGGTCGCCGCCGAAAAAATGCAGCGCCGTTGCCGCAATCGCATAGCCCAGCGCCAGGCCGAGCAGCGAGCCGATCACGCCGAGCACCGCGCCTTCCAGGAGGATCTGGGTCAGCAAGGCGCGGCGGCCGAGGCCGACCACGCGCAGCAGGGCAAGCTGGCTGCGGCGTCGGATCACCGACAGCGCCTGCGTCGAAAAGACCAGGAAGGCGCCGGTGAACAAGGCAACCAGCGCCAGCACATTGAGATTTACGCGATAAGCGCGCGACATGCTGGCGGTCCGCGCCTCCTGATCGCTCGTTTCCGTGACCGCGAAGCCGCCGCCCAATTCCCGCGTCAGCGTGTTCTTGAATGCGGCGCGGTCGACGCCTTCCGTCAGCCGCAGATCGACACGGGAAAGACGGCCGAGGCGGTCGAACCGCCATTGCAATGCGCCGATATCCATGACTGCAATCCGCTGGCCGGCCTGCGCCCGCACGATGCCGCCGGCCACGCGCAGGGACACCGTGCCCGTGCCGGACTGCAGATTGAGTGTGTCGCCGGTTTTCAGCTTCAACCACTCCATGGCGGCGGGAGACAGAAAGACAGCATCGTCGGCAAGCGTATCGAATACCCGGTCTTCGTCCGGCACGCCGGTCAAAGCGGGGGCGATCGCCGCAGCCCGGAAAACATCGATCCCGACCAACTTCAATGCCTGGTTCTGGCCCGGCACCGCCGCATCCACTTCAAGCACCGGACTCGCCAACGCTATTTCCTTCCGTTGCGCCAGGCGGGGAAACAGCGCTTCATCGAAATAGGGGGCCGCGCCGCGTACCTGCAGGTCCGCCTGCCCGGACAGGCTCTTCACGGCCGCGGAGAACTCGTTGAACGCGGCGGCGTTGATCAGATGAATGGCGAATCCCAGGGCGATGCCGAGCGCAATGGCGGCGATCGCCACCAAGGCGCGGACTGGGTGCGCGCGCCATTCGCCGCCGAGCAGCCAGTTGCTGATGCGCCAGCCGGGAAGGATGTCGCCGTTCATGCAGCCTTTGCGGTTGCTGCATGCAGTCCGGACTTGGTCAGGGACAAAACCCGGTCAGCGGTAGCGGCGGCGGCATGCGAGTGCGTCACGATCAGGCAGGACGCGCCATTCGCCTTGATCTCGCTGCGCAGCAGCGTCAGCACCTCGTGCGCGGTATCCGGATCGAGATTGCCGGTCGGTTCATCGGCGAGAATCAGCCTGGGTCGGTGTACGAGCGCACGCGCGATCGCTACCCGTTGCAGCTCTCCGCCGGACAACTGGCGGGGAAAGTCCCGGCGCCTGCCGCCCAGTCCGACGGCATCAAGCATCTGCACGGCGCGTTTCATGGGGCTGCGGTTCAGGAGCAGAGGCAGAGCGACATTCTGTTCCAGCGTCAGATGCGGCAGCACATGGAACGCCTGGAAAATGAAGCCGAACTTTTCCCGTCGCATCCGGGTGGCCGCGTCGTCATCGAGCGATGCCATCGGCGTGCCGTCGACCACGATATCGCCGCTGTCGGGCGTATCCAGTCCGGCAATCAGGTTCAGCAGCGTTGATTTGCCGACACCGGAATCACCCATGATTGCGACGTACTCGCCGGCATGGAATGTATAAGACAGGTTGTGCAATACTTGTCGTCCGTTCGCATACGACTTGCTCAGGTGCCGTAATTCCAGCATGTGCTTGACCTTTGGCGTGGAGCCTTAGTTGGGAGTTTGGGGTAATATTGGCAGCGTATAGAAAAGGAATGTAATTTGTCCAAGGCAAACCGTAGTAATTCACTCCTTGGGTGGTAATACTTGTGTTGCATCAATTGAATGCATCGATCACTGGCTATCATAACGAAAATCCCTTCCAACCACCGTCCGCAGGGATCAGGCAAGCCTGGAGCGCGACAACAACCGGAACGCAGAAATTGCATAACGGCTTTATTCAGCTTTACTTCCCGGACGCGGACGCCATTCGTGCCGAACTGAGCGAAGGTTTGCTTGCGCAACATGCCCATACGTCGCCCAAATATCTCTATGACGCGCTTGGTTCGACACTGTTCGAGGCGATTTGCAAGCTGCCGGAGTACTACCCGACCCGTACCGAAGCGGCGATTTTTGACAATTGCTTATCCGACATAGCGCGGTCCATCGGCCGCGGCAGCACGTTGATCGATCTTGGCGCCGGGAATTGCGACAAGGCGGCGCGCTTGTTTTCAGCGCTGCAGCCGGTTGAATACGTCCCCGTGGACATTTCGGTCGACTTTCTCCGCGATGCCGTCACTACCCTTCGCCAACGCTATCCGCATATCAAGATGACGGGTATCGGTATGGATTTTTCGTTATCGCTGGATTTACCGCAGGCCGTACGGAAGGAAAAACGCCTCTTTTTCTATCCCGGGTCGTCAATCGGCAACTTCAATCCGGATGAAGCGGCCACCTTCCTTGCGCGGATCAGAGAAGCATGTCGCAGCGACGGCGGCCTGCTGATCGGCGTTGACCTGGTGAAGGACATGGCCACGCTCGATGCGGCATATGACGACGCGCTCGGCGTGACCAGCGCGTTTAACCTGAATCTGTTGTTGCATCTGAATACGCTGCTCGGCGCCGATTTTGATCCGCGCGACTGGCGCCATCGCGCATTCTTCAATCAACACGAAAGCCGCATCGAAATGCATCTTGAGGCATGCCGCGACGTCGAGGTCCGCTGGCCTGAGGGCCGGCGCCGATTCAACGAAGGCGAACGCATCCATACCGAGTGTTCTTACAAGTACACCGCTGACAATTTCCTGCGGCTGCTGGAAAGGGCAGGGTTCGGGACAACGCGCACCTGGACGGATGAACGCGGCTGGTTCCTGGTATGCCATGCGCGCGCAGTGTGACGCATCGGGAAGGGAAAAATGAATCATACGCCTGACAACCTGCTCGCCGATTTCGGTGAAGTGCGCCGGCACACCCTGTCCTTGGCCGAGCCGCTGTCGGACGAGGACTGCTGTGTACAGTCGATGCCGGATGCCAGTCCCATCAAGTGGCATATGGCGCATACCACCTGGTTCTTCGAAACCTTCATCCTCGAACGTTTCGAGTCGGATTTTCAGCCTCACCATCCGGCATTTCGCGTGCTCTTCAACTCCTATTACAACGGAATTGGAGAGAAACATCCGCGCCCGCAGCGCGGACTGGTGACCCGGCCATCCATGCAGGAAGTGCTTGCCTATCGGCGCAACGTGGACGAGCGGATTGTCCGGCTTCTCTCCAAGGGTAAGCCCGCCGGTGAGGTGGCGGCGTTGACCGAGCTTGGGTTGCAGCATGAAAAGCAGCACCAGGAATTGATGCTGACCGACGTCAAGCACATGCTGTCCATAAATCCGCTTTATCCGGCTTACCGCAACGCCTCCCTTGAAGCACCGTCCGCCGCGGCATCATCCCTGTCGTGGCAGGACTTCGAAGCCGGTATTACGGAGATTGGTCATTCCGGCGGCGGCTTTTGCTTCGACAATGAAACGCCACGCCATCGCGTGTTTACGGAATCGTTCTCGCTGGCGTCGCGCCTGGTCAGTAACGGGGAATATCTAGCGTTCATCGAAGCCGGCGGTTACGCTGACTCCTCGCTGTGGCTGTCCGAGGGTTGGGACTGGGTACGCAACAATCAGCTTGCGCATCCTTTCTATTGGCGGAATACCGATTCAGAGTGGCAGGAATTTACCTTGTATGGACTGCAGCCACTGGACGCTGCGCGTCCTGCCGTCCACCTGTCTTATTTCGAAGCCGACGCGTATGCCCGCTGGGCTGGTGCACGGCTGCCGACCGAGGCGGAATGGGAACGTGCCGCAGCGACGATGGGTGAGGTAGCCGGATCGATAAACGCTTACCGCCTCCATCCTGTTGCCGCGCCTGCCGTGGACGGGTTATGCCAGTTGTATGGCGCTGCATGGCAATGGACATCCAGCAGCTATGCGCCTTATCCGGGGTATTCGCCCGCAGAGGGTGCTATCGGTGAATATAACGGAAAATTCATGGCGAATCAGTACGTACTGCGTGGGTCATCATGCGCTACGCCCGCCCGGCATACACGGGTTACCTACCGCAACTTTTTTCCGACTGGCGCCTGCTGGCAATTTACCGGAATCCGGTTGGCCAGATCCTGACAACAGGTGTGCACGACGGGAAAATAAAAAACCCCGCCTCAGCGGGGTTCCTACTGGCGCAAAGATTACTGCTTGCGGCGGCGTGCAGCGAACAGGCCGGCAAGTCCCAAGCCCAGAAGGGCAACAGTGCCTGGGATCGGCACTTGACGGACTTGCTGGAGATCGCCGATCACCATGTCGTCGAAGCCGAAGAAATCGGTGCCGGCCGCGCTGTTACCGAAGGTGATCTTCGTATAGGTCTGTGTCGGATCGATGAAGCCGAAAAACAGGAGTGAACCATTATTTGCGTTGATAGTATTGTTGACGGTCAGGGCGGTGGTGCCGCCACCAGCAAGTTGCAGGGTGACCTGGCCGTTGAAGTCGCCGATGTCGGTGCCGTAGAAACCGAAAGCGGCGATCGGATCACTGAAATCGATGCTGAAGCTGCCCGACATCTCCCAGTATTTAGATCCGCCGGCAGTGGTATTGAAGCGGCCAGCGCCAGGAAAATCCATCACCTGGCCGTTTCCGTTCAATGTCGCGGTAATACTGCCAGTCGAGCCTGGGAAGCTGAGGGCAAGCGGTGATGCTGTACCGGCAGCGAATGTTTCGAATGTCTGATTGCCGACACCACCGGACAAATTCGACAGGAACAGATTGCGGGCTGCTACCGGGTCACCGAACACATTGCCGCCCGGATTGAGGTTTTCACCAAAGAAGACAGTTGGAGCGGCTTGAGTAAAGCTGGCGCACATGCTTGCTGTCGCAAAAGCAGCCATTATGGAAAGTCTTTTGAGCAGGGACATGATTTTCCTTTGAGTTGGTTAGTCATACGACGATTCCTCTTAGCAAGACATGTGCCCAGAAAAAAGACTTTTTAAATCAAGGATGTACAGGCACTCCTTTTGTGATTTTGCAATAAATGTAAAAATTTTCGACGGCGCAATATGGTGCTGAGTGCATCAATCAATCATCAGGGTGTAGTGGATAAACTCATCGTCCCTCATATATCCCTTTGCTTCATACAGGCGTCGTGCAGGATTGCTACGAGCCGTGGACAGATCCAGGCGCTTGGCTCCGGAAGTGGAGGCATGGAATTTCGCTGCGTCGAGCAAGGCGTTTCCGATACCTCGTCCGCGTGCTGAAGGCGCAACGAACAGGTCATTCAATATCCATATCCTGCAGGCGCTTACTGATGAAAAGGAGGGGTAAAGCTGGGTGAAACCAAGAGCGTCTCCATTATCGTCTTCTGCCAGAAGGATGACGGATTCACCGCCCGCGAGTCGCTCGGCAATGAAAATGGTGGCAAGGGCGGGATCCGATGCCTGGCCATAGAACTGACGATAGTCGTTGAACAACGTAGCGATGCGGGCGGTGTCGGCAATTTCCGCTGCTCTGATCCGGATGCTCATGGCGATTCTCCTAAGGTGAGGGCAGCACCTGCTGCGGGTTTCCGTTATTGGCTTTCGGCGATGCGAAGCCGATAATAAAGCCAAGATTTCTTTCTTTCCATGTTCCGGCCTCATCAATGAATTTTTCTTTTCGAACCGCTACCGCCAGCGAATTGGCAGGTGCTTTGCAGGACGCCCGGCACCATACGCTGGCGTTGCTGGACAGCTTTGTCCAGGAAGGCCTCGACGTCGCCGCACGCATTCCTGTTCTGCCTATTTTGAATCCGCCCTTGTGGGAATTCGGGCGCATAGGCTGGTTCGCCGAATGGTATGTCCTTAGGGAGTCCGGCTCCAGTGCGCCGATGGCGGCGGCACGCAGCTCGATGCTAACCAAGGGCGACGATTGGTTCGACGCGAATACCGTGCCGCACCGCGAGCGCTGGACCTTGGATCTGCCGAGCGTCGGCGCATTAAAGACCTATTGCCATGAAGTGCTGGACCGCGTACTCGACAAGCTCGGCCGCTCGCTGAATAACGATGAGGCGCTGTATCCGTATCGGCTCGCGCTGGCGTATGAAGATTATTGCGGCGAGAGACTGGCAGCGATGTTGCAGGTACTGGGTGCCGGTCTGCCGGCGGACATCGCCGGGCGCGCGATTCCTTCGTGGGCGCAAGGAGAAATTCGTTTTCCAGGCGGAACTATCGAGTTGGGAAGCCGGGAAGGAACCGGGTTCTCGTTCGACAATGAACAGCCGGCGCATGCTTGTTATGTGCCAGCGTTCGAGATGGATTCCACCTTGGTGTCGAACGCGCAATATACTGATTTCATTGACGACAGCGGCTACGAGAATCCGCAATTCTGGACACTGGCCGGAAGGTCGTGGCTGATGAGTCAGGATCGGTCCGCCCCGCGGGGTTGGGTCCGTGACGGGAAGCGCTG
This sequence comes from Noviherbaspirillum sp., assembly GCF_035944575.1. Lineage (GTDB taxonomy): Bacteria > Pseudomonadota > Gammaproteobacteria > Burkholderiales > Burkholderiaceae_D > Noviherbaspirillum. The sequence goes on from NZ_DASZBA010000197.1 coordinate 39,757, forward strand.
GCGTTGCGAACGGTTCGGCATGCCGGCCGCCCTGGCGGCGAACGAGCCGGTGCGTCATGTCAGTTTGTACGAGGCACAGGCTTACTGCATGTGGGCAGGGCGGCGCTTGCCGACCGAGGCGGAGTGGGAATTTGCTGCCCTTTCCGCGCATCCGGCTTTGCGCTGGGGTGATCTATGGGAGTGGACCTGTTCGCCGTTCGAACCGTATCCCGGATTCGTGCCGGGACCCTGGCGCGAGTATTCGGCGCCGTATTTTGGTTCGCACCAGGTGCTGCGCGGTGCGTCGTTCATGACAAGGTTGCGCATGCGCTCGTCAAAATTCCGGTATTTTCTTCTGCCGGAACGCGACGATATGTTTGCCGGCTTCCGTACCTGTGCGATGTAGAAGATTTATAAAAGCAGCGCAAACATTGAAAGTGCCGGAATCTGCAGGCCAATAAAAAACGACCGCCGAAGCGGTCGTTTTTTATTTGTTTCTCACGCAGAGCGCGTGTATGGCGCGAGATCAGCGATCGCCGTAAGAACGGCGGGCACCATAACCGTCATCCGAGCGCGTGCTCTTTCCATAACCGCCTTCCTTGCGCGGAGCGCCGGGCTTGCTGAACGTGCGCTGGCCCGGCTTGGCTGCATTGCCGCGGTTATCGCCCGGTTTCCAGCCGCCCGGCTTGCGGGCCGACGAGCGCGGCGCCGATGCTGTTTTCTTCGGTTCGAAACCTTCGATGATATTTACCGGGATCAATTGCTTGGTAAAGCGCTCAATCCGCTTGACGTTCATGTTTTCCGCATGATTTGCCAGCGAAATCGCCAGGCCGTTACGGCCCGCGCGGCCGGTACGACCAATGCGGTGCACATAATCTTCCGGGAATTTCGGCAGATCGTAATTGAATACGTGGGTGATGCCTGGCACATCGATGCCGCGCGCGGCCACATCCGTCGCGACCAGAACCCGGACCTGGCCACGGCGGAGCGCGTCCAAGGTGCGGTTGCGGGCACCCTGATGCATATCGCCGTGCAGTGCCGCCGCAGCAAAACCGGCGATGTTCAGGCGGTCGGCGATGGTGTCGGCGTCGCGTTTGGTGGCGGTGAATACCACAGCCTGGTCCATCGATGCATCGCGCAGCAGGTGGTCGAGGATACGGTTCTTGTGCGACAGATCGTCAACGAAGTGCACGCGCTGTTCGATGTTCTCATGCTTGCTCGCCGAGCCGGCGATCTGGATCACCAGCGGATCGCGGGTGATGCGCTTGGCCATGTTGCCGACGACGCCATCGAGTGTGGCCGAAAACAGCATGGTTTGGCGGTTTTCCGGGGTTGCGGCAACGATCTTCTCAATATCATCGATAAAGCCCATGTCGAGCATCCGATCCGCTTCGTCCAGTACCAGCGTTTCCAGCTGGTCAAAGTTGATCTTCCCCGACTCCATGTGGTCGATCAGGCGGCCTGGCGTAGCGACCAGAATCTCCGGATTTTTCGCCAGCAATTGCATCTGTTTCGGGTAAGGCATGCCGCCGAGGATCGAGACTGCGCGTACGCGGCGCAGCTGGGAGCCGTATTTGTCGGTTGCGGTAGTTACCTGCAGCGCCAATTCGCGCGTCGGCGTCAGGACCAGCATCTTCGGCTGCGCCGGCTGGAAACGGGGACGCTCGCCGCGGGCACGTGCACCCTGGCGTTCCTGATTGGATGTTCTGCCGCCTGCCTGCTGCTCGGCGGATGCAAATTTGTGCAGGGCGGGCAGCATGAACGCCGCAGTTTTGCCTGAGCCGGTTTGTGATGAAACCAGCAGATCACGGCCTTGCAGCGCGGCGGGAATCGCCTGCGACTGAACCGTGGTTGGAGCGGTGTAGCCAGCTTCGGTAAGTGCTTTGAGAATGGACGTGTGTAAGCCTAGTGCTTCAAATGTCATTGTGTTCTTCCGTAGAATCAACGACGCGCGTTCTCTCATTGAGAAACGTACGTACGTAAAAATGCAACGCCAACCAACGAAACAGCTGAGAAAATAATCTGAGAGATTTCGGCACAAAAGCTTTGCGCCGGGAGGGTGTTTTAAAAAATCAACACCAAAAGGCGGGGAGGCTTTGTCGTTATTGCTGAGGGTTCGCGATGCTGCGAGTGTGCTGTCTTGCGTCAAGGTTTTGCTTTAAGCACAGACCACGATTATACAGACTAATCGAACACGGTGTCACGATTAATTCAGACTTTCAATAGGCGGAGAAGGGTGGTTCCTTGCGGCAAGAACCACCCGGAACGGTTTACTCCGTGTCGGCTGTCATGCCACCGACGATGTGCGAGAAGCCGCCATCCACATAAGTGATCTCGCCAGTGATTCCGCCCGCCAGATCGGATAACAGGAATGCGGCGGCATTGCCGACATCCTCCTGCGTGACATTGCGGCGCAGCGGCGCGTTTGCCTTGACGAAATTCAGGATCTTGCCAAAGTCCTTGATGCCGCTCGCTGCAAGCGTCTTGATCGGACCGGCGGAAATGCCGTTCACCCGCACGCCTTTCGGACCAAGGGATTCGGCAAGATAACGAACGCTGGCTTCGAGCGACGCCTTAGCCAAACCCATGGTGTTGTAGTTGGGCAGGACGCGCACGGCGCCGAGATAGGTCAAGGTCAGCAATGCCGAATTTGGACGCAGCAACGGCAATGCGGCCTTCGCCATGGCGGGAAAACTGTAGGCGGAGATATCATGCGCCACCTTGAATCCTTCGCGGGACAATCCGTCGAGAAAGTCGCCGGCAATGGCTTCGCGCGGCGCAAAGCCGATCGCATGGACCAACCCATCCAACTGGCTCCATGATTTGCCCAGCTCGGAAAATACGGCGGCGATCTGTTCGTCGCTGCCGACATCGCAGTCGAATACCAGGTCGCTATCAAACTCCTTGGCGAATTCGCTGATGCGGTCCTTGAACCGTTCGCCTACATAGGTAAAGGCCAGTTCTGCGCCTTCGCGTTTGCACGCTTGTGCAATGCCGTAGGCGATGGAACGGTTCGACAATAAGCCGGTAATCAGAATTTTTTTGCCTTGCAGGAATGCCATGATGACTCCAGAGGATTGGTCGGCGCTCGTCGGCAGCGTTAGAACCGCGTGGTCTATTCCAGGGTGCTTTAAACACTATGCCGGACGGCGTGGGGAGCGAGCGATATTTTCAAACTGGCCAAGATTGTAGGGTGTCGGCGAACTTAGGGCAACTGCGGGCAACTTTTGCCGGAATTCAGCATCTATGCCGGAAGTCAAAAGCGGGTCGAATATTTCATGATAGAAACAAGGCGAAAGCGCGGCGAAGCTTGGTGACCTTCATGCAGGCATGAATATGCATCTTGCAGGATTCCTTTAGTAAAATGACGCGGTTCAATTGGCTGTGTATCCTGCAGTGCCCCGATGTTCCGTCGACGGATCAACTTAACAGGCAGATGCATAAATTCATTTCCTCACTCCTGCTGGCCGGATTTCTTGCCCATGCCGGCAGCGCATTCGGCGCTTACGCGTTTTCCCGCTACGACAAGCCGAAATATCCCCAGGGATTTACCCACTTCAGCTATGTCAATCCCGACGCGCCCAAGGGCGGCGAATTATTCCTTGCCAACCCTGACCGGCGAACCAGCTTCGACAAGTTCAATCCCTTCTCGATGAAGGGCGTGGCGGCCGCAGGGCTGGACCTGATGTTCGAGACCCTTACCACTGGCGCCGCCGATGAGATCGCATCGATGTACGGCCTGCTGGCGGAAGACATGACGCTGGCCCCCGACGGACTGTCGATGACCTTCCGGCTGAACCCGAAAGCCCGCTTCAACAACGGCGACCCGGTCGAGGCGGCGGACGTCAAGCACTCGTTTGATTCGCTGGTGACGAAGGGCGCGCCGGGATTCAAGTCGCTGTATTCCGACGTGAAGCGCGCCGTCGTGGTGGATAACCGCACCATCCGCTTCGAGTTCAAGAACGATAATCCGGAACTGCCCCTGATCGTTGGCGGCGTGCCGGTGTTCTCGCGCAAATGGGCGGCCGGCACATCGTTTGACAATATCCAGCTGGTGGAGCCGATTTCGAGCGGCCCTTACCGCATCGATCGCTACGACGTAGGCCGCAGCATCAGTTACAAGCGCAATCCCGATTACTGGGGCGCCGATCTGCCGGTCCGGCGCGGCATGTTCAATTTCGGGCGCATCAATTATCGCTTCTACAAGGATGACGTGGCGCGCCTGGAAGCGTTCAAGTCGGGCGAGTTCGACATCGTGGTCGAATACAGCGCGAAGAACTGGGCACGCAGCTACAACGGCCCGAAGTTCCGCAACGGTGAAATCATCAAGCAGGAACTGAAACACTCCAATGCGGAAGGAATGCAAGGCTTCGTGATGAATTTGCGGCGGCCGCAGTTTACCGATCCGCGGGTGCGCAAGGCGCTCGGCCTGGCATTCGACTTCGAATGGATGAAGCGGCAGCTGTTTTACAACCAGTACACGCGTACCAAGAGCTTCTTCAATAACAGCGACCTCGGCGCCGACGGAAAGCCTTCCCCTGAAGAGCTGGCCCTGCTGGAACCGATCCGAGACAAGCTGGACCCGGCGGTTTTCGGTGAGGCGCCTGAGCCGCCCACCACTGACGCGCCGGCGTCGTTGCGTGACAATCTGCGCAAGGCGCAGGCGTTGCTTGCCGAGGCAGGGTGGACCTACCGCGATGGCGCGTTGCGAAATCAAAAAGGTGAGCCGTTCACGTTCGAGATACTTGAAGACCCGGGACCTTCCGGCCGCATTATCGCCGTCTACGTCCGTGCATTGGAAAAACTCGGCATCCAGGTCAGGGAGCGCGTCGCCGATTTCGCCTTGCTGCAGAAGCGGCTGGAGGAATTTGATTTCGACATGACGGTCATCCGTTTTCCGGCCGTGGAAAGTCCCGGCAAGGATTTCTACGACATTTTCGGTTCGGAAGCGGCCGATGTAAAAGGCACCAGCAATTACTGGGGGCTGAAGGATCCTGCGGTGGATTATCTGCTAGAAAAGATTGTCGTGGCGAAAAGCCGCAAGGATCTCGTCAACGCCACCAGGGCGCTTGACCGGGTGCTGCTGCACAAGCATATCGTGGTGCCGCAATGGTATTCGACCACGCATCGTGTCGCATACCGGACCCGTTTCGGTATGCCCGAGGAGCCGCCGCCTTATTATCAGGCGGTCCCGTACATCATCTCCACCTGGTGGGTAAAAGCGCCGAAATGAGGAGTGCCGGATGAACATTTGGGCCTACATAGGCAAGCGGATTCTGCTGATGCTGCCGACGCTGCTGGGCGTCATACTGATCACCTTCGTCGTCATCCAGTTCGTGCCGGGCGGTCCGGTGGAACTGGCTTTGCTGGAACTGAAAGGGCAGGCGGGCACCGGCGAGGGGCCCGGCAGGCTGGCCTCCGAATACCGCGGCAGGCAGGGCATTGATGCGGACCGCGTCAAGGAAATCCAGGCGCTCTATGGATTCGACAAGCCGCCCGCCGAGCGCTTCTGGCAGATGCTCAAGGGCTTCGCCACCTTCGATCTCGGGCAAAGCTTTTATCACCACAAGGATGTATGGGCACTGGTCGTATCCAAGCTGCCGGTTTCGATCAGTCTCGGATTGTGGACCTTCTTTCTTACCTATTTCATTTCCGTGCCGCTCGGCATCGCGAAGGCGGTACGTGAAGGCAGCCGCTTCGATGTCACGACCAGCATGCTGGTATTGATCGGCTACTCCATTCCAGGCTTCGTTCTCGGCGTGTTCCTCCTGGTACTGTTCGGGGGCGGCAGTTTCCTCCAGTGGTTCCCGTTGCGCGGACTCACCTCCGACGATTGGGAAAGCCTGTCCCTGTTCGGGAAGGTGGTCGACTATCTCTGGCATATCACGCTGCCGGTAACGGCCTCGGTGGCGAGTGCCTTCGCGGTGATGACGATGCTGACTAAAAATACCTTTCTGGAAGAGATCCGCAAGCAGTATGTTCTGACCGCGCGGGCGAAGGGCCTGAGCGAAAGAACCGTGCTGTACAAGCATGTGTTTCGCAATGCGCTGATTCCGCTGGTGACCGGGTTTCCGGCTGCATTCATCGGTGCATTCTTCGCCGGCAGCCTGCTGATCGAGACGCTGTTTTCGCTCGACGGCCTTGGATTGCTGTCCTATGAATCGGTCGTTCGCCGGGACTATCCGGTGGTAATGGGCACCCTTTATCTCTTCACCCTGATCGGCCTGGTGGTCAAGCTGCTGGGCGACCTGTGTTATGTCTGGGCCGATCCCCGCGTCCAATTCGAAAGTCTCGCCCGATGAGCGGCACCGCACCTTCACTTTCTCCGGGGCGGCGCATTTGGCTGCGTTTCCGGCAGAACCGTCGTGGCTACTGGAGCCTGCTGATCTTCACGACGCTCTTCGTCATCAGTCTCTTCGCGGAGCTGCTGGCGAACGACAAGCCGCTGGTGGCGCGCTACAACGGACAGCTGGTCTTCCCGATCGTGAAAACCTATTCTGAAAAGGTGTTCGGCGGCGACTTCGATACCCAGGCCGACTACCTCGACCCGTTCATACGCGACCAGTTCCGCAAGGACGGCAACTGGGCCATCTATCCGCTGATTCCCTACCGCTATGACACGCTGAATTATTTTTCCAAATCACCGAACCCGGCGCCGCCGTCTGCGGATAATTGGCTGGGCACCGATGACCGCGGCCGCGACGTCGTCGCACGGCTGCTGTATGGCTTCCGGGTTTCGGTCCTGTTCGGCATGGCGCTGACCATCACCGGCGTCATACTCGGCCTGGTCACCGGTGCCATCCAGGGATATTTCGCAGGCAGAACCGACCTGTTTTTCCAGCGCTTCATGGAAATCTGGGGCTCCATGCCGGAGCTGTATCTGCTGATCATTTTTGCATCCATTTTCGAGCCGAGCATCGGCCTGCTGCTGATCCTGCTGTCGCTGTTTGGATGGATGGGGCTTTCCGATTATGTGCGCGCCGATTTCCTGCGCAACCGGAATCTCGAATATGTGCAGGCTGCACGGGCGCTTGGCCTGTCGAACGGCCAGATCATCTGGCGCCATGTGCTGCCCAACAGCCTGACGCCGGTCGTGACCTTCTTGCCGTTCCGCATGAGCGGAGCAATCCTTGCCCTGACCAGCCTCGATTTTCTCGGGCTTGGTGTCCCGCCGACCACGCCCAGCCTTGGCGAGTTGCTGGCACAAGGAAAAAACAACCTTGACGCCTGGTGGATTGCCGTTTCGACCTTCGTCGTGCTGACCATGACCCTTCTCTTGCTCACCAATATCGGCGATGCATTGCGCAACGCACTCGACGTCAGGAGGAAAGCATGAGCCTGCTGGACGTTTGTCATCTGCGCGTGCGCTTCGGCGCGGCGACAGTGGTCGATGATGTCAGTTTCTCCATTGCGCCGGGTGAGAAATTCGCTTTGGTGGGCGAGTCGGGGTCCGGCAAGACGGTCACGTCTCTGTCGATGATGCGACTGAGCCAGGATGCGCAATACGAAGGGCAGATTCTCTTCGAAGGCCAGGACATCCTGAAGAAATCCGAAGCGGCCATGCGTGGCGTCCGTGGCAAGGATATGGCAATGATTTTCCAGGAACCCATGACCGCGCTGAATCCGCTCTTTACCGTCGGCAATCAAATCGCGGAAGTGCTGATGCTGCATGAAGGCATGAATGGCCGCGCCGCAGCCCAGCGAGCGGTCGGATTGCTGGAAAAGACCGGAATACCGGAGCCTGCGCGCCGAGCACTTGCCTATCCTCACCAGCTCTCGGGCGGACAGAGGCAGCGCGCAATGATCGCGATGGCGCTGGCGTGCAAGCCCAAGCTTCTTATTGCGGATGAGCCCACCACCGCCCTGGATGTCACCATCCAGGTCCAGATCCTTGAACTGTTGAACCAGTTGCAGCGCGAAGAAAACATGGCGGTGCTGATGATCACCCACGACCTGAACCTGGTGAGGCATTTTGCGGACCGGGTCGGCGTGATGGAGCGGGGGCGGCTCATTGAAGCGGCGGAAACGGCCGAGCTGTTTTCCAATCCGCGCGAAGCCTACACGCGCAAGCTGCTTGGCAGTCATCCCGAACGCATCATCGATACCGTAAGGCAGGATGCACCTCCCCTGCTGAGCGGGGAGCATGTGCGGTGCACCTTCTCCATCCCGCAAGGCTGGTTCAAGAAGAGGGAATTCGTTGCCGTGGACAACGTCGACCTTCAGCTGCGGCCGCACGAAACACTGGGCATCGTCGGCGAATCCGGCTCGGGCAAGTCGACGCTCGGCATGGCCTTGCTGCGGCTTTCGCCCGCCAGGGTCGACGGACGTATCGGGTTTGCCGGGCAGTCGACGAGCGACATGAGCCGGGACGCGCTCAGACCGTTGCGGGCGCGGATGCAGGTCGTGTTCCAGGATCCGTTCGCCTCCCTGTCGCCCCGTCGCACCATCGAGCAGATTGTAGGAGAAGGGCTGGCATTGCATCGGCCGCAACTCGGCAAGACCGGGCTGCGGGACGCGGTTGCCCAAGGACTGCTGGAGGTCGGGCTGGCGCCGGAAATGATGTCTCGCTATCCGCACGAGTTCTCCGGGGGACAGCGGCAGCGGATTGCGATTGCGCGGGCGCTCGTGCTCAAGCCGGAACTCATCCTGCTCGACGAACCGACATCATCACTCGACGTGTCGGTTCAAAAGCAGGTACTGATGCTCTTGGCGGAACTGCAGCGAAAGCACGGCATTGCCTACCTTTTCATCAGCCACGACCTCGCAGTGATTCGCGCCATGGCGCACAGGGTGATGGTCATGAAGGATGGCAAGGTGGTGGAGAGTGGGGCGACCGAGGATGTGTTGTCCAATCCTTCCCATCCCTATACCAGGCGTTTGCTGGCGGCATCGACATATTCAATCAGCGAAGAAGTGTAGGACGCCGGAACCTCGGATGGATATAGGTGATGGTGTCGTCCAGGGGAATAAGGGCATGGACGTCCCATTAAGCCGCAGCAGAGACGGGAATCGTTTGCCGGGGTTGTCGATGCGTGTCTCTCCGGCAAATTTTCCGTCAATGCATTCAGCTCCGCTTCTTTACCTTGCCGCTGTCCGATTTCGCCACTGATTTCTTTGGCGCTGTCTTCGATGTTGTTGTTGCTTTATTGGAAGCCGTCGCGACCTTGCGTGTTTGCACCGGGCTTGCGACATACCGTTTGCCTGCCTTCGAAGCGGCCTTATAAGGCACATGCAATTGCAGGCGCTGGCCGGTCGCGACCTTTTCCTTGTCGAGATTGTTCCAGGTCTTGATTTGCTGGACACTCACCTGGTGGCGCTGGGCAATCGACGCAAGCGTATCCCGCTTGCCTACCTTGACCGAGATGCGGCGGGAATCCGGCAGGTCCGGCTCGACGGCGATGATGGCCTTGTCGGCAAGTTCGGCCGAGATATCGGATCCGGCAGCCGTTTCAGTCTTCGGCACCAGCACCGTGGAACCCTCTTTCAAGCGCATCTTGGGCGGAATATTGTTGACTTCCCGGATGACTTCCGGAGTCGTGCCGAATTTCGATGCGATTGTTTCGATGCGTTCGCGGGCGTTGGTGACGCGGTGCGCAGTCCATGAAGAGAGCGCGCGCCCCCATTTCGCAAGATTGGACTTGAATTTCTCGGCATTGCTTTGCGGGAGCAGGATCTGGGTGCTCGGGCTGCCGACGATCACCGGGCGGTTGAATTGCGGATTCAGGGCCTTGAATTCGTCGATCGACAATTCCGCCAGCTGGGCGGCGACCTTGATATCGATGTCGCGGGTCTTGCCGATGGTGACGAAATACGGCTGGTTATCGACCTTCGGCAGGGTGATTCCATATTGCGCGGGAGAGGCAATGATGTTTTTCACCGCCTGCAGCTTGGGCACGTAATTGCGTGTCTCCAGCGGCATGATGTTGGACAGGCCGTTGAAGTCGGTAGGCAATCCTGCGGCGCGATTCTTGTTGATCGCGCGCTGAACCGAGCCTTCGCCCCAGTTGTACGCGGCGAGCGCAAGCTGCCAGTCGCCGAACATGCCGTAGAGCTTCTGCAGGTAAGTCAGCGCCGCATCGGTTGATGCAAGCACGTCGCGCCGCTCGTCCTTGAACACGTTTTGCTTGAGGTTGAAATCGCGTCCGGTCGACGGAATGAATTGCCACATGCCTGCCGCGTGGGCGCTGGAGTAGGCCTGCGGGTTGAACGCCGACTCGATGAACGGCAGCAGCGCCAGCTCCATTGGCATATTGCGCTTTTCCAGCTCCTGGACCACATGGAACAGGTAGCGCGACGCGCGGGTCGTGGTGCGTTGGATATAGTCGGGGCGCGAGCTGTACCACTGGGTCTGGCTCGCCACCAGCGGATTATCGAGGTCGGGAATGCCGAATCCTTTACGGATGCGGCCCCATACATCGATCTCCTCCATGCCGAGAACTTGCGCAAGCGGATCGTTGGGATCGTATGGCGCCTCGATTGCAGAGACTTGCGACCAGTTATGAAGCGGGAGAGAGAGATCGGCGGCGCTGGAGGTAACTTGTACGCCTAGAAGGAGGAGTGCTGTAAATGGAAGTGCTTTTATTTTCAGCGTACGCATGGATCCTCACTTGCTCTTTATTTTAAGGGCCGGGGGTGCCGGCATTAAGGTGTTGGGAGTGTACGTAATGGTGTTTACCCGAGTCAATATTTATTACCTCGGGGTTACAAGTAGAGCATGCAAGAATGGTAACTAGTTTGCGATGGTTCAACGGAAGGTGTTTTTCCATTGCCTTAAGGCAGAAAAAGCCGCGATTGGTTCCCTTGTATCAACAAACCCGTTGTCGGCAAGCCTCGTCAAAATGGCATGCTTCTCATGGCGCAGGAACGGATTTGTCGCCTTCTCGAGCGCTATCGTCGAGGGAAGGGTGGGAACGCCCCGGTCCCGTTTGGACTGTTCGGCGGGAACCCGTGCGGCCAGTTCGGCATTGCCGGGTTCTACCGCCTGGGCGAAGCGCAGATTCGACAGCGTATATTCATGCGCGCAGTACACCTGCGTCGAATCGGGTAACGCGGCCAGCTTCGCGAGGGAGGCCACCATCTGTGCCGGCGATCCCTCAAACAGCCGGCCGCAACCGCCGGCAAACAATGTGTCGCCGCAAAACAGCCATTGCTGTTGTGGTGAAAAATAGGCGATATGATCAAGCGTATGGCCTGGGACTTCCAACACATCGAGGCGCAACGAAAATTCCGGCAGAACAACTTCATCGCCTTCGGCGACATGACGCGAGATCCCTGCGATGGACTCATTGTGCGGACCAAACACCGGAACCTCGAAGTGCCTGAGCAGTTCCGGCACGCCGCCGACATGGTCAGCATGATGATGTGTCAGTAGAATAGCAACCAGGGATAACCGGTGTGCGGCCAGCGCGGCAAGGACTGGCGCAGAGTCGCCGGGATCGACGACGGCTGCATGCGTGCCATCGTGGATCAGCCACAGATAGTTGTCCTGAAATGCGGGAACCGCCAGCACGTTCAACATACGATGTCCAATCCGTCTACACAAAAAGCCATTATATCGCTCGGCCGCTGGCTCGAAACGCCGGCCGGCAGCTATGTGCGCACATGGCAGCAGGCGCGGCTGGACATGCTGACAACGGATATCTTCGGGTTCAACGCAATGCAAATCGGCTTGCCGGAAGTAAATGCGCTTCAGGCCAGCCGGATGCCGAACAAGTGGCTGACCGACACGCATTTGCCCAAGGTGGAGGAGGACGGCACCCGGACGCCGATCGTGGTGGTGCATGATTTCGCCGAACTGCCGTTTGCATCCCAGAGCCTGGACCTGGTGATCCTGCCCCATGTACTCGAATTTGCCGAGGAGCCGCATCAGATCCTGCGCGAGGTCGAGCGGGTGCTGATTCCGGAAGGCCAGGTCATCGTATGCGGATTCAATCCCGCCAGTCTCTGGGGAGTGCGCCAGGCGACGGGGCGGTTGACGGGCGCGCACTTTCTGCCGCAAAACGGCGAATTCATCAGCCTGCCGCGGTTGAAGGACTGGTTGAAGCTGCTCAACATGGAAGTCAATCGCGGCCATTTCGGCTGCTACGCGCCGCCCTGCGTCACCGAAAAATGGCTGAACCGGTTTGCCTTCATGGAAGCAGCGGGAGACCGCTGGTGGCCATACCTGGGCGCAATCTACGTCGTGCAGGCGATCAAGCGGGTGAGGGGAATGCGGCTGATCGGCCCGGCCTGGAAGCACAAACGCGCCACGGCGCAGCAAGGCGTCCCGGTTACCAATCGAATCAATCAACACATAGATAGCGAGTAGATGGACAAGATAGAGATTTATACCGACGGGGCCTGCAAGGGAAATCCAGGCCGTGGCGGCTGGGGTGCGTTGTTGATTGCGGGCGAGCACAAAAAGGAGTTATTCGGCGGCGAGCGGAATACGACCAATAACCGGATGGAATTGCAGGCGGTCATCGAGGCATTGTCCGTACTGAAAAGGCCATGCGAAGTCATCGTCCATACCGACAGCCAGTATGTACAGAAAGGAATCAGCGAATGGATTCACGGCTGGAAAGCCCGTGGCTGGAAAACTGCATCAAAAGAGCCCGTAAAAAATGTCGATCTGTGGCAGGCGCTCGATGCGGCGCAGGCGATTCACACCATCCAGTGGCGATGGGTCAAAGGCCATGCCGGCCATGACGGCAATGAAAGGGCGGATGCGCTTGCCAACATGGGCGTGGCGTCCGTGCCGTAGTGCCACAAATACCGATGCCGCCTTGCATCCGACCGGAATACCCCGATTCATGCCTCGCCCAGCCAGTTTCGCTTGCTGTGCAGGCGTCAACCTTTGCACTGAACAAGAATTAAGCTATGCGACAGATCGTCCTCGATACCGAAACCACCGGCCTCAATCCACGCTCCGGCGACCGCATCATTGAAATCGGCTGCGTCGAACTCGTCAACCGGCGACTGACCGGCAACAACTTCCACAGTTACATCAATCCCGAGCGCGATTCGGAAGAAGGCGCACTCGCGGTGCACGGCCTGACGACCGAATTCCTGAGCGACAAGCCGAAGTTCGCCGAGATCGCCAATGAATTGCGCGACTATGTGAAGGGCGCGGAAATCATTATCCATAATGCGCCGTTCGACCTTGGCTTCCTCGATGCCGAATTCGACCGCATGGGATTCCCGCCTTTCAAGGACCATGTCGGCAGCATCACCGATACGCTGGTGCAGGCAAAGGAAATGCATCCAGGCAAACGCAATTCCCTCGATGCCCTTTGCGACCGCTACGGGATTTCGAATGCGCATCGTGCCTTGCACGGCGCCTTGCTGGACGCCGAACTGCTGGCGGAAGTCTACCTGGCGATGACTCGCGGCCAGAACAGCCTGACCATCGACCTGGCCGCCGAAGAAACGAGCACGCAAAATGACAGCGCCATCGCCGACGCGCCTCTCGCGGAAATTATCGTCCTGCAAGCCATGGAGGACGAACTCGCCGAACACGAAGCGCTTCTGGACAAGCTGGACAAGGACTGCAAGGGCACATCGGTATGGCGCAGTCCCGCCCCGGCAAATTGATTCGCATTATGATTTATGAGATAATTCGCGCCGCTTCGGACGGTTAGCTCAGGGGTAGAGCACTGCCTTCACACGGCAGGGGTCACTGGTTCAATCCCAGTACCGTCCACCAAGGAATTTCTAGTCAAATCATTGGTTTAGCAGGTGTCTCCTGCTTCGCCATGTCCAGCCAAATCTGCCAAATACGCAATTCTTACGGAGTTGCACATGGCAGCCATCACAAGACGCAAAACCGGCTATCAAGCCGAAGTTCGCCGCAGGGGTTTTCCGACTGTTTCCAAGGTCTTTCATACCCGGAAAGACGCCGAGGCTTGGGCGCGCCTTATCGAGTCTGAAATGGATCGCGGTTGCTTTTTGGATCGAACCGAAGCCGATAAGACTACCCTCAGGGACATTCTTGAACGGTACAAACGGGAAATTAGCCCCAAGAAAAAATCGGCAGCCATCGAAGAAATCCGCATTAATAAATTCATTCGGGATGAAAAGCTCTGCGCCTACAAAGTGACTGCCTTGACTGGCAAATTGTTATCGGAATGGCGAGACAAGCGGCTGACTGCAGTATCAGGTAGCTCTGTCAATCGCGAATTGAATCTCCTTAGCCATGCATTCAACATTGCGCGTACAGAGTGGGGCATTCACGTTGATAACCCAGTTCTCGAATACGCAGGCCGAAGCACAATAAGGCAAGAGAACGGCGATTGTCCGCGCATGAAAAGGCGTGTTTGCTCGCTGAACTAGAGCTTTCTTCTCGCCGCCCTGATGGTACGTATATAGAAGGTGGAATTCATAATCCCTGGTGCAGGCCGGCTGTAATTTTTGCTTTGGAAACGGCTATGCGTATGGGAGAGATATTGTCACTGCAATGGGCTGACATTGACTTAGTTAACCGTACAGCCACTCTTCAAGATACAAAAAATGGCGAGAAGCGTACCGTACCACTATCAACGCAGGCTGTTGCTGTATTGACTGGACTGTCAAAGACAACTGACGGACGAGTATTGCCGATTACTCGTGACGCTTTAAAACGCGTCTTTACGCGTGCCTGTGCAAGAGCAAATATTCATAATTTGCACTTTCATGATCTGCGGCATGAAGCGACAAGCAGCCTCTTTGAACGGGGGCTGAGCGTTATAGAGGTTTCTTCAATTACCGGGCACAAAACTTTGCAAATGTTGAAACGGTACACACACTTGAACGCATCTGAGTTAGCACTCAAGATTGGATAGCAAGCGTGAGAAAGCAGTCAAATTCCGAGTATGTGCTATTTACTAGATACAACAAATACGATTGATCATTATTGTGATTGCTGCTCGCTGTATGTAGTTACAACACAGTTCAATACATGTCAGAGTAGATTTGACCGTAGCACGGGGGCGCCGGGCTCACCACGATGCGTCGCCGCGCCTGGGCCTGCAACGCGCATCTCCACCCTTACGACCTGCGCAAGATGGCCTCGTGGGCGCCGGCTTGCTGCTCATGCTGTTTGCTCCCGAATTGGCTGCCAGGATACGGGGCTTCGACCGGCGTTCTTCCGATCCGGGGCTCCACAGAGCATTTCCGGTTAACGACTTCTCGAATACCGGTCATGCTCATGTTGCCGTTCGCCCGCTGAATGCGGATCGCATCAACTAGGCGGCTCGTCGATCGACGACGTCGGAATTCTTCTCAGATCGTTTCCGCGATGGCGCGAATTCGTTTCACGTCGTCTGCGCTGGGGTGATCATGCCGGATGGCCTTCGCCATCTTGATGGCCTTGTCCAATGCGTCGATGAAAGTGCCCAGAATCGAGAAGGAACGATTGGCGGCGTTAAGTGCAATGGTAGTCATGGTTTTTCCTTGGGTAGTGTCTGCTGCTGGTGAGAACAATATAGGCCTCGCCAGCCAACTTTCCCAATTTCAAGTCATGATGTCATGATATATGAATTGTGAATGGTTTTTTAAAATGGCTTCAATTGAATAAATAGTATGTTAAGGAAAGCGCTTTGAAGGCAAAGCGATTGCGCGGCATCCGGCATGTAAATAAGCCAAAACGGCTCATGGCAGGTTTCCCATTGGTGCTGTTTTTTAAATTGCAATTTTGTTGTTCTCCTGTCTCCTCTTCGACGTCCCTTGGTAGGCGTCCTCGACGGTGAGAGGCGCCATTGCCCTGTGCGCGGCGGCGAGCAGCGCAGGTATTGCGTCCGAGGTTTATTCGTCAGGGATTAGCGTCGGGTCGATTTTGAAAACAATCGGTGAGCGCTTGCCAGGAGAAGGAAAGGTACGGTCGCATTTTTCCACGGACCGCCTCGACAATATCAATCACATCTTCGACAGGATGAAAGAGGGGAAAATCGACGGAAGAATCGTGATGCGGATATAGGCGTTCATATGTTTGAAGCATTTTACCGTCGGCCTGGGCGCCGGAGCATTCATGTCCCGTGAGCCGGGAGAGGTTTCGGCGCACCTTGATGAAAGGCCGGAAGTTATCTGCCTCGCCGGGGCGGCAATCCGCCCCGCGCATGGCTGGCTCTTCGCGTTTCTTTTTTATGCCAGACGATAATCCTTCATATCGATCTTCTTCATCCGTCGCCAGTATTCAAACGTGAACCCGGGCCATAAGGTCACGTTTTTTCCGTTTTCATTCAGGTACCAGCTCTTGCACCCTGATGCCCAGACAGTGGTTTGCAGCCTGCGCTGGATGTCGAGATTGAACTGATTCTGGGCACCGGCATTGACTTCGATCGAGGTCTTTTTCTGCCTGCGCATCATGCTCATGCAACGCAGCGCATGCCGGATCTGCTGTTCGGCCATGAAGACGACCGAATTATGGCCAAGTCCCGTATTGGGGCCGAGCAGCATGAACAGATTCGGGTAGCCTGCGGCCATCAGGCCGAGAAATGCTTCCGGGCCGTTTCGCCATGCCTCATTCAGGTCGACGCCGTTGCGGCCGATGATGCGCACCGGCGAGAGAAGATCGGTGACACGGAAGCCCGTCCCATAAATGATCGTGTCCACCGGATGCTCCACACCGCTGCGATCCAGGACTCCGCGTTCCGTGATCTCGTCAACACCCTCAGTCACGAGGTGCACGTTAGGGCGCGCAAGTGCCGGAAAATAGTCGTTTGAAATCAGGACCCGCTTGCAGCCCAAAGTATAACGCGGCGTGACCTTCTTGCGTAGCGTCGGGTCGCTGATCTGCCGGCGTACATGCCGCAGTGCCAGTTCTTCCGCTCGCTTCATCAGTTTCGGATGTAAAAAGCCGAGTGCGGTGAATTCCTGGCGCCAATAAATAAGATTCCGGAATGCGCCCATTGCGCCCGGTACATGTTCATAGATGGCGCGCTCGCGCGAACTAATCGGCCGATCCATCTTCGGCAGCACCCATACCGGCGTTCGCTGGAATACGGCAAGGTGCGACACCTGCGGCGCGATCTTCGGAATGAACTGGACTGCGCTTGCGCCGGTGCCAATGACCGCGACCCGTTTGCCGCTCAGGTCGTAGCTGTGGTCCCATTCGGCGGAATGAAATGCCTTGCCTTTGAACCGCTCTAAGCCGGGCAATTGCGGGTAGGCAGGGCGGCTTAAAGCGCCGAGCGCGGAAACAAGGAAGCGCGCCGTCAATGAGCGGCCATCCGTCATGGTCACTTTCCAACTGTTTTTCGCTTCGTCGTAGACGGCGTCGCGCATCTCCGAACGCAGGCGAATGTGGGGCCCGAGTCCGTTCTTGCGCGCGCAGTGCTTGAGGTAGGCAAAGATCTCAGGCTGCGTGGAATACATGCGGCTCCAGTCGGACTTGCGCTCGAAGGAAAAGGAGTACATGTGTGACGGCACATCGCAGGCACAGCCCGGATAGGTATTGTCGCGCCATGTGCCCCCGATGTCGTCCGCCTTCTCCAGCAGGATGAAAGCGTGTCTACCGGCCTTTTTGAGCTGCATCGCCATGCCGAGGCCGGAGAATCCGCTGCCGACGATGATGGTCTCGAAATCCGGTTGATCCGAGTTTGGGCTGCTCAGGGGCACGCTTCCATCCAGGATCCGCTGCTTGAGAAAGACACCGGCCGATGCGAGCGATTCCACGCCTTCGGGGATCACGCCATGGAACAGCTGCCACACATGCGGCACCGCCGGCCAGGTGCGCAGTTCCACCGGCACGCCGGCGTCGCGCGCCAGAGCCGCCAAGCGGGTCGAATCGTCCAGCAATACTTCGTCTTCGCCGACGTGGATCAGCAGCGGCGGCAAACCTGCCAGGTCGGCATACAGGGGCGAGGCGAGCGGATTGCGCGGATCGGCGTCGCCCAGGTAGAGCGATGGCGCAATACCCATCCTGCTGCCGAAAAACATGGCGCAGCGCTTGTCGTTCCGTACCAGTGACTCTCCAGTCCCTGCGAGGTCGGTCAAAGGCGAAAAGAGTGCCGCTCCGGCGGGCAGCGGTATGCCGCGTTCACGCAAGCGCAGCAGCAGCGAGAGGCACAGCCCGCCGCCGGCGGAATCGCCGGAGATGACCAGCCCGGATGATGGTACGCCGCTGTCGAGCAACGCGCGATAGACGCTTTCCGCATCGTCGATCGCCGCCGGGAACGGATGCTCGGGCGCCAGCCGGTAATCGGGCACGAACACCCTGAATCCCTGCCGCGCGTAAAAGCCGGTAATGGGGCGGTGGGAGCGCGGCGAACAGGCGAAATAACCGCCGCCATGCAGGTAGAGAAGGGTGGCTTGACCGCTACCGCGATCCGGTTCGACCCATTCCCCGGGAACCCCGCCCATCACTGCCGGCGTGTACCGAACGCCGGACATGGGTTTGCCGCCGCCAGTATTGAAGAGTCTGCGCGCGTCTTCGGCGGTATGCGCACGGGCGAGCTTGCGCTTGAAGGTATGCCGCAAAAAGAAGCTGAATGAGCGGGCCTGCCAACTGCTCATGTGGAGCTCCTCGAGGAACCCGCTCGCAGGTCACCGGCGGCTTTGGGTTCAATGACGAAAAATCTGCGCAGCAGCTTCCAATACCCGAGCGGCGCCAGCCTCGACAGCCAGTCGATCACGCGCGCATCGCTGCCGATCAGAATGCGGGGCGCTCCGCGTTCGATGCCTTCGACAATGCATAGGGCCGCCTGCGCCGGCGTGGTCCGGACTTCGCGCCAAAATTTGTCGGCCAGTTGGGCGGCCTGCTGTTCGTCGAACAGCGCGGCCCGCCGCGAATGGTGGGCGATGCGGGTTTTGATGCCGCCGGGATGAACGGTGGACACGCCGATGTTGCTGCCTTCCAGCTCATGCCTCAGAGCGTCGGAGAAACCCCGCACTGCGAATTTGCTCGCGCAATAGGCCGACTGGCCAGCCGGCGCGATCAGTCCGAAGACGCTGGAGAGATTGACGATATGGGCCTGCGGTTGCATGCGCAGGACGGGAAGAAATGCCTTGCAGCTACGCACCACGCCCCAGAAATTGATGTTGAACAACCATTCGATATCGTCCAGCGTCAACTGCTCTACATCGCCCATCAGTGCGACGCCGGCATTGTTGATCACCAGTCCGACCCGGCCGTGGGCGGCAAGCACGGCGGCAGGCAGGGCCGCCACTGCGTCGGCGTCGGTGATGTCCATGTGGTGTCGGCTGACATTCACGCCCAGCGCCTGTGCCGCGTCGGCGGTTGCATTGAGGGTGTCAGCGTCCCGGTCCACCAGCGCCAGGTGGCACCGTCGTCTTGCCAGTTCCAGGGACAATGCCGCACCGATCCCGTGGGCGGCGCCGGTCACTACGGCAACGCTTCCTGCGAGTTTGAATCCCATACGCTTCCTTTCATGCGGCACGGCGGCAATCGTCGATATCAAATATTGATGTACGGATACCGGCCGCCGGCTCGCGTCGTCCCGTAAAATGGCGCGGCATCGGCCGGTTGGCGAACTGGCTAATCCATATTAAGGTGAACACCTTAAGTTTGTCAAACAATCACAAAAATGACTGAAGACACGCTCCCCACCCGGGCACGAATCCTCGATGCCTGCCAGCGGCTTTTCAACGAATCGGGGCCGGATGCCGTGACCACGGCCGAGATCGCGCGCACCGTCGGCATCAATGAAGGCAATCTTTATTACTACTTCAAGAAAAAGGAGCACATTCTCGTCGCCCTGTTCGATGCCTTCGAATCGGCGCTGCTCGGTGTCGCGGCGACGCCGTTGGACGCCCGGGCCGGCGAGGAGGCCGGCATTGCCTACCTCCGGCAGTGGTTCAATCTGATGTGGGAATGGCGGTTTTTCTACCGCGACAGCGCGGCGATCTGGAAACTGGCGCCGACGCTGCGCCTGCGCAATGTCGACCTTGCGGACCGTGCGCAAGCGGATATCAGGCGGGTTCTTGAAAAGCTGATCGAAGCCGGGCTGTTGCAGGCGCCGCCGGAACAAGTCGACCGATTGGTGGTGAACGCCTGGATCGTCTCATGCTATTGGCTCGATTACCTGCATTCCAGGCACAACGTGGCCAAGGTGGAAAAGGAGCATGTCGACTGGGGATTCTCGCAAGTGCTGAGCCTGTTCGTTCCTTTCTTTCCCCAGCGCCAGGACAATTCAGCAGGCTAATAGTTTGTCGCATCGGACGTCGATGTTCTTGTGACCTTGCGCGTGCCGATATCGAAATGCACGTTGAACAGTCGTGGCGTGGTGCTGTCCGCCATGTACTTCCAGTCCCACACTTCCTCATTCTTCAGCTTGTATTGCACCACGGTGCGTGGTTTGCCGAGCATCCAGCGGATTTCATCCTGGGTCATCCCCTGTTTGATGCGCGCAAAGTTCTCTTCCGTCAGTACCTGCTTGTAGTCCCGCAGTACGCCGTCCTTGCCGATGCTGAACATCCATGTCCGCGCGCCTTCCGGTCCTTTCGGATATTCGAGCGTCCGCGATCCATCTTCTTCCTCACGCACGGTGTCCGGCTTGCCCATCACCATGCGAACATCTCCTTCGGAGGATACGCCTTTGGATAGTTTGTCCAGACCGAACTCCTGCACCGGACGGCCCTGGTTATCGCAGCCAAACGTAAAAACAGCGGCGAGTATCACCGCCAGATATCGCATCCAACGCATTGTTGTCCTTTCTTGTCGTCATTCGTGTTTTCTGTTGTGTGCGTGTTAAAAAGATCATTGTTCATGATGTCCCCGTAGTCGATGATGCCTTTTGAGCGCCGTCACATATGCGACTGTTCAGCTAATGCAAACAACCGGATGCCGCTTTACACCAGGAATGAGGTAGACCTACGTCGGTCCTGCATCGCGGCAACAGCCGGAACTTCATGTAGACGTTGCCATCCAACAGGCCCGTTACCATTTATGTAACTCGCCTATAAGGAGCTTCATGATGATGCAGATCAATGAGATTCAGCAACGCTTCAATCAGGTTGAACAAACCATCCATACCGCATCCGAGGCTTGTCGGAATGCTCTTCTCCTGCCGATGGATCTGAAGGATTGCATCCAGCATTTGGACGAGAAATCGGGGGAGGTGAAAATGACGATCCAGCAGACCCAGGACGAGGAGCAGATTCGTCAGTGTATCGACGATCTCGAACAGCTGGGCGACCAGGCCAAGGATGCGTGCGAACGTGCGCCGTCGCTAGACGATGAAATCAAAAACGCGGTAATGCAGGCGCACCGTGAACTCTCGGACCTGAAGCATCAACTACACTGATTTCTCTTGCGGCGCAAAAAAAGGGCATGGCACCTGTGACGGCGCCATGCCCTTTTTGTTCGTCCCTGCCTGCTCCGAAGCGCGCCGCTCGAGTGTCACCGGTGTGCGCCGGTATAAACCACTTACTTCGTCGCCACGTCCGGCAGCACCACGTTCACATCGAGCACTTCCAGGTTGCCCTGGCGATCCAGCGAGATCTTGATGTCGTCGGGATCGACCTTCGCATATTTCGAAATGACGGCGATCAGCTCCTTGTGCAGCGCCGGAAGAAAGTCCGGGCCGTCCAGGCCGTTGCGCTCGCGGGCGATGATGACTTGAAGCCGTTCCTTCGCTGCGACCGCGGTCTTCGGCTTGGTATTGAAGAGGAATGAAAGTAGCGCCATGTTACTTGCCCTTAAAAAGCCGCTGGAACAGGCCGGGTTTTTCGTAGGTCGTAAAACGAAGGGGAATTTCCTGTCCGAGGAAGCGCGATACCACATCCTGATACGCTTCCGCGACATCGGTGCCGGTCATGTGGATCGCCGGATTGCCTTGGTTGGATGCGTGCAGCACCGACTCGGATTCCGGGATGATCCCGATCAGCGGAATGCGCAGGATTTCCTGCACGTCGGTATAGGACAGCATTTCGCCCGCTTCGACCCGCTTTGGTACATAGCGGGTCACGAGCAAATGCTCCTTCACCGGCGCGCCGCCGTTCTTGGCGCGCCGCGATTTCGCCTGGATGATGCCGAGAATACGGTCCGAATCCCGCACCGACGAAACTTCCGGGTTGGTCACGATGATCGCTTCGTCCGCGAAGGTCAGCGCCATCACCGCACCGTGTTCGATGCCGGCCGGGGAGTCGCAGACGATGTATTCGAAATCCATTTTCGCCAGGTCTTTCAGAACGCGTTCCACGCCTTCTTCGGACAATGCCTCCTTGTCGCGTGTCTGCGAGGCCGGCAGCACGAACAGGTTCTCGCAGTGCTTATCCTTGATCAGTGCCTGATTCAGGGTGGCTTCATTGTTGATCACGTTGATCAGGTCATACACCACACGACGTTCGCAGCCCATGATCAGGTCGAGATTGCGCAGGCCGACGTCGAAGTCGATCACCGCCGTCTTGTGTCCGCGCAGCGCCAGGCCGGAAGCGAAGCTGGCGCTCGAAGTGGTTTTGCCGACGCCGCCTTTGCCGGACGTTACAACAATGATTTTTGCCACAAACAAACTCCTTTCAGATATTGAATTAACTAGGCCCGGGTGTGAATCGGCAGCACATCGATGCGATCGCCGTCGAGGCGAACCTGCGCCGGCTTCATTGCAAACTCTTTAGGCAAACCGTTTTCGAAGGTGCGGTAGGTGCCCGCAATCGAAATGAGTTCGGCTTCCATGCTCAGTGCGAAAATCCGCGCATCGGCATTGCCGCTGGCGCCGGCCAACGCCCGACCGCGCAAGGGCGCGTAAATATGGATGCTGCCGTCGGCGATCAACTCGGCCCCGCTATTGACGACCGCAGTGACGATCAGATCCGCGCCACGCGCATAGATGCGCTGGCCGGCACGCACCGGCGTGTCGACGATCATTGCCGCGGACTGCTGCGGCATGGACGGCGGGGAAATGGGTTCGGCGACGGCTGGCGCGGGTGCCGGAATGGGGGCGGGTGCGGGTTCAGGCGCCTGTGCTGGCGCAGCTTCCTCCTCCACCTGCTGACGGGGCCTGGCGACGACATCGATGCTTAATCCATGTGCCGCGATATCCGCTTCCATTTCAGCCGGTGCATGGCGCACGGCGACCGGATTCAGGCTATATGACTTGAACAGGTTGATCAGCGCCGGCCAGTCGATGGTATGCCCGGTAAGGTCACATCCGGCCAGGTCGATCACCGTGAATTCATTGTCAAAGTAATCGGACGCGCCGCCGGTCATGCTCTTTAATGCGCTATCCAGAAGGGCAGGATCGGTTTCCCGCAGCAGCGCGGATACCGCGACTACTGTCGAAATTTTCATTTCTATGGACTTGCTGGCTTGGTTCTTTGACATAAACACTGTTAGTGAAAGCTCTTTCGGTCTGCCTCGCGGCGCGGTCTGCGACGGCATTGTAAATGCAAACGCGCCGATATCCTCAAAATGAAACGGGCCGCAACAAATGCGGCCCCGAAAAACCTCGAAAATTATGGGATTTTCAATTCAATCGGACAATCGCCTGCTATTCTGCCCACCAAGCGGCGCCTTCAACTTGAACAGCGCCGGCACTATCGCCTCGCGGCGGTTTTCGTCCGCGCACACCGGCGGCAATTATAACGCTGTGCGGCAGGACTCCTGCCTCCTGCCTGTCTCTGAAGGATGGAGCAAGCGTAGCGGCGAAAATTTATAGACAGGACAAGGCACCCCGATGGGCCAGGGCGGGAAGCGACAAGGCGGTGCCGTGCTTCGGCACATAGGTCAACGATCTTCCCTGCGGGGATGGGGTCCTCGTAGCAGGGAAGCGCAACAAGAGTCGGCAATCAATAAGGGGCATGTGAGCGAAAAGTCTCCGGGCTTCGCCGGCGGTGTGCTTATCCCTGCAGGTGGAATGCCTCTGCTCAGCGCAGCGAAATCTTTTCGCCCAGCCGCCAGTACTTGCGCAGCATTTCCTCCACATTCTGATCTGCTCCCGCAGACATGCATGTCCACACATTACCCCTTCGTACGAAGCGGTGCATGCGCCTGGACCGGACATTCACATCGTGGATCGCCAAGCCGAGCATGCTATAGGCATCGACCTCCGCGGATGCATTCGGGTCATCCCTGAAGAACAGCCAATCGTGGACGAACCTGGATTGAAGGCGCTCCAGTTCATGACATACCACTTCCGGCATCGGGCAGCGAATACGGTCGCCCGCGGGCGGGTAATCGATCGTCCATGGGCTGTACACATCATCCTGCACGCTGCGATATAGATGCATGGCGTGTTCGGCGTAGAAGTTCTCGACGGTGAAGAAGCCCGCCGAAAAATACTCCTTCTTCGCTTCCAGATGCCAGCCATGGATGTCCGCGATGAACGGAATGTACAGCGATGCCATGACATATCCTGGCCGCTCGGGCGAATAGCAAATGGTAAATTTGGGCTGCATTGGTTTCTGCTCCAATCAGTCGGACCTGGCTTTGCTGACGCGATACTAGCGCCGAACCGCATCCGTTATTGTTTTGGTGCTTCCCTTTGCTTGCTGCTTAACCTTTGCTTCCCTATGTAGACCTTCGTTGCAATGCCGGGTTCACATTCCCGAAAAACCAGTCGACTAGCCACTTGCCAATGCCGCTGATGTCTTTCCGGGGCTGTGGCTGTCGACGAACTATTCCTTCGTCGCTGGATCGAAACTAACCCTGGCTCGCGCGTGTTGTCCTGCAGTGCGTTTATTGAGGGCAGCATGCGACCGCCTTGAGAATAATGATGGAGGCGCAAAATGGCATCAGAGATGACATCACAGAAGGTTGCGCTCGTGACAGGCGGCATGGGCGGACTTGGCGAAGCGATTTGCCGAAGCCTTTTCCGGCGTGGCTACCGGGTTGCAACCACATATTCCCCGCACAATGACCGGGCATCGACATGGTTGAGCAACCAGGCGAAGGAAGGGTTCACCTTTTCAGCTTGCCAGGTGGACGTTGCCGATTTTGAATCCTGCCGGGCCGGAGTGATGCAAGTGCTTGCTGAAACCGGACGTATCGACATTCTCGTGAACAACGCAGGCATCACGAGGGATTCCACTTTTAAGAGAATGGGCTACGATGATTGGCTGATCGTCCGGCAAACCAACCTCGACAGTGTCTTCAACATGAGCAAGCTGGTCATGCATGGCATGCTGGAGAACGAATGGGGCCGGATTATCAATATTTCATCGGTGAATGGCCAGAAAGGCGCCTTCGGGCAAACCAACTATGCCGCCGCCAAAGCGGGCGTGCATGGTTTCACCAAAGCGTTAGCGCTGGAGGTGGCGTCCAAGGGCATTACCGTGAACACCGTATCGCCCGGCTACCTGCGGACAAACATGGTCATGCAGGTTCCGAAGGATGTACTGGAGGATAAGATTATTCCCCAGATACCTCTCGGGCGCCTCGGTGAACCGGAAGAGGTGGCCGCCCTGGTTGCGTACTTATGCTCGGAAGAAGCTGCTTTTGTCACCGGCGCGAACATTGCCATTAACGGCGGCCAGCACATGCAGTAAGGATAAGAAAAATGCCCTGCGATGCATATCGGCAGGGCATTTTGTATTCATTGGCGTATGTTCACACCGAGGCAAGTCCGGCCAGATCGGAATCCGGCGGCTGTTTTTGCGATGCGGCGAGTTTCGATTTCTTTGCAGCGACCTGCTTGGCCCGGGAACTGGACGGCGGCAGACGGCGCAAGGTTTTCAGCGCATCCGCATCCTTGATGCCGATCGACCGCTGGTCAACCGTAATCAAGCCGATTTCATTGAAGGCAGACAATGTGCGGCTCACGGTTTCCAATGTCAGGCCGAGATAGCTGCCAATCTCATGGCGGGTCATGCGCAGGTTGAACAGTTTGCTGGAGTATCCCATCTCGGCATAACGCTCCGACAGGGATACCAGAAAGCGGGCCACGCGAGCCTCTGCGCTGAGTGCGCCTAACATACTGACCATTGCCTGCTCACGTACAAGTTCGCGGCTCATCACGCTGTACATCGCGTGCTCGAATTCGACATGCACCCGGCCGAGGGCCGTCAGTTTCTTGAATGGCAGAAGGATCAGGTCGCAATTCGACAGGGCGACTGCCTCGGACGCATAACGTTTGGTATGGATTCCATCGACACCAAACAAGTCGCCTTTCATCGGGAAACTCAACACTTGTTCGTTACCGAACTCATCAATCAACACTGTTTTCAGAAAACCCGAATGCACGATATAGAGCGTATCAAACGGCTGGCCGATTGTATGAATGCGCTGTCCTGTCTTGAATTGCACATGCTGAAACTGCAGTTCCTCATCCGTATGCGCCGCGGCATGCGGGATACGTAATACGTCACACAATTCCTTTAGGTTGGACCACAGTTTCCCTTGGCGCTGCCAGACTGCGTCAACAGAAGATGAGTGCAAAGCCGAATTTGGGGAATCGGAGCGGATTTCAGACATTTGCGTAGATAACATAGTCATCTCCTATTTCAAGATAAAGCAGAATTCAGTTGCGGAGTGACACCCGGAGGATGTCTTCGTACATGGATGCAGGCCGATGCGATTTCCACTGAGCCCCAGAGTCGGGCATTCGGAGGTGCTGGCGAGTTGCCTGTCGGGATGCTTGTTGCGTGTGCTCAGTATCGCAAGCACCATGCACATTTACTATCGGTAGTGGCTGAATCCTGCTGTAGGAAGCAAGAGCGTCTTGTAGGAATATTCTTACAAAAGAAAGTGGGATTTACTGATAGGAGTTAGCTGACAAAATAAAGTCAACAGAAAAACCGCAGCAAGGGGCTTTTTGTGGGATTTTCGCAACCGCTGCCTGGCTTTGTACTATTTTTTATTCCAGGCGGGTACAGGCAGGCTAGTTCTTCAGTGGACCGAGCAGGCGATGTTGCACGGCATACTGCACCATTTCCGCCAGCGAATTCATGCTCATTTTCTGCAGAATCCGAGTTTTGTGCGTGCTCACCGTCTTGGCGCTCAGATGGAGCGAATCGGCGATTTCCGTGATCGATTTCCCGCTGACCAGCAACGTGAATACTTCGAATTCACGGTTGGATAGCTGCTTGTGTGGCAGTTCCTCGTTTGTCGGCATCGCGTCCATGGCCAGTTGCTCTGCAACTTCCAGGCTGATGTAGGGGCGACCGGCAGCGACCTTGCGGATTGCGCTGACCAACTGCGTGCCGGCGCTCTCCTTGGTGAGATAGCCGCGCGCGCCGGCACGAATCGCGCGGACCGCGTACTGCTCTTCCTCGTGCATGGTAAGAATCAGGATGGGGAGCTTCGGCACTTCATCCTTGATCTGCCGGATCAACTCTACGCCGCTGCGGCCGGGCATGGATAAATCCAGCATCAGGAGGTCGAATCCCCCCTTTCGGACATGGGCAAGCGCTTCGAAGCCATCCACGGCTTCGCCAACAACCTCGATGTCGTCAGCGCCGTCCAGAATACGCTTGAGTCCCTCTCGCATGATGGTGTGATCATCGGCGATAACGATTCGAATCATAGGCTCTTTTAGTGAATAGGAAAGGAATCGATCGGAATGGATACCGAGATCTCCACCCCATGCGGGTTAATGTTGCCGACCGTAATTGTACCTCCTAATATGAAAATCCTTTCTCTCATTGTCATCAATCCATAACAGCCGGGTTTGCTTTCGCTGCCGGCAGCGATTCCCTTGCCGTTGTCCCGCACGGTCAAGTCCAACTTGCTGCCATTGCGGAGCAGAATGAGTTCCACCTGGCTAGCCTCGGCATGGCGCTCGATGTTTAAAAGCGCTTCCTGTATCACCCGGAACACGGCCGATTCAATGGGGTCGCCCAACTTGCTCTGAACGCCGCCAAGGATGAGCTGGCACGCGACGCCGGTCCTCTTCTGGAAATTGTCGGTCATCCATTCCACGGCAGGAATGAGGCCGAAATCGTCGAGCAGAGGAGGGCGCAAGGTCGATGCCATCGTCTTGGTCATCGTAATGACCTTGTCCAGCATTCCTTGCATTTGAGCAACTCTCGCCGGCACGCAGGCATCGGTTTCCGGAAGGCTGTTTTCCAACCAATCCAGGTCCAGCTTGAGGACGCTCAACCGTTGGCCTATATCGTCGTACAGCTTCTTGGAAAACCGCCGCTTCTCCACTTCATTCGTCTGTTGCGACGATACGGCGAGTTTCCGCAAGTCGGCGCGGCGGATCGGGCGTTTCTTGGTGTCGAAGCCGGTAAGCGCCTTATCCTCCTGTAGCACTACGATCAGGAAGGGTTCTCCCTGCATGGTGGTACGGGATGCGCTGGCATTGACAGCGAATTCCTCGCCGCTCACATGCAAGCCCTTCAGCGCCACTTTAAGTTTGCGTCCATTGACGGGAATCGACGCCAGTCGGGCCATTCTGCGGCGCTGTTCCGCGCCCAGATGCGGCGGCAGCAGTATATCGACCGATTTGTTAAGCAAATCGTGCGCCGGGTATCCAAACATCCTTTCGGCAGTGTGGCTGATCAGAACGATCTTGCATCGCACGTCGAGCACCACCAAGCCCTCTGTCGTGGAATGGACCAGGTTGGATAGCGAAGAGCCAGCCTCGATAGCAGGGAAACGCGGGCTCGTTGCCGCGACGTTATGAGAACGTACGGAAGACTCGGGTTCCAGATAAGTCGTCATTGCGGATCTCTCTTGCAGGCGCGTTGTAACAACGATCGGTGTCAACAGGGCAGACATGCTTGCCGAAGGCTTGCACCAGAGGGAAGCCATGCACGTGCAGGCACTCCCTGTGCAAATCGCCTGGCGGCGTAACGCCATCCTTCGCCAGTCTTTTTGGTATTCGGATAAGCCGATCCCACCCTTTTTCAGGACCACCATCAATGTCCAGCAGGCCAAGTAATGTGAATAGCGCGGATTTGCGTGTCACGCGTTGCATTTGGTCAAATCTGATTCAATCAACGCTTTTACAGCTAAACCGCCATGGAAAAGCTGGCGTTAAGGAGACGGTTCCCCTGTAAAAACAGTTGTTCTGCCAGGCAAGCGCTCATTTGAGAGCGCGACGCTGATGTTTGCACCGTCGCGATGCCTGGCCTGATACCCTCTTTGCAGATGTGACAGCATCCGATTGCGCTAGGGTCCGCTTATTTGCATTTTCGGAATCGATAAAAATCAAACGCGTGTCAAATTCTTTTGTCGTCGGTGTCAACTGATAGACTAGTTCGCTCCTCGATACCTGCGGATAGTGCTCACTATGCAAATACAGCTCGGCGACATTGGTCACATCATTCAATTGGCAATCGCGCCAGTGTTCCTACTGACCGGGGTCGGAACCAAGCTCGCTGTATTGACGAACCGATTGGCTCGCATCATCGATCGCTCGCGGCTATTGGAGGAAAGGGTTAATGCTGCCGGCATGGCGGATATGACTGACGCGTTGGCTGAACTGGAAACCCTGTATCAGCGCGCAACGCTGATCAACAGGGCGATCACGCTAAGCACGATCTGCGGTTTATTGATTTGCATGGTGATTGCGACGCTGTTTGTCGGGGATGCGCTCGATCTGGCCCTCGCCCAGATCATTGCCCTGTTTTTCGTGCTCGCCATGCTGTCGCTGATCGGCAGTTTTGTGTGTCTGCTTAGGGAAATCTTTATCGCTACTAAAACGCTTTCAATGCGTCATTTTTCATCCAAGAAAAAATAGCATCGGGACGTCCGGAGCCGGAATGTCTTTTTTGTGACTCCGGATTGGATAGTCAAAGCGTCGATCGTCTGGACGATAGACTGATCCGATCGCAGGATGAAGAAAGCGCACACGCCATGGGCGGAGTGCGCAGTCGCCGCAGCGTCAAAAGTGACTATTGTCAACAACTCCGCTTGTATTGCTGCTGTAATAAGAGTGACGCAATTACAAGAATGGAGAAGATCGTGATCACAGCGATACTTTATCTGCTTATTGTCCTCGCAATCTCACTCATTGCCGAAGTCGTCATTCGGGCATTACTGGAACTTGAAGACGCACCCTGGCGTTGATGAAACACCCGGACCGTTCTGGCAGCGATCGCCGTTCAGTAAATGTATTGCTTGAGCTGGGGGTGCATGCGATTGATCAATAAGACTGCTGCGACTCTAGTCCTTATTGTTTCGGGCATAGGCCTGGCTGTCAGCTGACCGACAGGCTTACGCAGGGCGGCAGGAAATGCATGGTGAAGCAAGTGGGTTGGTAGTGCAGCTACCCAAAGAAAAAGGGGTTACGTTTGCACGTAACCCCTTGTATTCTGTGGCTCCCCGACCTGGACTCGAACCAGGGACCTGCGGATTAACAGTCCGTCGCTCTACCGACTGAGCTATCAGGGAACAGAGAAGCTATTATAGGGGGATTTCCTTGCTCCTGTCAAAATTTTGAGAGCAAAATTTTGAAAACTTTCTTCCTGTCTGATGAAATCAGAGCAGGCTTGCGATTGCGGCGGCAATCGTATCTACATTCCGTGAGTTCAGCGCAGCGACGCAGATACGTCCGGTGTCGACCGCATAGATCGAATGCTCGGTGCGAAGTTTCTCTACCTGGGCCTTGGTGAGGCCGGAGTAGGAAAACATGCCGCGTTGCTGGATGACGAAATCGAAATTATGGCTTGGCGCCTTTTCTTTCAACTTCAAGACCAGTGCTTCGCGCATCTCGCGGATGCGTACACGCATACCGGCAAGTTCTTCCTCCCACAGCTTGCGCAGATCGGGTGTGGACAGCACCGTTGCAACCACTTGTCCTCCGTGAATAGGAGGATTGGAGTAGTTGGTGCGTACCACGCGCTTCAATTGCGAAAGCACGCGAGCGGCTTCTTCGCTGCTGACTGCGACGATGCTCAATGCGCCGACACGTTCGCCGTACAGCGAGAACGATTTTGAAAACGAATTCGATACGAACAACGGTCCACCCGCGTCGGCAAAGCGCCGTACAACTTTGCCATCGGCGTCAATGCCATCGCCGAAACCCTGGTAGGCCATGTCAAGGAAGGGCACAAGACCGCGTTCCGTCACGACCTTGATGACATCGGTCCATTGATCCGCGGTGAGATCGGCGCCGGTCGGATTATGGCAGCAGGCATGCAGTACCACGATCGAACCCGACGGCATACTGTTCAGAGCGCTGAGCATGCCAGGAAAGTTGACGCCACGGGTGGTCGGATCGTAGTAAGCGTAATTGTTGACGGTAAAGCCGGCAGACTCGAAGAGTGCCCGGTGGTTTTCCCAGCTGGGGTCGCTGATCCACACTTGTGATTCAGGCGAGAAGCGCTTCAGAAAGTCGGCGCCCAATTTCAGTGCTCCGGTACCGCCGAGTGCCTGCACGGTAATCGCACGCTTCTCTTGAACTACGGGGCTGTCGGCACCAAATACAAGCTCTTGCACCGCCTTGTCGTAAGCGGCCAATCCTTCGATCGGCAGGTAGGTGCGCGGACTCGCTTTCTCCATCAATTGCATCTCCGCTTTCCGTACGCATTCAAGCAAGGGAACCTTGCCATTGTCGTCGTAATAAACGCCCACGCCGAGATTAACCTTGTTCGGGTTTTTGTCGGCATTGAATCCTTCGGTAATTCCCAGGATCGGGTCGCGAGGCGCCATCTCGATGGCGGTAAACAGGGAAGCGGAAGAGGATTGGTTCATCGTGATAACATGAAAAGTTGGCTGCGGAAGTTTTGCTTTGCAGCGGGTTGTATGCGGTGCAAGGCCGTATGTCTCGCGCCGAATTGCAACTTATTATTCTACCAAAGGTCCAAACCAGATGGCAGATTTATCCCAAGTTCCCAGCGCGATTGACGAATCAAAAATCGTCACTTTCCCGGACTCGCCCTATCGTCTGTATCAACCATTCTCTCCTGCCGGGGATCAGCCGGCTGCCATCGCCAAGTTGGCGGAAGGCATCGAGGATGGTTTGTCATACCAGACCTTATTGGGCGTCACCGGTTCCGGTAAAACCTATACGATGGCCAATGTGATTGCACGCATGGGCCGACCGGCCATTGTATTTGCGCCCAACAAAACGCTGGCCGCCCAGCTGTATAGCGAATTCCGCGAGTTTTTCCCGCAGAACGCGGTGGAATATTTCGTCAGTTATTACGATTACTACCAACCTGAAGCTTACGTGCCGCAGCGGGATCTTTTCATCGAGAAAGATTCGTCGATCAACGAGCATATCGAGCAGATGCGGCTGTCCTGCACCAAGTCGCTGATGGAGAGGCGGGATGTCGTCATCGTAGCTACTGTGTCCGCAATTTACGGTATCGGTAACCCGAATGAGTATCACCAGATGATCCTCACCCTGCGCGCGAAGGACAAGGTCAGCCAGCGCGATGTCATTGCACGTTTGATACAGATGCAATACACCCGTAACGAGGTGGACTTCGGACGCGGTACTTTCCGTGTTCGCGGGGATGTGATCGACGTCTTCCCGGCGGAGCATGCGGAACTCGCCCTGCGCATCGAGACTTTCGATGACGAAATCGACAGCCTTCAGTTATTCGATCCGCTGACCGGTCGTGTCCGACAGAAAATTCCCCGCTTCACCATCTATCCCGGCTCGCATTACGTCACGCCGCGAACCACCGTCCTGCGCGCGATCGAAAGCATCAAGGAAGAACTGCGCGACCGGCTGGAATGGTTCCGCAGCCAAAACAAGCTGGTTGAAGAGCAGCGCCTGGAGCAGCGTACACGCTTTGATCTGGAGATGATGGCCGAAATCGGCTTCACCAAGGGTATTGAAAATTATTCCCGTCATCTGAGCGGAGCGAAGCCCGGAGAGCCGCCGCCTACGCTGGTTGATTACCTGCCCCAGGATGCCATCATGTTTCTCGACGAGTCGCACGTATTGCTGGGACAGTTGAACGGCATGTACAACGGCGACCGTGCGCGTAAGACGAATCTCGTCGATTACGGTTTCCGCCTGCCTTCGGCACTGGACAACCGGCCGTTGCGCTTTGAGGAATTCGAAAGCAAGATGCGTCAGACGGTATTCGTATCCGCCACGCCCGCCGAGTATGAAAAGCAGCACGCCGGACAGGTGGTGGAGCAGGTGGTGCGTCCGACCGGCCTTGTCGATCCGCAGATTTCGGTCCGGCCTGCGAGCTCGCAGGTGGATGACCTGATGTCGGAAATCACCGAACGGGTAAAGAAAAACGAACGTGTTTTGGTCACGACCCTGACCAAGCGGATGGCTGAACAGTTGACTGAATTCCTCGGCGACAACGGTATAAAAGTCAGGTATCTCCACAGCGATATCGACACCGTGGAACGGGTGGAAATCATTCGCGATCTGCGTCTGGGCACGTTCGATGTACTTGTGGGCATCAACCTTCTGCGCGAGGGCCTCGATATACCCGAAGTCTCGCTGGTGGCCATTCTGGATGCGGACAAGGAAGGCTTCCTGCGATCCGAGCGCAGCCTGATTCAAACCATCGGCCGTGCGGCGCGTAACCTGAACGGCACGGCGATTCTCTATGCAGACAGGGTCACGGACTCGATGCGCCGTGCAATCGACGAGACCGAGCGGCGGCGCGCCAAGCAGATCGCCTTCAATCAGGCAAATAACATCACGCCGATGGGAATCCGGAAGGAAATCCGCGAACTGATCGATGGTGTGTACAGTCCTCAGGAAGCTCGTCTCGAATTGCAGGTCGCTCAGGAGCAGGTGAAGTACGAGTCGATGAGCGAAAAACAGGTCAGCAAGGAGATCAAGCGGCTGGAAAAGCTGATGATCGATCATGCAAAGAACCTGGAGTTCGAGAAGGCGGCCCAGGTGCGCGACCAGCTCAGGATTTTGAAAGAACAGCTTTTCGGCGCACCGGGTGCGGATAATGTCGTGTCAATTCTTGGCAAGACTTAGCCGATGCGCATCCGCCTATCATGACCGCATCCATACCGAAGCCGATACTCGATGCAGTTAAGCTGGCAGATCGCTCCTGGCAGCCTGTGTTGATGCAGGCGCTGGCAGAGATGGCGCAGGCCGATCCAGGCTATCTGCCTGCGCTCGTGGAGGATACTTACCTCCCGACCCAGGGGCGGTTATTTGCCGCCTTCATGATTCCCCTCGATGCGGTGCGGTATGTGCTCGTCGGGGAGGGGCCTTATCCCAGGGAAGAAAGTGCCACCGGCGTCTGCTTCATGGACGGGGCGGTCAAATCGCTATGGTCCGAAACGGGCTTGTCGAAGCAGGTCAATCGCGCAACCTCGCTGCGCAATTTCATGAAAATGCTGCTGGTTGCGGACGGCCGTCTGCAGCCCGACAATACTTCCGGGAGCGCGGTTGCAGAGATTGCAACAAACGCGCTTTCTCCAGCATCACCCTACATCGAGACACTGACCGAACTGCAGGCCAATCTGACCCGCCAAGGTTTTCTGTTGCTCAATGCATCCCTCGTGTTCCGGCCGGACGTGCCGCCGGTCAAGGATGCGCGGGCGTGGCAGCCATTTATGGAAGTAGTTTTCCAAGCGCTGGAGCAGCATGCAAGTCAACACGGCGCGCCGCTGCCTACCCTGGTTCTGTGGGGGAAAATCGCCGAACAGCTTCATGTGCTGCCGTCCAGCGGCCGTTTCCCGCGCGCGGTCTCCGAGCATCCCTATAACCTGTCATTCATCCGCAATGCGGTCATGCAGTCGCTATTCGGGCCAATGAAGCTGCTTTACAAGCAGACCTGATCTTCCTGGCCTTTCCCCCAGCGGCAACATAGCTTCAATCACCAAGAAGTTGTTTTGCATCATGTCTTTAGACGCTGATTTTGGCGATGATGGTCCCATCATGGCGGCCGACTCAGCGTTTTCGCATACTGCCGGCGACTAGCAACTTGCAGAGGGAGATGCGGTGTTGAGCGCATACACAAACACAAGACCGGATGCGAAATTAAGGATTTCACTTCCGAAAGAGCCCTTTTCGATCCTGTTCGTTTGTACAGCGAATATCTGTCGCTCGCCCACAGCCGAGAGTGTGATGCGCAAGCAGATCACCGATGCCGGATTGCAAAGCCGCATCATCGTCGATTCCGCCGGAACCCATGATTACTACGTCGGCGCGCCGCCGGATGTTCGCGCACAAGTCGCCGCGCGCAAGCATGGCTATGATCTGGCTTCGCTCCGGGCCCGGCAAATCCAGCCGTCGGATTTCGAGGATTTCGATTTGCTGCTCGCAATGGATATGAACAATCTCGCGATACTGAGAGCGATGTGTCCGGAGCGCTACCTGCCCAAAGTTCGGCTGTTGATGGACTATGCCAGCCGTGAGAGTCCTTCCGTGATTGAAGACCCGTTTTCGGGGACTGCCCGCCAGTTCGAAAAGGCATTGAGTCACATCGAAGAGGCCTGCATGGGATTGATGGATTTGCTGCTCTATGGCCAGATAACGCGGCGTTGACAGGTAATGTTCCGAGTAGCTTGTGTTAGCACAAACACAATGTAAGGCTCTCATGGCGATGTAAAAGATACAAATACTCAACAATACAATTCTTTCTTGCAGGATATAAAAGCCTAAATACACTGTACTTATATGGTTGATTTTTTCACTGGTTGCTGAGAGCGCGATTGGTATGGATATTGCATTAATGTCATTACTCGTCGGGTTGTCATCATAAAAGCAGAGCTATGAAAATTTCGGGCACAGCATTGGCGGTTTCGGGTTGGCTTACTCTCGCTCCGGTATGGGCTGATGTAGTGGCACAAACAGAGCGGGAACAGCCAGATATGTCGGCGTATTCAGATTCAGCATCTTTACTGGAAAATCCGGATGACCGAGCGACCAAGGCAAAGGAGCGGGCGAGCATTGGAGAGCAAAAGCGGCCCTCATTCAGCGTCACCACTTCTGCCTTCGATGCATATGCGTTGCGACCGGCAAGCGAGTCCGGCGAATTTTCTGAAGTCAGCGATCTGAGAAGTCTGCTTGCCGAACATTGGCTTGACCCTGCCCATGCCCCATATCGGCAGTTCACGCTCGGATACGCGTGGCGTGGATTGAAATATGAAAGCTCTTCAATCGCCGCCACGGAGGGCTATCAGCCGGCGACCTACGAGGGATTGAAGCTTAAGTCTGCCTCGCGCCGTCTTTCATTCAGCCCATCCGAAAATTGGACCTTCAAAATTGGCCGTGGTTACGTCAGCAATCTCGATCAGCTACGCGCCGATGATCAAGTCAAACGGACTGCAATCGCAGCGACATACCAGCAATTGGTCGGTGACGCAGATTGGCAAACAACTTTTGCATGGGGACGCAACGTCCGGCGTTTTCGCGAACGGAATACCGGGTACCTGATGGAATCAATCTTCCGTGTCCAGAAAGCGCATTCGTTTTTCGGTCGTCTCGAACAGGTTGGGAGCGATGACCTTTATCGGGAAAATCAATCTTCCCAGCATCCGCTATTCAAAGTTAAGAAAGTAACCGTTGGTTATTTCCATGATGTGCGCTTCAACCAGGAAGTGCGCTTCGATGTAGGCGGCCTCGTCAGCAAACATCTTGTTTCTTCTGAAACAAACATCTACGGCACAAACCCGACATCTTTTATGATGTTCGTGCGATTGAAATTACAGTAGCCGCCTTCACCTCTTCATAACCGGTTCGCTGAAATCTGTTCGGCGAACCTCCTCTCTCTATCCTCGATTAGTACGAAATCGTCACTTAATACCTGACGAATTTACTCAGGTTTGGTATACTTGAGTAAATTATTCGGGAATACCGGAC